>NZ_JBEAKW010000009.1:0-154401 GCF_040065795.1 Klebsiella sp. JB_Kp004 | reverse complement strand
GGCATCAAATAAAGCAGAAAGCTCAGTCGAAAGACTGAGCTTTTTGTTTTTGCGTTTAAAAAGAACCCCGTCCCGAAAGGTGCGGGGTTTTTTGCTGTGTGGTGTATGCCTCCCCCGGTGGCGCTGCGCTTACCGGGGCTACTGATCCGTAGCCCGGACAAGGTGCGCAGCACCGCCTCCGGAGAAAATCCCGCCATACCCGCACCATTATCTTCATTCAAAGCAACATAAAACCCCGTCATGGCAAACCCTTCGCCATAATCCACTTTTTCCTTGCCTCTGCGCTGGCGTTGATCGCGAAAACCGCGCTTGCGAAAAAAAATGTGAATGTAATCACATATAAAGATATAACAATTATATAACATTTAGTTTACTAACTAATTTGTCTGCGTGACGTGGTACGCCCGACAAGACAGACTGCAGTCTTTGCTGGAGCAATATAACAATGACAGAGAGTAGCATTACCGAACGGGCCGCGCCGGAGCAGGCCGATACCCGTCGTCGTATTTGGGCAATTGTTGGCGCTTCCTCGGGAAATCTGGTTGAGTGGTTTGATTTTTACGTCTACTCATTCTGCTCGCTCTATTTTGCCCATATCTTCTTTCCATCCGGAAATACCACCACTCAACTTTTACAAACGGCAGGCGTATTCGCCGCCGGATTTCTGATGCGTCCTATCGGTGGGTGGCTGTTTGGCCGGATCGCCGACCGCCGCGGACGTAAAGCTTCCATGCTTATTTCGGTCTGTATGATGTGCTTTGGTTCACTGGTGATTGCCTGCCTGCCGGGCTACGCGGTCATCGGCACCTGGGCTCCGGCGCTGCTGCTGTTGGCCCGTCTGTTTCAGGGGCTGTCGGTCGGTGGAGAATATGGCACCAGCGCGACCTATATGAGTGAAGTGGCGATTGAAGGAAAGAAAGGCTTCTATGCTTCTTTCCAGTACGTCACGTTAATTGGCGGTCAACTGCTGGCGGTATTAGTGGTCGTGGCGCTCCAGCAGGTGCTGAGCGACGAAGATTTGCATGCCTGGGGATGGCGTATTCCTTTTGCTCTCGGGGCAGTACTGGCTATCGTCGCGCTGTGGCTGCGTCGCCAGCTGGACGAAACCTCAAAGCAGGAGACCCGGGCGCTGAAAGAGGCTGGCTCATTTAAAGGGTTGTGGCGTAATCGCCGGGCTTTCGTGATGGTGTTGGGCTTTACTGCCGCCGGATCGCTGACCTTCTATACCTTTACTACCTATATGCAAAAGTATCTGGTCAACACGGCGGGCATGACGGCCAGCACCGCCAGCGTGATCATGACCGCGGCGCTGTTCGTTTATATGCTGGTTCAACCGCTGTTCGGCGCCTTTTCGGATAAAGTTGGCCGCCGTACCTCCATGCTGTGCTTTGGCGTGCTGGCGACATTATTTACCGTGCCTATCCTGAGCGCCTTGCAAAAAGTGAGCTCACCCTATGCTGCCTTCGGCCTGGTGATCTGCGCCTTGCTGATTGTCAGTTTCTATACCTCGATCAGCGGCATCCTGAAGGCCGAGATGTTCCCGGCGCAGGTTCGCGCGCTTGGGGTAGGGCTGTCCTATGCCGTCGCGAATGCCCTGTTTGGCGGCTCGGCGGAATATGTCGCGCTGTCGCTGAAATCGGCGGGGATAGAGCACGCGTTCTACTGGTACGTGACGGTGATGGCGGCCATCGCCTTCCTGGTCTCCCTGATGCTGCATCGCAAAGGCAAAGGCCTGCGTCTTTAGCCGTTACTGGTGCGCCAGTTGCCAAACAGCGTAGCCGGTGGTCGCGCCGGCTACATCCCAGGCGAAATCCTTCCAGCTCCAGCCGCTGCCTGCCGGGCGGCTGTCCCAAAGCTCTTTTGAGGCGCCGAGGCTGACGGAAAACATCAGGCCGATAGCAGCGCTGCGGTCCCGGCTGTAACCCTGATGTTGCGCATATTCATTGCCGGCGGCAGACAGCATCGCCGAGGCCAGAAAATGCTGGGCTTTGTCCTGACCGGACCATGCATCATTTGCCATGTGGCTGCAGCCCGTTAACATCAGCGAAGCAATCACGATTATCGTACGCATAGCGCTTCCAGAAAAAAGCCCCGTCGAGGCGGGGCTGATTGTCAGAGAATACGGCTGATCAGCCGGTCAATGCGGATCCGCCGCAGTCGGCGGATCAGTTTACGCACTTTCACCGGATAGTCGGCAATACTTTGCAGATCCCGATAATGTTTCACCACCGTGGTGTGGGTGCGGATGAGCTTCAGCTCTTTCTCCCGCATGGCTCCCAGCTGCTGCTTTGGATCGTGGATCAGAATGGCATTTTCCAGATCGAGTCGCCAGGCGCGCGGGTTAAGGTTGTTGCCGGTGAGCAGCATCCACTCGTCGTCAACCCACATGCCCTTCAGGTGGTAGCTGTTATCGTCATCCTTCCACAGGCGGACGATCAGCTGATCGGTATTCACATAATACTGCAGCCGGCTGAGGAAACGCCGCAGGTTGATCTCATACAGATAAGGAAGCGCGCCGATGATTTTAAACGGCTGATCTTCCGGAATATAGAAATCGTTAGCGGTTTTATCGCCGACAATAATCTCCACCTGTTTACCGTCGCGCAGCAGCTGGATGATATTTCTTACCAGCACGGCAGGAAGGTTGAAGTAGGGGGTGCAGATCGTTAACTTGTGCTCGGCACAGGGCATCAGGTGAAAGATAGTTTTGTTCAGCAGGCTGGATTTCCCCAGGCCTACCAGCGGGGTGACGGAGAGTTCTTCGTCACCGGCGGTGCCGACAAAATGGTAGCTGCGGTCGCGCAGCTCCTGACGGTACTGGCGAATATCGTTTTTGATTTCCGGACTTTTTGGCCGATCCGGTCTGTCGAGACGATTCACGCCGCGTCCCTGAACCAGATTATTGTCGACCCAGTCGAACATGACGTCCGCCATTTTGCCGTTACGGATGCACTGATAGCGGTCATAGCGGTACTTATCATGCTGATGCAGATAAACATCGTTCAGGCTGGCGCCGCTGTAGAGGACGCAGTCATCGATAATAAAGCCTTTGAAATGGAGAACGCCGAGCGCCTCCCGGGTGTTAATCGGCACGCCGTAAACGGGGATCTCTACGCCCGGATTTTCATTGGCCATCCGACAATACCAGTCAGCATTGGTGTTGGAGGCGGCGGCGCCGATACGGCCACGTTGAGCGCGGTGCCAGTCAACGAGGACGCGAACATCCAGTTGCGGACGCTGACGTTTGGCGTCATAAAGGGCCTGCAAAATTCCTTTTCCGCCATCATCTTGCTCCAGGTAGAGCGCAATAATGCATATACGCTGAGTGGCGTTGGCAATCCGGGTCAGTAACGCTTCCCTGAAATCCGCAGGGGCGTAAAAGAACTCTACATCATCAACTGACTGAGAAAGCTTAGGGAGTTGGGCAAGGTGTTGTTGATGTTTATTACGCTTAAATTTTGACAACATCACAGTGCGTTTCTTCTCTGTTTATTGAAGGGTCTTCTGTACCATGCAGACGACGTAAGCGGGCAATAATACCATTACTACCCGCTAATGTGGTCAACAATTGCGGTCAGCGTCGCGCGATTATCCCTGATTCAGGGGCAGCGACAGACTGACAATCCCATCTTCCAGCTGAATATCAACGGTGAATCCCAGCTTTCTGGCGAGGCCGATCATGCCTCGGTTATTCGGCATCGTAATCCCATTCAGCCGTTGCAGGCCATGGCTTTGCGTATAGGCGATCAGCTTTTCCAGCAGCCTTCGCCCCAGGCCTAACCCTTTCAAATCTGAACGGACCAGCACAGCAAACTCGGCATCAATATTGTCAGGGTCGGAGATCGCCCGCGTCACGCCGAGGATCTCGCTCTGTTCCGCGGTGGTCCTGACGGCGACGAACGCCATTTCTCGATCGTAGTCGATCTGGGTCATATTGGCTAAGTCGTCATGGGTAAATTCGTTGATCTCACTAAAATAGCGATAATAGAGATCTTCTTTGGTGACCTGAGCGATAAACGCGAGCAACTGCGGTTCATCTTCCGGAAGGATCGGCCGGAACAGACAGCGATCGCCATTTTTCATCACCACCCACTCCTCCAGCTGGTGCGGATAGGGACGAATAGCGAGACGGCTTTCACTGTCGCCGCTAAAGGGAGCAAGCCCCAGGGTAACGTCCAGCGCCGTAAACTCGTTGCCGGAGGCGAGCAAGGGATGAATATCCAGCCGCTGGATCTCAGGGCAGTCGACGATCAGGTTCGAGACCTGAACCAGCAGCTGGCTTAAGCCTGCGATATCCAGCGGTCGCAATGCGCTGCGGCCGCGGATCTTCTTATTTTTGATCGCCTGGATCACCAGATAACGCGCCAGGTTCATATTCAGCGGCGGCAGCGCCACAGCGGCCTGGTCCTCGGCCCGCCACTCCACGCCGCCTTCGCCCAACATAATCAACGGGCCGAAGAGGGGATCGTGCTCAACCACCACTCTCAGCTCCTGGGCGCCGGCGCGATTGGCCATACTCTGCACCAGCAGGCCATGAATGCGCGCCTGGGGCCAGGCCAGCCTGACGCGATCGATCATCGCATCCGCTGCCTGCTGTACTTCTGCCGCGGTACGCAGATACAACATGACCCCCTGTACTTCTGATTTGTGCGGAATATCCGGGGAACGCAGCTTCAACGCAACCGGATAGCCTATCTGCTCAGCGATATGCACCGCTTCCGCGCTGTCAGCGGCGATCCAGGTTGGCAGTGTGTGGATACCGTAGGCCCGGAGCACCGGGCTGACCTCGTGGGTATCCAGCGTGGTGGCGCCGTCATCTATCGCTTGCTGGAGCAGAGCATGCGCTTCGCTGGTATTGGCGGTTAACGAGTCCGGCAGCACTGGAGTCTCGCGCAGCTGTTTCTGGTTACGGCGGTACTCAACCATATGCATAAAGGCGGTGATGGTGCCCTCCGGCGTACGGTAGGTGGGAAGGCCGGCATCGCTGAACAGCCGTCGCGCCTCCTGGGAAGAGAATTCGCCGCACCAGTTGGTCAGCACGGTGACATATTTGCCACGCGGATGGTGCTTCAGGGCGTCTATCAGCGCCAGGGCGCTCTCGGTGCCCGGCGCGGCGGCGCTGGGCGAGTGGATCACCAGCAGCGCGTCGTAGTCCTGACTGTTAAGCAGAATGTTCACCGCCCGCTGATAGTGTTCGCTGCTGGCGTCATCGCGTAGATCCAGTGGGTTGGCGATCTCAACGCCGCCCGGCAGCGCCTGGCGCAGGGCGTCGCGCGTCTCCTCGCTGAGGGTCGCCAGCTTACCGTTACGCAACCAAAGCTCATCCAGCGCCAGCGCCGCCGGCGCCGCGCCGTTGCTGACGATCATCAGTTTTTCACCGCGCAGCGGGCGCATATGGCTCAGGGTTTCTACGGCGGAGAACAGCTCATGGGTATCCTGGACTCGCAGCAGACCAGCACGCTGGATGGCCGCGTCCCATGCCGGATCCATCCCTGAATTGACGTGCAACAGTTTCTGCGCCGCGGGACTACGGCCGCTTTTGATCACCAGGATTGGCTTGTTTCGCGAGGCGCTGCGCGCGGCGGAGACAAACCGGCGCGCGTCGCTGAGGTGCTCAAGGTAAAGCAAAATGGCGCTGGTTTTGCTGTCGCGGGCCAGAAAGTCCAACAGGTCATCGACATCTATATCCAGGCTATCGCCCAGCGCGATGAAGTAGGAAAACCCCATCTCGCGCTGTTGCGCCCAGTCAAGGATGGTGTTGGAGACGGCGGCCGACTGCGAGATAAAGGCCAGTTTACCGCGGTGGATCGCGACCGGCGAAAAGCTGGCGTTCAGGCCTTGCCACGGCGCCAGCAGTCCCAGGCTGTTTGGGCCGAGCAGGCGCATCTGGTAGCGCGCAGCGCATTCGAGCAGCGCCGGATACTGTTCCGGCTGCGAAGAGAGAATGATGCAGGTCTTGCAGCCTTTCTGCCCCAGGGCTTCGAGCAACTCGAGATTACGTCGCGCGTTGGTACAAAGCACCGCCAGATCCGGCGTAAACGGCAGCTTCTCGATGGTGGGCCACGCCAGCACCCCAAGCACCGCCTTCCAGGCGGGGGTCACCGGCAGTACCGGGCCATTGAAGCCGCCGGCTAGCAGGTTGCGCATCATGAGATAGCCAGCGCGCTGCGGCTTCATTGATGCGCCAATAACGGCGATGGATTTTGGTCGCAGCAGCGCTTCCAGGCCTCGTTGGCTCATACCGGTCTCCTTTCATCCCAGTGACCGAATGATTTTAAACGTTTTCCACCTGGCCCGCTGTGATACTGCCCTTATGCTGGGTTTTTCCCGCCAGGTAGCGGGTCCGAAAGCGGGTGAAGTGTTCGCCAAGCGCGGCGGCGGCCGGCGCATCGCCCGCCAGATCCAGCAGGGCGATAGCCACTTCCGCGGTACAATATTGTCCGTCGGCGTGCGCCTCGCGCAGATGGTAGGCTGAGATGCGCGACAGATCGACGGAGATGATCGGCAGCGCGTCCAGATAAGGGCTCTTACGGAACATTTTACGCGCTTCGGTCCAGGTGCCGTCGAGCATGATAAACAGCGGCGGTTTGCCGGACGGCGGCGCGCTCAGGACCTGGCGCTCCGGTGCGGCGTAGGAGGCGGGAAACACCACCATCGGCTGGTAATCGGGATGGGCGACCAGATCGAGCAGCCCCTGCGGCGGCTCGGTTCTCGACCATTGATAAGCCTCGGTATTCGGCAGAATATCGGCGATGAGCCGGCCGGTGTTGCTGGGCTTCATCGGCTCCGTATCAAACATCACCAGGCAGAAACGGCTGGTGGCCTGCGCCGGCGTTAACGTGGCGCACAGGCACTGCTTGAGCGGCAGCAGACAGCGTTGGCAGCGGCGGATGCGGTTGCCGCGAGCAAGGAAAGGGCGGGTGGCTCGCGCGAGACGTTCGGCGCGCAGGCGAAGGACAGCGTTATCAGTCATGGGAGTCGCTAGTGAAAAACGCTATTGTCGCAGAGGCGAAAACGGGGCACAAGCGGTGCCCCGGAAGGATTACTGCTGTCCGGCTTCGTTTAGCCAGCTATCAAATGGCGCTTTTGGCACCGCGCCATTGAGCATGTCGATCACTTCGCCATTTTTGAACATCATAATGGTCGGGATGCTGCGGATACGAAACCGTGCGCTAAGCTCACGTTCCGCTTCGGTGTTAACTTTCACAAAACGCATCTTCCCGCTACGCTCTTCCGCGACGTCTTCAAAGATCGGCGCGAAGCTGCGGCAGGGACCGCACCATGGCGCCCAGAAATCGACAACGACCGGCAGATCGTCCTTTAAGAGTTTATCCAGCGTTGCCCCGGTCGCGTTGATGACGTCGCCATCAAAAAGATCGTGACCGCAGCGTCCGCACTTTGCGCCATCCGCGCTACGATCGTCCGGGAGGCGGTTCAGAGCCTGACAACTGGCACAAACGGTATTCATAACTAACCTCTGGTGATGGGTTGCAACGTGGCACGTGGCCAATATGTTTCTGTGATGTTACATATTATCGATTAAGTGTTATTTAAGGACAATGCGTTTTGTTCGATGAGTGCAATAGAGGCCGTCTTTTAAACGAAATCATGGCGAAGCGATGACACATCGGGTAATCTGCGCGCTTCGCGCAGCGCAGGTGGAGAAAATTGATGAGCGACGAACTGAAAAATAAAAGCGGCAAGGTCAAAGTGATGTATGTCCGCAGTGATGATGATTCTGACAAACGCACCCATAACCCACGTACCGGGAAAGGGGGAGGTCGTCCAGGAAAATCTCGTGTTGACGGCCGCAGCCGCCCTGCGCGTGACGAACGAAACAGCCGCGGTGACGATCGTAAACGCGATGACCGCAAGCGTGATGAGCGCAAGCGCGATGATTTTAATCGTGACGATGCATCCCCGTGGCGTACCGTTTCTCGCGCTCCTGGCGATGAGACGCCGGTAAAAGAGGATCACGGCGGGATCAGCGGGAAGAGCTTTATCGATCCGGAAGTACTGCGTCGCCAGCGTGCGGAAGAGACCCGCGTGTATGGTGAAAACGCCTGTCAGGCCCTGTTCCAGAGCCGCCCGGAAGCCATTGTCCGCGCCTGGTTTATCCAGAGCGTGACGCCGCGCTTTAAAGAGGCGCTGCGCTGGATGGCGGCTAACCGTAAAGCTTACCATGTGGTTGATGAAGCCGAGCTGGCAAAAGCCTCCGGGACCGATCACCACGGCGGCGTCTGCTTCCTGATCAAAAAACGCCACGGTACCTCTGTTGCCCAGTGGGTCGCGAAGGCCGCAGAAGAAGATTGCGTTCTGGCGCTGGAGGACGTGGGTAACCCACATAATCTCGGGGCGATCATGCGCAGCTGCGCGCACTTCGGCGTGAAGGGGGTTGTGGTTCAGGATGCCGGCGTGCTGGAGTCCGGCGCGGCGATCCGTACGGCGGAAGGCGGTGCGGAACATGTTGAACCGATCACCGGCGACAGCTTCATCGATACTCTGGATCAGTTCCGTCAGGCGGGCTACGCGATTGTCTCGACCTCCAGCCATAATGGTACCCCGCTGTTTAAAGCCGAGCTGCCGAAGAAAATGGTGCTGGTGTTAGGCCAGGAGCGCGATGGCCTGTCGGATGCAGCCATCTCCAGCGCGGACCTCAGCGTCGCCATCGATGGTACCGGCAATGTCGAAAGCCTGAACGTATCTGTGGCGACCGGCGTCCTGCTGGCGGAATGGTGGCGTCAGAACAAGGCGTAATACCTGTCCATGAATACAAAAGCCAGCTGATGCTGGCTTTTTTTATGGCTGTCGATCACTCGCTTTCGGCGGGAAGGACCGGCATCCAGTCAATCGGCGCTTCGCCGCGATCGGCCAGCCACTGATTGGTCTGCACGAAATGGTTGCTGCCAAAGAAGCCGCGATGTGCGGAGAGCGGTGAAGGGTGCGGCGCCTTCAGTACGCAGTGGCGCTGGCGATCGATAATCGCGCCTTTCTTCTGCGCATGGGAGCCCCACAGCAGAAAGACCACCCCCTCGCAGTGCTCATTGATTAACGCGATTACCTTATCGGTAAACGTCTCCCAGCCGAGGCTGGCGTGCGAGTGCGCCTGCCCGGCGCGGACGGTCAGGACCGTATTAAGCAGGAGCACCCCCTGGCGCGCCCAGCTTTCCAGGTAACCATGGGTAGGGCGGGTAAAGCCAGGGATAGTGGCCTCCAGCTCTTTGTACATATTCAGCAGCGAGGGCGGGATTGCGACGCCGGGGCGAACCGAGAACGCCAGACCGTGGGCTTGCCCCGGGCCGTGATAGGGGTCCTGACCGAGAATGACGACTTTGACATCGCCCAGTTCGGTAAAGCGAAACGCATTAAAGACATCTTTTTGCGGTGGATAGATGGTGATCCCGGACTGGCGCTCTTCGGCGACGGTCTTCAGAGTATTGAGAAAATAGGGTTGTTGCTTTTCATCCGCCAGCACGTCATGCCAGGTTAAAGGGGTGGTCATCTTGCTCTCCTGCAAAGGGTCATCGCTATAGCTTAACGGCTTCTTTCTACAGAACAAAATCGACACGGCTTGACGCGGGCCTTTATGCAAAAAAAATTGAAAATTTACAAAATTATTTATAGCGGCTTATGGCGTAACTTGATGTAAAACAATAAAATCCTTGCATACCCACTTAGAGTGAGTGGTTTTTGTTGATTTATATCAAAGAATGCCGAGGGTGCGGCTGATATATATACACTCATACAACAATGGTTTTACCAATTGGCCGCGAAGAGGCCAAAATCGAATAAACACTGCCTGGGAGGCATCAAATGATTACTGGTATCCAAATTACTAAAGCGGCAAACGACGACCTGCTGAACTCTTTCTGGCTGCTGGATAGCGAAAAAGGCGAAGCGCGTTGCCTGTGCGCCAAAGGTGGTTTTGCGGAAGATGACGTGGTGGAAGTCAGCAAACTGGGTGAAATCGAATACCGTGAAATCCCGGTAGACGTGAAACCAGAAGTTCGCGTGGAAGGCGGTCAGCACCTGAACGTTAACGTGCTGCGTCGCGAAACCCTGCTGGACGCGGTTGAGCATCCGGAAAAATACCCGCAGCTGACCATTCGTGTTTCCGGCTACGCGGTACGCTTCAACTCCCTGACCCCGGAACAGCAGCGCGACGTTATCGCTCGTACCTTTACCGAAAGCCTGTAAGGCTAACGCCAGATGTGAAAACGCCGGGATATCCCGGCGTTTTTTTTACTCTTCGCTCGACGCTGATGGCGTCCCGGTCGCGCTTGGCTTCCGGCGCTTACCGATATTTTTCGTATCGCGGTGGCGCTTCTTCACCCGCGGCTTCTCTTTTTCTTTCTCTTTTTTCTCGGCGCGTTTCGCCAGCACTTTCTTCGATGGCTTACCGGTCAACTTCTCGCTTGGCGCGCGGGTTTTTGGTCGCAATTCATCAATCACGCGAGCTTTCAGCGGTTCTTCAACGTAGCGGCCGATCTTGCCCAGCAGCAGGTGATCGTGCGCTTCAACCAGCGAAATCGCGGTGCCTTTCTTACCTGCACGGCCGGTACGACCGATACGGTGCAGATAGATGTCGGCGGTGCGCGGCATATCGAAGTTAAAGACGTGGCTGACGTCCGGAATATCGATACCGCGGGCGGCGACGTCGGTGGCGATCAGCACGTTTACGCGGCCGTCGGTCAGACGCTTAATGGCTTCGTTACGCTTGGCCTGCACCATCTCGCCCTCCAGCCAGCAGGTGTTAATCCCCGCTTCACGCAGCCAGTTGGCCAGCTCATGCACGCGCTCGCGCTTGCGCACAAAGACGATAGCGCGGGTAGCTTCCGGCTGTTGCAGCAGATTCACCAGCAGCCTGGTCTTATGTTCGATATCGTCCGCGCGATAGTACCATTGATGGATTTTCTTACGCTCGCGAGTCGACGGGGTAGCGGAAACTTCAACCGGCTCTTCCAGCAGGCGCTCAGCGAAGTCTTTGATCGCATCGCCTTCCAGCGTCGCGGAGAACAGCATGGTCTGCTTGCGCCAGCGGGTTTCACCGGCGATGGTTTCGATATCCTGCGCAAAGCCCATGTCCAGCATGCGGTCGGCTTCATCGAGGATCAGGGTCTCGACGGCGCGGCAGTCGAAGTTCTCTTCTTTTATATACTGCAGCAGGCGACCAGTGGTGGCGACCACGATGTCCTGGTTTTCGCTGAACACTTCCGCGTGGTTCATGTAGGCTACGCCGCCGGTAATGGTGGCGATATCCAGATGGGTATGCTTCGCCAGCTCGCGGGCGTGGTCAGCCACCTGCATCGCCAGCTCACGGGTCGGCGTCAGGATAAGAATACGCGGCGGGCCGGATTTCTTACGCGGGAAATCGAGCAGGTGCTGCAACGCTGGCAGCAGATACGCCGCCGTTTTACCGGTGCCGGTCGGCGCTGAACCGAGAATGTCACGGCCATCGAGCGCAGGCGGAATAGCGGCGGCCTGAATGGCTGTCGGGCGAGTGAAACCTTTATCCTGGAGGGCTTCCAGCAGGTTTTCGTCGAGTTCAAGTTCGGAAAAAGTCGTTACAGTCATGTTCTACCTCTGAGTGGGCCGCCGATTATAGACGTTACTGACGTAATGTTCATCTGTTTGTAAGGCTATCTGTTCTCCGGTATTGTGCATAGCCTTACGTTCAGGAGTTTTTTGTCGGCAAGGTTATTGAGGATGTCTCAGTCGAAGTTTGCGCTGCCGCGCAATGGTTTTACCTTCAAACAGTTTTTTGTCGCTCACGATCGTTGCGCGATGAAGGTGGGTACCGACGGCATTTTGCTCGGCGCCTGGGCGCCGATTGCCGGGGTGAAACATGTGCTGGATATTGGCGCCGGCAGCGGCCTGCTGGCGCTAATGCTCGCGCAGCGTACCGGCGATGATGTGCGTGTCGATGCGGTCGAACTGGATGAGGAGGCCGCCGCCCAGGCGCAGGAAAATGCCCTTGCGTCGCCATGGGCTTCGCGGGTTGAGGTCTGTCAGGCCGATATTCATCAGTGGCAGCCGCCGCAGACCCGACGCTATCAACTGATAATCAGTAACCCGCCCTTTTTTGCGGAAGGGGTGCCTTGCGCCACCTCGCAGCGGGAGCAGGCGCGGTATACCACGACGCTCGATCACGCTTCTCTGCTGACCTGTGCCGCTGAGCATATCACCGAAGAAGGCTTTTTTTGCGTGGTGCTGCCGGTAGATATCGGAAATGCGTTTATCGAACGGGCAACCGCGATGGGCTGGCACCTGCGACTGCGCACTGACGTGGCGGAGACCGAGATGCGGCCGCCGCATCGGGTGCTGCTGGCTTTCTCCCCGACGGCGGGGGAGTGTTTCAGCGACAGGCTGGCGATCCGCGGGCCAGAGCAGCAGTATTCAGAAGGCTTTACCGCTCTGACCGAGGATTTTTATCTCTTTATGTGAGCCAGGGGCGACAATATCGACGGACCGCTGTTCGGCAGCGGCTGCGGATAGTCGAGGGTGTAATGCAGTCCCCGGCTCTCTTTGCGCAACATCGCGCAGCGTACGATAAGTTCCGCCACCTGCACCAGATTGCGCAGCTCCAGCAGATTATTCGAGACGCGGAAGCGGGCGTAATACTCATCCAGCTCCTGCTGCAGCATGGTAATGCGCCGCAGGGCGCGCTCCAGCCTGCGGGTGGTGCGCACAATCCCCACGTAGTCCCACATCAGCAGGCGCAGCTCGTGCCAGTTATGCTGGATAACCACCAGTTCATCCGGGATCTCCACCTGACTTTCATCCCACGCCGGCAGGGTGCTGACCTTCTGGGCCAGCGGCAGGCGACGGGCAATATCTTCTGCGGCGGACCAGCCGTAAACCAGACACTCCAGCAGCGAGTTCGAGGCCATACGGTTCGCGCCGTGCAGCCCGGTATAGCTGACTTCGCCGATGGCGTATAACCCATCGACGTCGGTGCGGCCATTATCATCCACCATCACGCCGCCGCAGGTGTAATGCGCGGCAGGGACGACCGGCACCGGATCTTTGGTTAAATCAATTCCCAGACCGAGCAGCTTTTCGTAAATCATCGGGAAGTGCTGGCGAACAAACGCCTCGGGTTTATGGCTGATATCAAGGAACATACAGTCAACGCCAAGGCGCTTCATCTCATGATCGATGGCGCGGGCGACGATATCGCGTGGGGCCAACTCGCCGCGTTCGTCAAAGTCCGGCATAAAGCGGGTGCCGTCCGGGCGTTTAAGGTGGGCGCCTTCGCCGCGCAGCGCTTCGGTCAGCAGGAAATTGCGCGCCTGCGGATGATACAGCGCGGTGGGGTGAAACTGGTTGAATTCCAGATTCGCCACCCGGCAGCCCGCCCGCCAGGCCATCGCGATACCGTCTCCGGAAGAGACGTCGGGGTTAGTGGTGTATTGATAAACCTTGGCGGCTCCGCCGGTGGCGAGTACCACCGCCTTCGCGCTGCAGGTTTCCACGCGCTCTTTATTGCGGTTCCAGATCCATGCCCCGACCACCCGGCGCGTGCCCGGCAGGCCAATCTTATCCGATACGATCAAGTCGACGGCATTGCTGCGCTCAAGGATGCGGATATTGGGATGGGCGAGGGCTTTATCGACCAGCGTCGTCTCCACCGCTTTGCCGGTAGCGTCGGCGGCGTGAAGAATGCGCCGATGGCTGTGGCCCCCTTCGCGCGTGAGATGATAGCTCTCTTCGCCATTGGCCTGGACCTGGGTGTCAAACAATACGCCCTGATCGATAAGCCACTGGACGCATGGTCTGGCGTTGCTGGCGACGAAGGTGACCGCATGGCGATCGCATAACCCTGCGCCGGCGATCAGGGTATCTTCGACATGGGATTCAATACTGTCGGTCTCGTCGAAGACGGCGGCAATCCCGCCCTGCGCATAGAACGTCGAACCTTCGCTGATCGGCCCTTTGCTCAACACCGTCACCGAACTGTGCTCTGCCAGGCGCAGCGCAAGAGAGAGGCCGGCAGCGCCGCTGCCGATAATCAACACATCACAAGAGAAGTCAGGAGTGGTATTCATCGTCTTTGTTTAATTTACTAAACACATTTAGCTCACAATAGCACCAGCTCGTGAGGAATCGTACAATTTTTTTTAACTGGCGTTGTGACGGCTAAACAGCAGGCGAGCGGAAACGGTCTGGAGCACGGCGAAAATGAGACGCGTGGCAGGTTGATAGCATTGGATTTTATAGTGAAATAAACGCCGTGTTACGATACCCTTCAGACGGGCCTGCGCTTTTTCTTATTGACTAACCTATCGTTTAGCAACCTGGGCATATAATGATTGATAACGATCTGCCGCCGTTGCCAGACAAAAAACAAAAGCGTAACGGAACTTTATTGTTTTCATACACTCCAAGAGTCAGCTTGCTCATAATGCAGATTTTGGGTGGTGTTTTGAAGACGCATGGGAATTGGGTTTGGGGAGACATTACCTCGGATGAGCGAGCAGTTAACGGATCAGGTCCTTGTTGAACGGGTCCAGAAAGGAGATCAGAAAGCGTTTAATTTGCTGGTAGTGCGCTATCAGCATAAGGTCGCGAGCCTGGTTTCCCGCTATGTACCGCCGGGCGATATCGCTGACGTCGTTCAGGAATCGTTCGTTAAGGCATGGCGTGCGCTGGACTCTTTCCGGGGAGATAGCGCTTTTTACACCTGGTTATACCGTATCGCCGTCAATACGGCGAAGAATTATCTGGTTGCTCAGGGACGCCGTCCGCCGTCCAGCGATGTTGACGCCAACGAGGCGGAAAACTTCGAAAGCGGCGGGGCGTTGAAAGAAATTTCGAACCCTGAGAACTTAATGTTGTCAGAAGAACTGAGACAAATAGTTTTTCGTACCATTGAATCGCTTCCGGAAGATTTACGCATGGCAATTACGTTACGGGAGCTGGATGGCCTAAGCTATGAAGAGATAGCCGCTATCATGGATTGTCCGGTTGGGACGGTGCGTTCGCGTATCTTCCGGGCGCGAGAAGCTATTGATAATAAAGTTCAACCGCTTATCAGGCGTTGACGATAGCGGAATACTGGAAAAGGGTATCAGGCATGCAGAAAGAAAAACTTTCGGCTTTAATGGATGGTGAAACGCTGGATAACGAACTGCTCAACGAGCTGAGTCGTTCTTCTGAGATGCAAAAAACCTGGGAGAGTTATCACCTTATCCGCGATACGCTGCGTGGCGATACCGCAGAGGTGCTGCAATTTGATATCTCCGCCCGGGTGATGGCCGCCATTGAAAATGAGCCCGTTCGTCAGACGGCGCCGCTTATTCCTGAATCTCAGCCCGCACCGCACCAGTGGCGGCAGATGCCGTTCTGGAACAAAGTGCGTCCGTGGGCCAGCTCACTGACCCAGATGGGCGTTGCCGCCTGCGTATCGCTTGCGGTTATCGTCGGCGTCCAGCACTATAATGGGCAGTCTGATGCCGCTCAGCAGCCAGAGGCGCCGGTGTTCAATACGCTGCCGATGATGGGTAAAGCGAGCCCGGTAAGCCTTGGCGTACCGGCTGACGTATCAGCAGGTAGCGGCCAGCAGGCTCAGGTCCAGGAACAGCGTCGGCGGATTAACGCCATGCTGCAGGACTACGAACTGCAGCGCCGCCTGCACGCTGAGCAGCTTCAGTTTGGCCAGGCCCAGACTCAGCAGGCCGCAGTCCAGGTGCCGGGTTATCAAACTTTAGGAACGCAATCGCAGTAATGAAGCAACTTTGGTGTGCCATGTCGCTCATGGCAGGCAGTCTGTTGTTCTCTGTCAACGCCTCGGCTGATACATCGTCCGGGGCGTTGTTGCAGCAGATGAACCTGGCCAGCCAGTCCCTCAATTATGAGCTGTCTTTCGTCAGCATCAGCAAACAAGGCGTTGAGTCGCTGCGCTATCGTCATGCGCGACTGAACAATCAACCGCTGGCGCAGCTTCTGCAGCTGGACGGTCCGCGCCGGGAAGTGGTCCTGCGCGGTACGGAAATCAGCTATTTTGAACCCGGCCTCGATCCGTTCACCCTGAACGGCGACTATATCGTCGATTCGCTGCCGTCGTTGGTTTACAGCGATTTCAAACGTCTCAGCGCAGCCTATGATTTTATCTCCGTGGGCCGTACCCGTATCGCCGACCGTCTCTGCGACGTGATCCGCGTCGTGGCTCGCGACGGCACGCGCTATAGCTTTATCGCCTGGCTGGACGCTGAGACCAAGCTGCCGCTGCGCGTCGATTTGCTCGACCGCGACGGTGAAACGCTGGAGCAGTTCCGGGTCGTCTCTTTCAACGTTGGCGATAACGTCAGCGCCAGCATGGAGACGCTGGCGAAAGCGAATTTGCCGCCGCAGCTGTCGGTGCCTGAAGGGGGCGACAAAGCCAACTTCAACTGGGCGCCAACGTGGCTCCCGCAGGGCATGACTGAGGTCTCCAGCAGCCAGCGTCGTCTGCCCACCTTTGATGGTCCGGTAGAATCACGTCTCTATTCCGACGGCTTGTTCAGCTTCTCGATCAATATCAACCGCGCCACCGCGGCCAGCAGCGACCAGCTGTTGCGCACCGGCCGACGCACCGTCAGCACGACGGTACGCGATAACGCGGAGATCACCGTGGTGGGCGAACTGCCGCCGCAGACGGCGAAGCGTATCTCAGACAGCATTAAATTCAAGGCAGTACAATGATCAAAGAGTGGGCCACCGTGGTTTCCTGGCATAACGGCGTGGCGCAGGTGCACTGCGACGTTAAAGCCTCCTGCAGCAGTTGCGCCTCCCGCGCCGGCTGCGGCAGCCGGGTATTAAACAAGCTGGGGCCGCAGACCAGCCATACCATCAGCGTGCCCTGCGAGCAGCCGTTGACGGCGGGGCAAAAAGTGGAGCTGGGGATCGCCGAGAGCAGTCTGCTGGGTTCGGCGCTGTTGGTCTACATGGCGCCGCTGGTGGGTCTGTTTGTGATGGCGTCGATTTTCCAGGTGCTGTTTGCCAGCGATATCGCTTCGCTGTGCGGCGCGCTGCTGGGCGGCGTCGGCGGGTTTCTGGTGGCGCGCGGTCTGTCGCCGCAGCTGGCAGCGCGCCAGTCGTGGCAGCCGGTGATTCTGAGCGTCGCGTTGCCGCCGGATCTGGTGCGTATCGAAACGCCTTCCTCCGACATGGGTCAGTGATTTCACTGGCCCTTATCTTTATTTACCCTTCCTGTTACAACGCCACAATTTCTGCGGTTATGCTGGATCTAACAGCATTTCCTGGTTTCAAGGATGTAGTGTAGAATGCGGCGTTTTCGGATTAAAAAACGTCAGGCACAGTACAGCGGCCTCATGATACTCGTAAGGCATAATTAACTCTAAATATGAAGAATATACGTAACTTTTCGATCATCGCTCACATCGACCACGGTAAGTCGACGCTGTCTGACCGTATCATCCAGATTTGCGGTGGCCTTTCTGATCGTGAAATGGAAGCCCAGGTTCTGGACTCCATGGATCTTGAGCGCGAACGCGGGATCACCATCAAGGCGCAGAGCGTCACCCTGGACTATAAGGCCAACGACGGTGAGACCTATCAGCTGAACTTTATCGACACCCCGGGCCACGTGGACTTCTCTTATGAAGTTTCCCGTTCCCTCGCCGCGTGCGAAGGCGCGCTGCTGGTGGTTGACGCCGGGCAGGGCGTAGAAGCCCAGACCCTGGCCAACTGCTACACCGCGATGGAGATGGACCTGGAGGTCGTTCCGGTACTCAACAAGATCGACCTGCCTGCGGCCGACCCTGAGCGCGTAGCGGACGAAATTGAAGATATCGTCGGGATCGACGCCCACGACGCGGTGCGCTGCTCGGCGAAAACCGGCGTCGGCGTGACCGAGGTGCTGGAGCGTCTGGTGCGCGATATTCCGCCGCCGGAAGGCGATCCGGACGCGCCGCTGCAGGCGCTGATTATCGACTCCTGGTTCGATAACTACCTCGGCGTAGTGTCGCTGGTACGAATTAAAAACGGCACCATGCGCAAGGGCGACAAGATCAAGGTCATGAGTACCGGCCAGGTCTATAACGCCGACCGTCTGGGCATCTTCACGCCGAAACAGGTTGACCGTACCGAGCTGAAATGCGGCGAGGTAGGCTGGCTGGTCTGCGCGATCAAAGACATCCTTGGCGCGCCGGTGGGCGATACCCTGACCGCCGCCCGCAACCCGGCAGACAAAGCGCTGCCTGGCTTTAAGAAGGTGAAACCGCAGGTGTATGCCGGCCTGTTCCCGGTGAGCTCCGATGATTATGAAGCTTTCCGCGACGCGCTGGGCAAACTGAGCCTCAACGACGCCTCTCTGTTCTACGAGCCGGAAAGTTCTACCGCGCTGGGCTTCGGCTTCCGCTGCGGCTTCCTCGGCCTGCTGCACATGGAGATCATTCAGGAGCGTCTGGAGCGTGAATACGATCTTGACCTGATCACCACCGCGCCGACGGTAGTTTACGAAGTGGAGACCACCTCCAAAGAAGTTATCTACGTCGACAGCCCGTCCAAGCTGCCGCCGCTGAATAATATTCAGGAGCTGCGTGAGCCGATCGCCGAGTGTCACATGCTGCTGCCGCAGGAGTTCCTCGGCAACGTGATCACCCTGTGCGTGGAGAAGCGTGGCGTGCAGACCAACATGGTTTACCACGGTAAACAGGTGGCGCTGACCTACGAAATCCCGATGGCGGAAGTGGTGCTCGACTTCTTCGACCGTCTGAAGTCTACCTCCCGCGGCTATGCGTCGCTGGACTACAACTTCAAACGCTTCCAGGCGTCGAACATGGTACGCGTCGATGTTCTGATCAACGGCGAGCGCGTCGATGCGCTGGCGCTGATCACCCACAACGATAACGCGCCGTATCGCGGTCGCGAGCTGGTGGAAAAGATGAAAGATCTTATTCCGCGTCAGCAGTTCGACATCGCGATTCAGGCGGCCATCGGCAACCACATCATTGCGCGTTCTACCGTGAAACAGCTGCGTAAAAACGTGCTGGCGAAATGCTACGGCGGTGACGTCAGCCGTAAGAAAAAGCTGCTGCAGAAGCAGAAAGAAGGTAAGAAGCGTATGAAGCAGGTCGGTAACGTTGAACTGCCGCAGGAAGCGTTCCTCGCCATTCTGCACGTTGGTAAAGACGGCAAATAACCCTAAGGAGTTGGCATGGCGAACATGTTTGCCCTGATCCTGGTGATTGCAACCCTGGTGACGGGCGTTTTATGGTGCCTGGACAAGTTCATTTTTGCACCGAAACGTCGTGAGCGTCAGGCCGCTGCTCAGGCAGCGACCGGCGAGCAGCTGGACAAAAAGACGTTGAAGAAAGTCGGCCCGAAACCGGGCTGGCTGGAAACCGGCGCATCGGTTTTCCCGGTGCTGGCGATCGTTCTGGTGGTACGTTCATTCATTTATGAGCCGTTCCAGATCCCGTCAGGTTCGATGATGCCGACTCTGCTGATTGGCGATTTCATCCTGGTGGAGAAATTTGCCTACGGCATTAAAGATCCTATCTACCAGAAAACGCTGATCGAGACGGGTCATCCGAAGCGCGGCGACATCGTGGTGTTTAAATATCCGGAAGACCCGCGCCTGGACTACATCAAGCGCGCGGTGGGGCTCCCGGGGGATAAAGTCACCTACGATCCGATTGCCAAGCAGGTCACCATTCAGCCGGGCTGCAGCTCCGGACAGGCCTGCGGCAACGCGCTGCCGGTGACTTACTCCAACGTGGAGCCGAGCGATTTCGTTCAGACCTTCTCCCGCAGCAACGGCGGCGAAGCGAGCAGCGGTTTCTGGCAGCTGCCGAAGGGCGAAACCAAAGCCGACGGCATTCGCCTCACCGAGCGTCAGGAGACGCTGGGCGACGTCACGCATCGTATTCTGATGGTGCCGATTGCTCAGGATCAGGCTGGCATGTATTACCATCAGAGTGGTCTGCCGCTGGCCACCTGGATTGTGCCGCCGGGTCAGTACTTCATGATGGGCGACAACCGGGATAACAGCGCCGACAGCCGTTACTGGGGCTTTGTGCCGGAAGCAAACCTGGTCGGGAAGGCCACCGCTATCTGGATGAGTTTTGAAAAGCAGGAAGGTGAATGGCCGACCGGCGTGCGGTTATCGCGCATTGGTGGAATTCATTAATTTCATCTGCTGAATTCACGCCGCTGCTGTTATCGCAGCGGCGCGAATTATTTAGTATTTAAATCCATTCAAACTAACGACATCCCGTGTCGTTGCGTATAGAATATCCCCCCGAAGTTTTTGGTTGTCGCTCTGCCGGGTGACACTGCACACGAAAGCGTATTGATCTGTTTCAACTTACTGTTTGAAGCGTATGCTCAGGTCGGTTTCGTGTGCTGCATCTTTGACGCATTCATTTATTGGTAACGCATGAACCCCATCGTAATTAATCGGCTTCAACGAAAGCTGGGCTACACTTTTCATCATCAGGAGCTGTTGCAACAGGCATTAACTCACCGCAGTGCCAGCAGCAAACATAATGAGCGCCTGGAATTTTTAGGCGACTCCATTTTAAGTTTCGTGATCGCTAATGCGCTGTATCATCGCTTTCCTCGCGTGGATGAAGGCGACATGAGCCGTATGCGCGCGACGCTGGTGCGCGGCAACACGCTGGCGGAAATCGCCCGCGAGTTTGAACTGGGCGAATGCTTGCGCCTCGGGCCGGGTGAACTGAAAAGCGGCGGTTTCCGTCGCGAATCGATTCTCGCGGACACCGTTGAAGCGTTAATTGGCGGGGTTTTCCTCGACAGTGATATTCAGAACGTTGAACGCTTAATCCTCTCCTGGTACCAGACTCGTCTGGACGAAATCAGCCCGGGCGATAAGCAAAAGGATCCGAAGACGCGTCTGCAGGAGTATCTGCAGGGTCGTCATCTGCCGCTGCCGTCCTACCTGGTAGTCCAGGTGCGCGGCGAAGCGCACGATCAGGAATTTACTATCCACTGCCAGGTCAGTGGCCTGAGTGAACCGGTGGTTGGCACAGGTTCCAGCCGTCGTAAGGCGGAGCAGGCTGCCGCCGAACAGGCGCTGAAAAAGCTGGAGCTGGAATGAGCGAAGAAAAAAGTTATTGTGGGTTTGTCGCCATCGTGGGTCGTCCAAACGTTGGCAAATCCACGCTGTTGAATAAGCTGCTTGGGCAGAAGATCTCGATCACCTCCCGTAAAGCGCAGACCACCCGTCACCGCATCGTCGGCATCCATACCGAAGGGCCGTATCAGGCGATTTACGTCGATACCCCGGGCCTGCATATGGAAGAAAAGCGCGCCATTAACCGCTTAATGAACAAAGCGGCCAGCAGCTCTATTGGCGATGTTGAGCTGGTCATCTTCGTGGTGGAAGGCACCCGCTGGACTCAGGACGACGAGATGGTGCTCAACAAGCTGCGCGACGCCAAAGCGCCGGTGATCCTCGCGGTCAACAAAGTGGATAACGTGCAGGAAAAAGCGGATCTGTTACCGCATCTGCAGTTCCTCGCCAGCCAGATGAACTTCCTTGATATCGTGCCGATGTCGGCGGAAACGGGGACCAACGTCGACACCATTGCGTCGATCGTGCGTAAGCATCTGCCGGAAGCGATCCACCACTTCCCGGAAGATTATATTACCGACCGTTCCCAGCGCTTTATGGCCTCCGAAATCATCCGTGAAAAACTGATGCGTTTCCTCGGCGCTGAGCTACCGTACTCCGTCACCGTGGAAATCGAACGTTTCGTGACCAACGAGCGTGGCGGTTACGACATCAACGGCCTGATCCTTGTCGAGCGTGAAGGGCAGAAGAAGATGGTGATTGGCAACAAAGGCGCCAAAATCAAAACCATCGGCATCGAAGCGCGTAAGGACATGCAGGAGATGTTTGAAGCGCCGGTCCACCTCGAGCTGTGGGTCAAAGTGAAATCCGGCTGGGCCGATGACGAGCGCGCCCTGCGCAGTCTCGGTTATGTTGACGACCTCTGAGTTAACGCAACGTGGATGGATGGCAGCGCGCCTTTGTCCTGCATAGCCGACCGTGGAGCGAAACCAGCCTGATGCTGGACGTCTTCACGGAAGAATCCGGTCGCGTGCGCCTGGTTGCCAAGGGCGCACGCTCCAAACGCTCGAATCTTAAAGGCGCTTTACAGCCCTTTACCCCCTTGCTGGTTCGCTTCGGCGGCCGCGGCGAAGTCAAAACCCTGCGCAGCGCGGAAGCTGTCTCGCTGGCGCTGCCACTCAGCGGCATCACCCTCTACAGCGGTCTTTACGTTAACGAGCTTATCTCCCGCGTGCTTGAGCACGAAACGCGCTTCTCCGAACTCTTTTTTGACTACCTGCACTGCATTCAGGCGCTCGCCGGGGCCAGCGGTTCGCCGGAGCCTGCGCTGCGGCGCTTTGAGCTGGCGCTGCTCGGGCATCTGGGCTATGGCGTGGATTTTCTCCACTGTGCCGGGAGCGGCGAGCCGGTGGACGACACCATGACCTACCGCTATCGCGAAGAAAAAGGCTTTATTGCCAGCCTGGTGATTGATAACAACACGTTTACCGGGCACCATTTGAAAGCGTTGGCGAGTCGCGAGTTTCCTGATGTTGATACGTTACGCGCCGCGAAGCGCTTTACCCGTATCGCCCTGAAGCCCTATCTCGGCGGCAAACCGCTCAAGAGCCGGGAATTGTTTCGCCAGTTTATGCCCGCGCGAAAGGCGCGAGCGGATAATACGAATAATGATTAACGAGGATTGTCATGGCTGAATTACTGTTAGGGGTCAATATTGACCATATCGCGACCTTGCGTAACGCCCGCGGCACCGCTTACCCGGATCCGGTTCAGGCGGCTTTCATTGCCGAACAGGCCGGCGCCGACGGCATAACCGTGCATCTGCGCGAAGACCGCCGCCATATCACCGATCGCGATGTGCGTATCCTGCGCCAGACGCTGCACACCCGCATGAATCTTGAAATGGCGGTCACCGAAGAGATGCTGACGATCGCCTGCGAAACCAAACCGCATTTCTGCTGCCTGGTGCCGGAGAAGCGTCAGGAAGTGACCACCGAAGGCGGACTGGACGTGGCCGGCCAGCGCGACAAGATGCGTGATGCCTGTCAACGCCTGGCGGATGCCGGCATCCTGGTCTCCCTGTTTATCGATGCGGATGAAGCGCAGATCAAAGCGGCAGCGGACGTTGGCGCGCCCTATATCGAAATCCACACCGGCTGCTATGCCGATGCTAAAACCGACGCTGAGCAGGCGAAGGAGCTGGAACGTATTGCCAAAGCGGCCACCTACGCCGCCAGCCTCGGCCTGAAGGTCAATGCGGGTCACGGTCTGACCTATCACAACGTGAAGGCGATTGCTGCGCTGCCGGAAATGCATGAGCTGAATATCGGCCACGCGATTATTGGCCGGGCGGTAATGAGCGGCCTGAAAGAGGCGGTGGCGGAAATGAAACGTCTGATGCTGGAAGCGCGCGGCTAATGGCCATCCTCGGGCTGGGTACCGACATCGTCGAGATCGCCCGCATCGAGGCGGTGATCGCCCGCAGCGGCGATCGCCTTGCCCGCCGGGTGCTGAGCGACCATGAATGGAGCATCTGGGAGCAGCACCAGCAGCCGGTGCGTTTTCTGGCGAAACGCTTTGCGGTCAAGGAAGCAGCGGCGAAAGCGCTGGGGACCGGGATCCGCAACGGGTTGGCCTTTAATCAGTTCGAAGTTTACAACGATGAGCTGGGCAAGCCGAAGCTGCGGCTATGGGGTGAGGCGCAACGGCTGGCGGAACGACAGGGGGTGAGCCATATTCATGTCACGCTCGCCGATGAGCGCCATTACGCCTGCGCCACGGTGATTGTCGAAAGCTAAGCCGGGAAGCGGTTAAATTTTATCCGCGTGGTGCATCAGGACGAATTTATCCCACAGCTGCTCTTCATTCTCGACGTGTGCCGGATCTTTCAGAATGGTATTTGGGATCGGGCACACCTTCTGGCAGGTGGGCGTGTCGTAATGGCCCACGCATTCGGTGCAGCGGTCGCTGTTAATTTCATAAATGCTGTCACCCATCGAAATGGCCTCATTAGGGCACTCCGGCTCGCACATATCGCAGTTGATGCATTTTTTGGTAATTAACAGCGCCATCAGGAAAATCTCAGAAACAACACAAACAGGGCGGGCATTATACGCCCATTTTCTGCTCAGACCAGCTTTTTCACCAGCGCTTCGCTATGGCGAATGCGCTCCGGCGCCCGCTCCAGATCCTGCTGCACCAGCCCCATAAACAGCAGGTCGGTGAGCATCATTTGCGCGCTGGTGGAAGAGATGGCCGCGCTGCGCGTCGCCTGCTCTTCGGCGATGGTGTACAGGCAGTGGGTCGCCTGCTGCTGCAGGGCGTTAGGGCTAAAGCCGGTGATCGCCAGGATCCTGGAGCCCACGCGCAGCGCTTCACCGGCCGCCATATTGATCTCCCGACGCTCGCCGGAGTAAGAGATCGCCAGCAGCAGATCGTCGCTGGACATGGCCTGCACCGTCGCCAGCAGGGCGTGCATATCCTGCTCCGAAACAGCATTAACGCCGATCTTCATCAGCTTCCAGCTAAAGTTACGCGCCACCAGGCCGGACGCGCCAATCCCGGTGACGATCACCCGCCGGGCGTTGCGCAGCAGCGTGACAGCTTCCCGCAGCGTCTCTTCAGTGTTGACGTCCAGCGAGGCATGCATGGCGGCGACATTGTCTTTAATGAGTTTCTCGCCCACCAGACGCAGCGGGTCGTCACCGCGAATGTGGTTATGTACCGGAACGGAGTGCGGATCCGGGCTGCTGGCCAGCGCTTCACTCAGCGCCAGCTTCAGCGCCGGAAAGCCTTTGAACCCCAGTTTCTGGGCAAATTTAACCACGCTGGACTGACTCACACCGGCTTCCACCGCCAGCTGCTGCGAGCTGAGGTGCCGGGTGTCATCGGGTTGGCTCAGAATAAAATCGGCCAACTTTTTGTCGCTCGCCGCCAGGGTGGGATAGCGCTGACGAATACGCGTTAAACAGTTCATTGGAGCTCCGCTGGAGCCGTCCGGCTCGTGACTGACAGAATTTTTATTCGATTATAAGGGGTATACCACGAATTAAAAATTCATAAGCCACAATTTTTCCTTCGCCTGCTAATTTAATTCTTCCTTAACGGCAGGGATGTTTTCCCTCTTCATGGCATAAGACTGTTAAGCTTACCCTAACGAGAAGCGAATCCTGAGCGAAGGAGGCAGTTTGCAGCACAGTGAACGGAGAGTGGTGTTTTTCGATCTGGACGGAACCTTGCATCAACAGGATATGTTCGGCAGTTTTCTGCGCTACCTGCTGCGCCATCTGCCGCTGAACCTGCTGCTGGTGGTGGCGATGGGGCCGGCGATCCTTGCCGGGCTGGCGGTGTGCGGGCGGGCGGCGCGCTGGCCGATGAGCCTGCTGCTGTGGGCGTCAACCTTTGGCCGTCGCGAGGCGGTACTGAAGCGGCTGGAAGCGGAGTTTGTCGGCTGGTTTCGTCATCATGTGACGGCGTTTCCGGTGGTTCATGCGCGGCTGACGGCCTACCTGACCAGTACCGATGCCGACGTCTGGTTGATCACCGGCTCGCCGCAGTCGCTGGTGGAACAGGTCTATCGCGATACCCTCTGGCTGCCGCGGGTGAATCTGATAGCCAGCCGCACCGCGCGCCGCTGGGGCGGCTGGGTATTGACCCTGCGCTGCCTGGGCCATGAAAAGGTGGTGCAGCTGGAGAAAAAGATTGGCGCTCCGCTGCAGCTGTATAGCGGCTATAGCGATAGCGAGCAGGATAACCCGTTGCTCGGCTTTTGCCAGCATCGCTGGCGGGTCACCCCGCAGGGAGAGCTGCAGCAACTGGAGTAATAGTGTGTAATTGATAGCTCCCATGTATAATGCGCCCCGCTTTTTCTGCTGGAGTGGCCGCTGTGTCTGACCTCGAACTCAATGATGAATACTGGATGCGTCATGCCCTGACGCTGGCGAAGCGCGCCTGGGAAGAGGGCGAGGTGCCGGTGGGCGCGGTGCTGGTGCATAACAATCAGGTCATCGGCGAGGGCTGGAACCGGCCGATAGGCCGTCACGACCCCACAGCCCATGCGGAAATTATGGCCTTACGCCAGGGCGGGCTGGTGCTGCAAAACTATCGCCTGATCGACGCCACGCTGTACGTGACCCTCGAGCCCTGCGTGATGTGCGCGGGCGCGATGGTGCACAGCCGTATCGCCCGCCTGGTGTTTGGCGCCAGGGATGCCAAGACCGGCGCCGCCGGCTCACTGATGGATGTTCTGCACCACCCGGGAATGAACCATCGGGTTGAGATTAGCGAAGGCGTGCTGGCGGGATCCTGCTCTGCCATGCTGAGTGACTTCTTCCGCTGGCGGCGGGAAGAGAAAAAAGCGCTGAAGAAAGCCCGGGAGCAGAACGGGGAAAGTTAATACAGGTGGCCGGGGAGTTTCATCCGGGCATTATCCATCTGTTTATCGGCGCGAAACTTGAAAAAGGGTAGGGTGGTCTCCTGCGGCTGTTCGAGCTCATTGGGGAGCACCGCCGGGTAATCCTCCGCCAGGGCCAGCGTTTGCTGCTGCTGGCGCTCCTTTTCTGACAAATAGCCGACAAGGCTTATCTGATATTTGCGGATGTTTTCCACATAGGCGTAGGCCTCATGGCCGCGGGCATAGCCGTATTTAAGTTTGCTGTAATAGGGTTTCTGGCTCAGCAGGGGTAAACGCAGCTTAACGTCTGCCCAGCTGTTGGGATTGCCTTTCTGTTTGCGGGTGAGCGCCATGGCGTCCAGCATATGGGCATAGCCCATATTGTAAGCGGCCAGCGCAAACCAGATGCGTTCATCTTTCGGGATCGAATCCGGCACTTTATCCATCATATCCTGGAGATAGCGCATACCGCCGTCGATACTCTGCGCCGCATCGGTCCGGTCAGTCAGCCCCAGACTCTGCGCCGTATTACGCGTAAGCATCATCATGCCGCGCACGCCGGTAGGCGAGGTGGCCTGCGGATCCCAGTGGGATTCCTGCCAGGCGATGGCGGCCAGCAGGCGCCAGTCGATCTCGCGGGCGTACTTTTCAAACAGCGGCTGCACCTCCGGAAGAATGTTTTCCACCGCGCGCAGGAAGGTGCGGGTATCGACATAATCGAAATCGTTGCCGTGGCCGAGGTACTTCTCTTCCAGGCGCGCCAGGGTGCCGTCTTCATTAATATTGTTGAAGAAATCAAGCATCGCCGCCGACAGCGAATTATCGTCGTCCCGAGCGCTGAACCAGGTGACCGGCTGTTCGTCGGTGATATCAAGGGCTACCGCCAGCTCCGGATGGACGCGCTGAAACAAGCTGACGGCCACCGAGTCGGCGATGGTGTAATCGAGTTTGCCGTCAATCACCGCCTGCATCAGCGCGGTGGTGCCGCGCTTTTCGTCCACGCGCCAGGCAAGATCCGGGTATTTCTCCGCTTTCAGTACCTGGAGATCGTTGATCGCCACGTGACCCGGGGCGATGGCGAGCTGCTCGGCGGTCAGCGCCGCGAGGCTGCGCGGCCGGGTATTGCCGACGCGATAGACCAGCTGTTGGGAAACGGAGTAGTAGCCAGGGCCGGCCTGGTAGTTTTTCACCCGCTCCTGGTTATAGACCAGCCCGGCGGCCAGCATATCGGCCTGACCGTCGTCGAGGTCGTCAAACAGCTGGCTGATGTTCTGGCGGACGGTTATCTTAAGCGTCACGCCGAGGTAGTCGGCAAACTGCTTCGCCAGTTCGTAGTCCAGGCCGAAGGTTTTATTGTTCATGGTGGCGAAGGTCATCGGCGAGTTGATGGTGCTGATGCGTAACTCGCCGCGAGCGATAATGCCCGCCACCCGGTTCTCCGGTTTACCGGACCAGGGGATCGACGGCCACAGGGCAGCCGCCAGCAAAAGGGTGACAATGCCGATAAGCAGATAATTAATCTTTAATTTTTTCAGCGCGTTAATCTTCTGCAGCTTCAGGTTCCTCAGCAGGCGATGTCCGGAAAAAACGCAAGGTTGTCGTCGAATGAGCGGCATTCTGCTTAAGAATGCGCCAGTTGGCAACTTATTCGCGATGGACGTCACATTTATTGATAAACAGCATCAATGATTTTATTTCTACGCAAACGGTTTCGTCGGGGCGCAGGATTCACTATAATGACGCCCGTTTCCCCCCCTGGCTCACCCTGAAAGCTTCGAAGACGAGAGACTTATGATGGAAATTTTGCGTGGTTCACCTGCACTGTCGGCATTCCGTATTAATAAACTGCTGGCACGATTTCAGGCGGCCAACCTTCCGGTAAGCGCCATATATGCCGAGTATATTCATTTTGCCGATCTGAACGCCCCGCTGAGCGCTGACGATCGCGAGCGCCTGGCGCGACTGCTTAAGTATGGCCCGAGCTTAAACAGCCATACCCCGACCGGTAAATTACTGCTCGTGACCCCTCGCCCTGGCACCATCTCTCCCTGGTCTTCTAAAGCTACCGATATCGCCCATAACTGCGGCCTGGCTCAGGTTGTGCGTCTGGAGCGCGGCGTGGCGTATTATGTTGAAGCCTCGACTCTGACCGAAGCACAGTGGGCCGCGGTGGCGGCGGAACTGCACGACCGCATGATGGAGAGCGTCTTCGACGCGCTGGAAGCGGGCGAAAAGCTGTTCGCTCACCATCAGCCGACGCCGGTGACCAGCGTTGACCTTTTGGGCGAAGGGCGTCAGGCGCTGATTGACGCCAACCTCCGTTTGGGGCTGGCGCTGGCAGATGACGAAATTGACTACCTGCAGGACGCCTTTACCCGTCTGGGACGCAATCCGAACGATATCGAGCTGTATATGTTCGCCCAGGCGAACTCAGAGCACTGTCGTCACAAAATTTTCAACGCCGACTGGATCATCGACGGCGAACAGCAGCCGAAGTCGCTGTTCAAAATGATCAAAAACACCTTCGAAAAAACGCCGGACTACGTCCTGTCGGCCTATAAAGACAACGCCGCGGTGATGGAAGGGTCTGAAGTGGGGCGCTATTTTGCCGACCACCAGACCGGACGCTATGACTTCCATCAGGAGCCGGCGCACATTCTGATGAAGGTGGAAACCCATAACCACCCGACGGCCATCTCCCCATGGCCGGGCGCGGCAACCGGCTCCGGCGGCGAAATCCGCGATGAAGGCGCCACCGGCCGCGGCGCGAAGCCGAAAGCGGGCCTGGTGGGCTTCTCGGTTTCCAACCTGCGCATCCCGGGCTTCGAACAGCCGTGGGAAGAAGATTTCGGCAAGCCGGATCGCATCGTCACCGCCCTGGACATCATGACCGAAGGCCCGCTGGGCGGCGCGGCGTTTAACAACGAATTTGGTCGCCCGGCGCTGAACGGCTACTTCCGCACCTATGAAGAGAAAGTCACCAGCCATAACGGTGAAGAGCTGCGCGGCTACCACAAACCAATCATGCTGGCCGGCGGTATCGGCAACATCCGCGGCGAGCACGTGCAGAAGGGCGAGATTACCGTCGGCGCGAAGCTGATCGTGCTGGGCGGTCCGGCGATGAACATCGGCCTCGGCGGCGGCGCGGCGTCTTCCATGGCCTCCGGCCAGTCCGATGCCGACCTCGATTTCGCCTCCGTCCAGCGTGACAACCCGGAAATGGAGCGTCGCTGTCAGGAAGTGATCGACCGCTGCTGGCAGCTGGGCGACGCCAACCCGATCCTGTTTATCCACGACGTCGGCGCCGGCGGTCTCTCCAACGCCATGCCGGAGCTGGTAAGCGACGGCGGCCGCGGCGGTAAATTCCAGCTGCGCGATATCCTGAGCGATGAGCCAGGCATGAGCCCGCTGGAGATCTGGTGTAACGAATCGCAGGAACGTTATGTCCTGGCGGTCGCCCCGGAGCAACTGCCGCTGTTCGACGAGCTGTGCCGCCGCGAGCGCGCGCCTTATGCGGTTATCGGCGAAGCCACCGCCGAGCAGCACCTGAGCCTGAGCGACAGCCACTTTAACGATCAGCCGATCGATCTGCCGCTGGACGTCCTGCTTGGCAAAACGCCGAAAATGACCCGCGACGTGCAGACCCTGAAAGCCCAGGGCAGCGCGCTGGATCGCCAACCGATTACCATCGCCGATGCGGTTAATCGCGTTCTGCACCTGCCGACGGTGGCCGAGAAAACCTTCCTCGTGACCATCGGCGACCGCACCGTGACCGGCATGGTCGCCCGCGACCAGATGGTCGGCCCGTGGCAGATCCCGGTGGCCAACTGCGCGGTCACCACCGCCAGCCTCGACAGCTACTACGGCGAAGCGATGGCGATGGGCGAGCGCGCCCCGGTTGCTCTGCTGGACTTCGCCGCCTCCGGCCGTCTGGCGGTTGGCGAAGCGCTGACCAATATCGCCGCCACGCAGATTGGCGAGCTGAACCGCGTGAAGCTGTCGGCTAACTGGATGGCCGCCGCCGGCCACCCGGGCGAAGACGCGGGTCTGTATGAGGCGGTGAAAGCGGTGGGCGAAGAGCTGTGCCCGGCGCTGGGCCTGACCATTCCGGTCGGCAAAGACTCAATGTCGATGAAAACCCGCTGGCAGGAAGGCAGCGAGCAGCGTGAGATGACCTCTCCGCTGTCGCTGGTGATCTCCGCCTTCGCTCGTGTCGAAGATGTTCGTCATACCGTCACGCCGCAGCTCTCGACGGAAGATAACGCCCTGCTGCTGATCGACCTCGGTAAAGGGCACAACGCGCTGGGCGCGACGGCGCTGGCGCAGGTCTATCGCCAGCTCGGCGACAAGCCGGCTGACGTGCGCGATGTCGCGCAGCTGAAAGGCTTCTGGGAGGCGATTCAGGCCCTGGTGGCGCAGCGTAAACTGCTGGCCTACCACGACCGCTCCGACGGCGGCCTGCTGGTCACCCTGGCGGAAATGGCCTTTACCGGCCACTGTGGACTGGAAGCGGATATCGCCGCGCTGGGCGACGACCGTCTGGCGGCGCTGTTCAACGAAGAGCTGGGGGCGGTGATTCAGGTCCGCGCCGCAGACCGTGAGGCAGTGGAAGCCATTCTGGCGGTTAACGGCCTGGCGGACTGCGTGCATTACCTCGGTAAAGCGGTCGAGGGCGATCGCTTCGTGCTGACCGCCAGCGGTCAGACGGTGTTTAGCGAAAGCCGCACCACCCTGCGCATGTGGTGGGCGGAAACCACCTGGCAGATGCAGCGTCTGCGCGACAACCCGGCCTGCGCCGATCAGGAGCACGAGGCGAAAGCCAACGACGCCGATCCGGGCCTTAATGTGAAGCTCTCGTTTGATATTAATGACGACGTCGCCGCGCCTTACATTGCCACCGGCGCGCGTCCGAAAGTGGCCGTCCTGCGCGAGCAGGGGGTGAACTCTCACGTTGAAATGGCGGCAGCCTTCCATCGCGCCGGCTTTGACGCCATCGACGTGCATATGAGCGACCTGCTGGCGGGCCGCACCGGTCTGGGCGATTTCCATGCCCTGGTGGCCTGCGGCGGCTTCTCCTACGGCGACGTGCTGGGGGCAGGCGAAGGCTGGGCGAAGTCGATTCTGTTCAACGAGCGCGTGCGCGATGAGTTCGCGACCTTCTTCCATCGTCCGCAGACCCTGGCGCTCGGCGTGTGCAACGGCTGTCAGATGATGTCCAACCTGCGCGAGCTGATCCCGGGCAGCGACCTGTGGCCGCGCTTTGTGCGCAACCAGTCTGACCGCTTTGAAGCGCGCTTCAGCCTGGTGGAAGTGACGCAAAGCCCGTCTCTGCTGCTGGAAGGCATGGTTGGCTCACAGATGCCGATTGCGGTCTCCCACGGCGAAGGGCAGGTGGAAGTGCGCGACAGCGCGCATCTGGCCCAGCTGGAGAGCAAAGGTCTGGTAGCGCTGCGCTTCGTGGACAACTTCGGCAAAGTGACCGAAACCTATCCGGCGAACCCGAACGGTTCCCCGAACGGTATCACCGCGGTGACCAGCGAAAGCGGGCGCGCGACCATCATGATGCCGCACCCGGAACGCGTCTTCCGCACCGTAAGCAACTCCTGGCACCCGGAAAACTGGGGCGAAGACAGCCCGTGGATGCGTATCTTCCGCAACGCGCGTAAACAGCTGGGTTAATCTTCCCGAAGCGTGTCTCGCGAACGTATCGGCCCCCTGCTCAGGCAGGGGGCTTTTTTTTATCTGTGACGGCCGGCACGCCAGGGTGTCGGGAATCACCGACAACTGGCATATTGCGGTGTCGCCAAAAGGCGACACTTAAGTTATTGATTTAAATGATAAGTAACCTGGGGCATATTTAGTGTCGTTAATCGGCGACATCATGGATGAAAAGTATACAGCGCTGGAATGGTTGGGTTTTATGGTGAAAGTCATATATATCAACGTGTTAATAAAATGTTTTGAAAGATGGCATAGTTCATGCATAATATTAACCAGTGGCTCATTCACCTTCTTATGTCAGCCCCTTCGGGACGCGCTACATAAACTTCGAATGACGCACAAACAGGTGCCTGCCGTCCAACTCCTGATAACAGCCTGGCTTTATCAGACATCGGGCGAAACGTCGAGTAAGGCACCGCCTCATTTCTCAACAAAGCCAGGCCTTGCGCCTGGCTTTGTTGTTTCTGCGGCGCCGTGGCGACGGGTATCGCTTTTCTCCGCCGCGCTCCTCAGTTAGCATCGACCAGAGCTAATGATTGAGACCACACCCTTGAAGCGACTCTCTCTTTTTCCCCGTTCGCTGCGTCAGCTGGTGACGCTCTCCTTTGTGCTGATCCTGCTGCCGTTGCTGGTGCTGGCCTGGCAGGCCTGGCAGAGCCTCAATGCCCTCAGCGCCCAGGCGGCGCATATCAACCGCACTACGCTGGTCGATGCCCGCCGCAGCGAGGCGATGATCAATGCCGCGCTGGAGATGGAGCGCAGCTATCGCCAGTACTGCGTGCTGGACGATCCGACGCTGGCGCGCGTCTATCAAAACCAGCGGCAGCGCTACAGCCAGATGCTGGACGCGCACGCCGGCGTGCTGCCGGACGAGAAGCTCTGGCAGGCGCTGCGCCAGGATGTCAGCGATCTGGCGCAGCTGCAGTGTAACAACAGCGGTCCCGACGCCCAGGCCGCCGCCAGACTGGAAGTGTTCGCCAGTAATAACAGCGACATGGTCCAGGCGACCCGGGCGGTGGTCTATTCCCGCGGCCAGCAGCTGCAGCAGGAGATTGCCGAGCGCGGCCAGTTTTTCGGCTGGCAGGCGCTGGTGCTGTTTCTGCTGAGCCTGGCGCTGGTGCTGCTTTTTACCCGCATGATCATCGGCCCGGTGAAAGGCATCGAAAGAATGATCAACCAGCTGGGGGCAGGGAAGTCGCCGGACGACGCGGCATTGTTTACCGGCCCGCGCGAGCTGCGCTCGGTGGGCAAGCGCATTATCTGGCTCAGCGAGCGCCTGGCATGGCTGGAGTCGCAGCGGCATCAGTTTCTTCGCCATCTGTCGCATGAGCTGAAAACCCCGCTGGCCAGTATGCGTGAAGGCACCGAGCTGTTGGCCGACCGTGTCGCCGGGCCGCTGACGCCGGAGCAGCAGGAGATCGTCGAGATCCTCGACAGCAGCAGCCGCAACCTGCAAAAGCTGATTGAACAGCTGCTGGACTACAACCGCAAACAGGCCGACGGCCCGGTAGCCCGGGAAGAAGTGGACCTGGTGGAGCTGGTGGAAAACGTCGTGGCGGCGCACAGTTTGCCCGCGCGGGCTAAACTGATGCATACCGAGCTGGCGCTGCGGGCGCGGCATTGTCTGGCAGAGCCTGCGCTATTGATAAGCGTAATGGATAATCTCTACTCCAATGCGGTGCACTATGGCGCTGAATCCGGTAACATTCGTATCCATAGCTACCGGCACGGAGAGCAGGTGCGTATTGATGTCGCCAATAGCGGCGAACCGATCCCGGCCGCGGAAAAGAATATGATTTTTGAGCCCTTTTACCAGGGGAGTCACCAGCGTAAAGGGGCCGTGAAAGGCAGTGGGCTGGGGTTAAGCATCGCCCGCGACTGCGTCCGTCAGATGCAAGGGGAGCTCAGTCTGGTTGACGCCCCCGCCGGGCAGGTCTGTTTTCGCATTACGCTTCCCTCAGCGCCGGAATAATCCAACTAATGAATCGATATCGGGGAACTATGTCCCAATTCCTGGCCTGGCGCCGTTCCCTTAGCGGATGGCTGCTCTCAGGCATTGCTTGTCTGACGCTGGCGGGGTGTTCCGCCGGCTTTTCGCCGCATAGTGCGGAAGGTGCCGCCGCCCCCGGGCAGGCGCAGCATCAGGTGGCCGATTTTGTCGCGGTGGACTGCGCCGATATCTGGGCGCACAGCAGCGATGCCAGCGACAAAAACCCCCTCTACTGGCTGCGGGGCATTGACTGCGCCGATCGTCTCGCGCCGGCGCAGGCGCGAGCGGAGGCGAAACGCCATACCGACGACAGCTGGCAGGACGCGTTCCGCCGCGGCATTCTGCTTGCCGATGCCAAAATTACCCCTGACGAGCGCCGCGAGCTGGTGGCGCGTCTCGACACCTTCAGCCCGCAAATCGCCGTTCAGGTCCGCCCGCTGTATCAGCTCTGGCGCGACGGGCAGGCCCGTCAGCTGCAGCTGGTGGAGGAGCGAGCCCGCTACGCGAAGCTTCAGCAGTCCAGCGATAGCGAGCTGGAGACGTTGCGCCAGCAGGAGCAGTCGCTGCGCGAACAGCTGGAGCTGACCACCCGTAAGCTGGAGAATCTGACGGATATTGAACGCCAGCTCTCCAGCCGCAAGCCGGGCGGCAATTTCGGCAGCGAAAAAGTGCCGGAGGTGATCCATGACGATCCGTAAACCGGCGCGTTTGCTGCTGGTGGATGACGATCCGGGGCTGCTGAAGCTGCTGGGCATGCGCCTGGTCAGCGAAGGCTATAGCGTGGCCACCGCCGAGAGCGGCCCGGAAGCGCTGCGCGTGCTGGGGCGTGAGAAGGTGGATCTGGTGATTAGCGATCTGCGGATGGATGAAATGGACGGTCTGCAGCTGTTCAGTGAGATCCAGAAGGGGCAGCCCGGCATGCCGGTGATCATTCTCACCGCCCATGGCTCGATCCCCGACGCGGTGGCGGCCACCCAGCAGGGCGTCTTCAGCTTCCTGACTAAGCCGGTTGATAAAGACGCCTTGTATCAAGCCATTGATGAGGCGCTGGAGCAGCGCTCGCCAGCCACCGACGAAGCCTGGCGTCAGGCCATTGTCACCCGCAGCCCGCTGATGCTGCGCCTGCTCGAGCAGGCCGGGATGGTGGCGCAATCCGACGTTAGCGTGCTGATTAACGGCCAGAGCGGGACCGGGAAGGAGATAGTCGCCCAGGCGATCCACAACGCCAGCCCGCGTCATGACAAGCCGTTCGTGGCGATTAACTGCGGCGCGTTGCCGGAACAGCTGCTCGAGTCCGAACTGTTCGGCCATGCGCGGGGCGCCTTTACCGGCGCGGTCAGCAACCGAGAAGGGTTATTCCAGGCCGCCGAAGGCGGTACGCTGTTTCTCGATGAGATTGGCGATATGCCGGTCGCCCTGCAGGTGAAGCTGCTGCGCGTCCTGCAGGAGCGTAAGGTACGCCCGCTCGGCAGCAACCGCGATATCGAGATCAACGTGCGGATCATCTCCGCCACCCACCGCGACCTGCCGAAGGCGATGGCTCGCGGCGAGTTTCGCGAAGATCTGTTCTATCGCCTCAATGTGGTTAACCTGAAGATCCCGCCGCTCTCCGAACGCACGGAAGATATTCCGCTGTTGGCCAATCATCTGCTGCGTCAGTCCGCCGATCGCCATAAGCCGTTCGTGCGGGCGTTTTCCAGCGATGCGATGAAGCGGCTGATGGCCGCCAACTGGCCGGGCAATGTGCGCCAGCTGGTGAACGTGATTGAGCAGTGCGTGGCCCTGACCTCGTCGCCGGTGATCGGCGATGCGCTGGTGGAGCAGGCGCTGGAGGGCGAGAACACCGCCCTGCCGACCTTCGTGGAGGCGCGCAATCAGTTTGAGCTGAACTACCTGCGCAAGCTGCTGCAGATTACCAGGGGCAACGTTACCCACGCCGCGCGGATGGCTGGACGCAACCGCACTGAATTCTATAAGCTGCTGTCGCGCCATGAGCTCGACGCCAACGACTTTAAAGAGTAGCTCCGCAACATAGCGCAAGTTATGATACGGTAAGCAACCGGTTACGCGACTAAGACAGGAACACCATGAAAAAGATTGATGCGATTATTAAACCTTTCAAACTGGATGACGTGCGTGAAGCGCTGGCCGAAGTCGGCATCACCGGGATGACGGTAACGGAAGTGAAAGGCTTTGGCCGCCAGAAAGGGCACACCGAACTCTACCGCGGCGCGGAGTATATGGTCGATTTTCTGCCGAAAGTGAAAATTGAAATCGTGGTGACCGACGATATCGTCGATACCTGTGTGGATACCATCATCCGTACCGCGCAGACCGGCAAAATCGGTGACGGTAAAATCTTTGTCTTTGATGTCGCGCGCGTGATTCGTATCCGTACCGGCGAAGAAGACGACGCGGCGATTTAACGCTCGCCGCTCGCTGCAGTATTGCCGGGTGGCGCTGCGCTTACCCGGCCTACAAATCCCCGCGTCGTCGGGGCTTACAGCACCTTATGCGGCCCGAAGCATTCGTAATGAATGTTGCCGCTGCTCACGCCCAGATCTACCAGCTGCTTCGCGGCAAACTGCATAAACGCCACCGGGCCGCAGAGATAGAACTGCATCTCCGGGTCGCGAAGGGTTTCCGCCACCGCCGCTAAATCCATCAAACCTTCGCTATCAAAACGTCCTGCCTGACGGTCGGCCTCGCTCGGGTTGCGATACCAGACGTGAGCGGTAAACGCCGGCAGCGCCGCGCCGAGCGCCTGTACTTCATCCGCAAAGGCATGGACTTCGCCATTTTCCGCCGCATGGAACCAGTTCACCTGACCCTGATGGCGGCTTTTCGCCAGCGCATCCAGCATCGCCAGCATCGGCGTTTGCCCGACGCCGCCGGAGAGCAGAGTGACCGGCGTCTGCGGTTCAACGGTAAGGAAGAAGTCCCCGGCCGGCGCCGCGAGATAGACCACATCGCCTTCGCTGGCATGGTTATGCAGCCAGCTGGAAACCTGGCCGCCTTCTTCGCGTTTAACCGCGATGCGGTAGCCCTTGCCGTCCGCTTTGCGGGTCAGGGAGTACTGGCGAATTTCCTGATATTCGAAATCTTCCGGCTTCAGCCAGATGGCCAGATACTGGCCAGGCTGGTAATCGGCGACCGGCTGGCCGTCGACCGGCTCGAGCTCAAAGCTGGTGATAAGCTGGCTGCGCGGGGTTTTCTTCACGATGCGGAACGCGCGGGTCCCTTCCCAGCCGCCGGTTTTACTGGCGTTTTGCTGATAGATCTCGGCTTCGCGGCCGATAAAGACGTTCGCCAGCACGCCGTAAGCTTTCCCCCAGGCATCAAGGACTTCCTGACCCGGGCTGAACATTTCATCGAGGGTCGCCAGCAGATGGCTGCCCACGATGTTGTACTGCTCCGGTTTGATCTGGAAACTGGTGTGTTTCTGGGCGATTTTTTCCACCGCCGGCAGCAGGGCGGGCAGGTTATCGATATTGCTGGCGTAGGCAGCAATGGCGTTGAACAACGCTTCTCGCTGGTCGCCGTTGCGCTGGTTGCTCATATTGAAGATCTCTTTGAGCTCCGGGTTATGCGCAAACATACGATCGTAGAAATGGGCGGTTAATTTTGGTCCAGTCTCTACCAGCAGGGGGATGGTGGCTTTGACCGTAGCGATGGTTTGAGCGTCGAGCATAGCGTGCTTCCTTGTGTGTTACTTTAATGATGTATTTTAAATGCATCTTAAGGAAATAACCCTGCGTTGTAAATGGTTCTTTAACACTTTCCGCCGTTGCAGTTACAACATGAAGAATTTGCATCACAATCCTGAAAAGAAATCCGTTGATACTGAGAGAGGCGTTATTGCTCAAAGCCTTGTGTCATGCGGAGCCAAACGTTTGCGTAAAATCCTTTGTCAAGACCTGTTATCACAGAATGATTCGGTTATACTGTGGGCCGTTGTCCAATCGGACCGCCTTTTTAGGCCGAAATTTTATTGTTAGCTGAGTCAGGAGATGCGGATGTTAAAGCGTGAAATGAACATTGCCGATTATGATGCCGAACTGTGGCAGGCTATGGAGCAGGAAAAAGTACGTCAGGAAGAGCACATCGAACTGATCGCCTCCGAAAACTACACCAGTCCGCGCGTGATGCAAGCGCAGGGCTCTCAGCTGACCAACAAATATGCTGAAGGATATCCGGGCAAGCGTTACTACGGCGGCTGCGAATATTTCGACGTGGTTGAGCAGCTGGCTATCGACCGCGCGAAAGAGCTGTTCGGCGCTGACTATGCTAACGTCCAGCCGCACTCCGGCTCCCAGGCTAACTTTGCCGTTTACACCGCGCTGCTGCAGCCGGGCGATACCGTGCTGGGGATGAACCTGGCGCAGGGCGGCCACCTGACTCACGGCTCTCCGGTTAACTTCTCCGGCAAACTGTACAACATCATCCCTTACGGTATTGATGAGTCCGGCAAAATTGACTATGACGACATGGCGAAGCAGGCTCAGGAACATAAACCGAAGATGATCATCGGTGGTTTCTCCGCTTACTCCGGTATCGTTGACTGGGCAAAAATGCGTGAAATCGCTGACAGCATCGGCGCATACCTGTTTGTCGATATGGCGCACGTGGCAGGCCTGATTGCCGCTGGCGTGTATCCGAACCCGGTTCCGCATGCTCACGTCGTGACCACCACCACCCACAAAACCCTGGCCGGTCCGCGCGGCGGCCTGATCCTGGCGAAAGGCGGTAGCGAAGAGCTGTACAAGAAACTGAACTCTGCGGTATTCCCAAGCGCGCAGGGCGGCCCGCTGATGCACGTTATCGCAGCGAAAGCGGTGGCGCTGAAAGAAGCGATGGAGCCAGAGTTTAAAGTTTACCAGCAGCAGGTTGCGAAAAACGCCAAAGCAATGGTGGAAGTGTTCCTGAACCGCGGCTACAAAGTGGTGTCTGGCGGTACTGAGAACCATCTGTTCCTGCTGGACCTGGTGGATAAAAACCTGACCGGTAAAGAAGCTGACGCTGCCCTGGGCCGCGCCAACATCACCGTCAACAAAAACAGCGTGCCGAACGATCCGAAGAGCCCGTTCGTAACCTCCGGTATCCGTATCGGTTCTCCGGCAGTGACTCGCCGCGGCTTTAAAGAAGCGGAAGTCAAAGAGCTGGCTGGCTGGATGTGTGATGTGCTGGACAATATCAATGACGACGCGGTCATTGAGCGCGTGAAAGGCAAAGTCCTGGATATCTGCGCCCGCTTCCCGGTTTATGCGTAAGCGTTAGCGTTGACATCAAAAAGGCCGCGTTTGCGGCCTTTTTTGCGTCTGGAGATTAGCGGCGGTCGAGCGAAATCGCTCCGGGGCCGGTTACCGCCAGCAGCAGGAAAGCGCCGGCGATGCTGACGTTTTTCCAGAAGTTAATCATGTTCGGCAATACCGCATCGCCAGTCATATCCCAGTAGTGATGGCCAATCACCGCGGTGCCCAGGGTGTAGAAGATAAAGATGACCGCCAGCGGGCGGGTGAAAAAGCCCAGCACAATTAAAATGGCGGCAGGCACTTCCATAATGACGGCGATAATCGCCGCCAGGGTCGGCATCGGCGCGCCGGAGGCGGCCATGTACTGCACCGTACCGTCAAAGCCCAGCAGTTTGGGGTAGCCAAAAAGAATAAACAGAACTACCACGGCGATGCGGGCGATAAGCAGTAGCAGAGAGCGGGATGCGCCAAAATCAAAATAGCGGAGTGTGTTCATAATCAGCTCGTTATGAGAGAAGTGTCCTTTAAACGTAATACACGTTTTTGCTTCCCGCCACGTTAGTCCTGGCAACATCCCCGGTCCGCTGAACAACGAAATTACCGCATTTTTAACGGGACGTTTTCATCGCATAGCGTTTCGGCATTCACCGCTTGACCACTCTGGATGAGCTTGCGTAGCGTGCGGATCTCGCGACCGTGATTGAGGGTGACCGCGCCGGTTAACACGCCGTCGCGCAGCTGGAACCAGATCGCTTTGCGATCGGCGGGCGCTCCCCGACACCACCACTTTTCGCCCTGCATATCGCCAATAAACTGCAGGTTATCTTCGTACTGATCGGTCCAGAACCAGCCTGGCGCCCTGGCGGGGCGTGGTTTGCCAAGCATGGCCGCAGCGGCAATCTGCGCCTGGATATTAGCATTTTCCCAGCTCTCGACACGCGACAGCGAACCATCTGATTGCCGCGTCAGCGTGACGTCGCCGGCGGCAAAAATAGCCGGGTCCGAGGTCCTGCCGTCGGCATCCACGACGATGCCATTGTCGGTCTCCAGCCCGGCGCGGCGCGCGAGAGCATCGTTAGCCACGATGCCAATGCCATATACGACCGTCCCGGCGCGCAGGGTTTCGCCACTCTGTAAAGTGAGGGAGAGGTGGGTTCCCTGTTCCGCCTGTTCGATGGCGCTGTTCAACAGCACCCGTACCCCGGCCTGGCGATGGCGGGCCAGCAGGTAATCGCGGACCGGCGGCGGGGCGTTGCGACCCATCACCGTCGATGCCTGCTCCACCACCGTGACGCGACAGCCGCGCTGAATAGCGCTGGCGGCCAACTCCAGGCCGATGGTGCCTGCGCCGATGATAACCACCTCGCTCCCTGGCTGCAGCGCCGCGCGCAGACGCGCAGCATCGCCGGCGTGTCGCAGGGTCAGGCAACGTTCCCCCAGCGCGTCGAGCAGCGGCAGCGGCCTGGCGGCGGCTCCGGTCGCCAGCAGCAGTTGTCGCCAGTGAAAGACGCGATTGTCTGCCAGCGTCAGGCTCTGCGCCTGACGATCGATATCGCGCAGCGTCACACCGAGATGCAGCTGGACGTTGTTGTCCTGCCACCAGCTGGCGGGGAGCACCGGCTGTCGCTGTGGATCTGCATCCAGCAGCATCGCTTTCGACAGCGGCGGGCGCTCATAGGGTAAATGGGGTTCATCAGAAAACAGGTGCAGGGGACCCTGGTAACCCTGCTGGCGGAGGGCCGCGGCGGCCATCGCCCCGGCCTGTCCACCGCCGATAATGGCAATCATCGGTTCGCTCATCATCACTCCTTACAGGTTTAGTCCGGCGGCGACATGGCGGATCCCGCGGATCCCCAGCCCGCCATCGGCATTGATCATCACCCCGCTCAGCGTCCGATTATTACGTCGGGAAGCCAGCATGACGTACGGGCCGGTGAAATCGACCGGTTCGGGGAAAAACTGCAGTGGCAGGATGGCGGCGATCTTCTCCGCCGTTAGGGAGTGCATTATCGTGGTGTCGCTTTGCCCCAGCGCCTGCGGGCCGCGCAGATCGGTCGCCATCCCGCAGGGGCCAACGCCGTTGACCCGCACCTTCGGCGCCAGCTCGTAGGCCAGCTGGCGAATTAAGCCGGTCGCCGCATGTTTGCTGGCGGTGTAGAGCGGGCCGCCGCCGCCCGGATACCAGGCCGCGTTGGAGAGGGTCAGAATAATGCTGCCTTCGCTGGCGATTAATGCCGGGGCGCAGGCCTTGGCGCCGAGCAGATAGCCCAGCACGTTGACGTTGAACAGCTCATGGAAGCCATTCTCCAGCGCCTCCGCCGGGGTGTCCATCAGGGAGGCGTTATGATCCCAGATACCGGCGTTGCCGATAAAACAGTCCAGACGGCCATAGGTGGTGAGGATCTGATCCACTGCGCGCTGATAATCACCGTAGCGGGTTACGCTGCCTTCCACCGCCAGCACCCGATCGCCAAAGCGCTGGCGCAGGCTGGCGACTTTCGCGCCGGACAGTTCGAGGGTCGCGACCTTCGCCCCCTCGTCAATAAAGCGCTCAACCAGCGCCAGACCCAGGCCGGAACCGCCGCCGGTAATCAACACCATGTTATCGCGTAAATCGCTCATCAGGCCTCCTCAGGAATATCAATAAACACCTCACCGCCTTCCACGTGCACCGTATAGGTGGTCAGCGGCTCGGTGGCGGGCAGACACAGCGCTTTGCCGGTTTTCAGGCAGAAACTGGCGGCGTGTAGTGGACATTCCACCGTCGCGTCGTCTTCCAGGTAGCCTTCGGACATCGACGCGTTGCCATGGCTGCAGCGATCGTTAACGGCATAAAACGCTCCGCCAATATGGAACAGGGCAATAACGGGAGAGGTCTCCAGGCGGAGGGCTTCCCCCTCCGGCAGCTCAACGGTGGAGCAGGCGAATATTCGATTCATCAGAAGAGTACGCTCAGGTTGTGGGACGCGATCACTGCCTGATCGAGCACGATCTCTCTTGCCGTCAGGCGCCACTCGCCGCCAGGCAGACGGCGGACGGTGTCCCTCCGCGTGCCGACGTAGCAGGTCTCGTCACGCTCCTTTTGTGCGCGATATAGCAGATAGTTAAGGCGCACGGCGAAGCGATCCGGTTGTCCGGTTTCGCTGATCTGCAGGTTGTTAATCAGATGGCGGGTGCGGGATGGCGGCTCCTCTGCCCATGCCATGCCGGTCTCCAGGCGAGCAATCCGGCGCTCAAGCTGGTCTTTGTTGTCATTAAAGATCCAGGTGGTCGGTGGCTGGACCCCTTTGCGACGGTCGCGGGTCTGGGCGTTGACGGTCGTGCGCATGGTGTAGCGGATCTCGTCGTCCAGCTGCGTCAGCCAGTCGCGAAACTGCCAGTCGTCCAGCAGACGCGCCTCCTCGTAGAGGAACTGGCTGATGCGGTAGTGCAGTTCAGCAGAGACTAAGGCGCTCATTTCATCACCTCCTGCTGGTAAGCGGCGGTTTTTTCCTGCACTTCCTGCCACGTTTCGCTGCTTAACAGATCGGCCCAGCGCTGGTACATACCGCGGGCGGCAGTTTCGGAAAAGATATAGTTGGTTATCCCGGGAATGCCGTCTGTGCGGCGTTTTTCCTCGCCTAATCCCATCTCCAGGCACAGGCTGGTGTGACGCGCCCGGTGTCCTTTCAGCAGTTTTTGAATTTCACACCAGTTTTCCGAGTCATCCTGCTCGAGGAAACCAGCCGGACCAAAGGCGCGCGTGGCGCTGTTTTCGAACGCCGCTTTGACCTCATCGGAGGCGGCTTTATCGGTGAGACAGAATGCCCAGACCTCAACCCGATCCGGTCCTCGCGGGTGCCAGACGCGCAGCGTGGCGGTACCGTTTAGCCACGAGAGGGTCGGGAAGATGTTATTGTGACCTGCGAGGCGCAGGGCGCGGACGGTGCCCAGCCGCTGCTCGGCTTCGGCAAAGGTATCGCGGTAATAGCGGGAGACCTCGCCGTCGACCCAGACGTTAGCGTCCGGCTGTTCGGTGAAGAAAAAGCCGCTGCCGTGCCCCTCCTTACCAAACTGCAGCGCGTCTTTGGCAGTCTCCCACACCGGACGGGCGGTCTGTCCTTCGCCCAGGCGCTTTTCACTGCCATCATCTTTCGCGCCCAGCACCTGCACCGCCGAGGCGTGGCTGAACAGCGCGTGATACTGGTCGCTGGCGAACTGCTCGGCGGGGAATTTCCAGTTGCAGTCGATGGTCCACTTCTGTACGCCGCCAACGATCTCGGTCCCGCCTTCACGACGGTCGAGGACGCCGTCAAGATACCAGGCCATATCGCCCAGATAGTCACGCAGCGTGGGGGCTGTAGGATCCCAGTTGGCGAAAATAAGGCCTTTGTAACTTTCCACACACGGGACTTCATTGAGCCCCCAGTGGGACTTGCACAGCCCCTGCGGGTAGGCGCGCGGCTCGAGCGGGACGTCGATCAGCTCGCCGTCGATGCCATAAGACCAGCCGTGATAGGGGCAGGTGAAGGCTCGGGTATTGCCGCAGTCGGCGTAGCTCACGCGCATCGCGCGGTGACGACATTGATTTAAAAAGGCTTTAATGCTGCCGTCCTTTTGGCGGACCACCACCACGGCATCTTCACCCATGTACGTGTTAAAGAAATCCCCTGCCCGCGGGATCTGGCTTTCATGGGCCAGAAACAGCCAGCAGCGGCCAAAGATCCGCTCCAGCTCAAGCTGATAGATCTCAGGGTCGGTATAGATCCGTGGGGTGACGCGACCGTTTTGCGGGTCGACCAGTTGGTAGACATCGGTTTTCATTTTGATGGTCATTTTTTTCATCCTGTGGGGTAAGAGGTATTGACCTTCTCTTTTTTGTGTCATCCTTATGTTGCTTGTGGGTTATCAATGTGTGAAATAGTTAATTTCTACCAGCTGAGATGTTTTATCGATAACAAGGAGGGGTTGATGGAATTGAGGCACCTGCGCTATTTCGTCGCGGTGGCGCAGGAACTAAACTTCACCCGCGCGGCAGAAAAACTGCATACCTCGCAGCCTTCGCTGAGCAGTCAAATTCGCGATCTGGAACAGTGCGTCGGCGTGTCGTTGCTTGAGCGCGACAAACGCAAGGTGACGCTGACGGCGGCGGGGGAGTGTTTTCTGCAGGATGCGAAGGCGATACTCGACCAGGCAGAGAGTGCCAAAATGCGCGCGCGAAAAATCGTCCAGCACGATAACCACCTGGCGATTGGTTTTGTTCCGTCGGCCGAAGTCAATTTGCTGCCCGGCGTTCTGCCCTTGTTTCGCCGCAAACAACCGAATACCCGGGTTGAGCTGGTCAGTCTTATCACCACCGAGCAGGAAGATAAAATTCGCAGCGGTGAACTGGATATCGGACTGATGCGCCAACCGATCTACAGTCCGGAAATTGACTATCTTGAGTTGCTCCACGAACCGCTGGTGGTGGTGCTGCCGGTAGATCATCCGCTGGCGAAAGCAGAGAAGGTGAGCGCCAGCCAGCTGGACGGCGTTGATTTTGTCAGCACTGACCCGGCGTACTCTGGGGCGCTGGCGCCGATCGTCCAGGCGTGGTTCGAACAGCAAAAAAGCCAGCCGCGTATTGTCCAGGTGGCGACCAATATTCTGGTGACCATGAATCTGGTGGGGATGGGGCTCGGGGTGACTTTGATACCCGGTTATATGAATCATTTTAATACTGGCCGGGTGGTTTTTCGTCCTATCGCCGGCAATGCCCCGACCATTGCGCTGCTGATGGCATGGAAAAAAGGCACCATCAAGCCGGCGCTGGCCGATTTTATCGCCACGGCCAGAGAGCATGCGGCTGCAGGATAATCTCCTGTCTTTAGCGGACCGCTGACGGGCGGCGGCGCCTGAACGTCGGTCGTGAGCTGTGATGAACTTCACGATTTTAACGCAAACTTTCAGGGTTATGTCTGTCAGCCTGTCTGGCCTGTCATCCTACGCCATGGCTAACTCCAACGCCTCGGGCACTGCGTTTCAGCCGCGGTATCCGCCGGAATGCCATTTTTTCCGCCAGGGGCATCGCCCGGAGAACGAGGCACCGTGGTGAATAAACCGCCTTTTTCCGCTTTCTGCCTGACTTGCGTCCGCCGGGGTTTATCGCCAGACTGTCGCCACCATTCGGGAGGAAATCATGGTCTTGCACTCCACGCGCTGGCTGGCGCTCAGTTACTTCACCTACTTTTTTAGCTACGGTATTTTTCTGCCCTTCTGGAGCGTCTGGCTGGCCGGTAACGGACTGACCCCGGAAACCATCGGCATCTTGCTCGGCGCCGGTCTGGTAGCCCGTTTTCTCGGCAGCCTGCTGATCGCCCCGCGGGTGAGCGACCCCTCCCGGCTGATCGCCGCGCTGCGCGTGCTGGCGCTGTTAACCTTGCTCTTCGCGCTGGCCTTCTGGGCCGGCAGCCATGTCGCATGGCTGCTGGCGATCATTGTGGGCTTCAATCTGTTCTTTTCGCCGCTGGTGCCGCTGACGGATGCCCTGGCCAATACCTGGCAAAAGCAAATCACCATGGACTATGGCCGGGTGCGGCTATGGGGCTCCATCGCCTTTGTGATTGGTTCGGCGCTGACCGGCAAGCTGGTGAGCCTGTTTGATTACCGGGCGATCCTGCTGATGCTCAGCCTGGGCGTCGCCTCGATGCTGCTCGGCATGCTGCTGAAACCGTCGGTGATGCCCGAGGGGGCGTCGCGCCAGCAGCAGGGGGCCGGGCTGGCGGCCTGGCTGACGCTGGTGCGCCAGAGCTGGCGCTTTCTCGCCTGCGTTTGCCTGCTGCAGGGGGCGCACGCCGCCTACTACGGCTTTAGCGCCATTTACTGGCAGCAGGCAGGCTATTCGGCCTCGGCGGTGGGCTATTTGTGGTCGCTAGGCGTGGTGGCGGAAGTGGTGATCTTCGCGCTGAGTAAAAAGGTGTTCCGCCGCTTCAGCGCGCGGGATCTGCTGCTGCTCTCTGCCCTGTGCGGGCTGGTCCGCTGGACGCTGATGGGCTGGACCACGGCGCTGCCGGGGCTTATCCTCGCGCAGATCCTTCACTGCGGCACCTTTACGGTGTGTCATCTGGCGGCGATGCGCTATATCGCCGCCCGCCAGGGCAGCGAAGTGATCCGCCTGCAGGCCGTCTACTCCGCGGTGGCGATGGGCGGCAGTATTGCCATCATGACCGTCTTCGCCGGCTTCCTCTACCAGCACCTGCACCAGGGCGTGTTCTGGGTGATGGCGCTGCTGACCATCCCGGCGCTGGCTATCCGGCCAAAAACGGTGGCGGCCTAGTCTTCGAGCATCGCGCAGATATGCTGCTGCTGGCGTTCAGTGAAGCAGTTCTCCGCGTGGATCAGCGGCGGTGAAAACAGCGGCAGCGCCGTCGCATAGGGGGTGACGATAAGCGTCACCCCTTTGGGCGCCCCCTCTTTCTGAAAGCGCTCTACGCTCTGGTATTTGATGTTCAGCGGCAGCAGCGTCAGTTCGCGCAACTGCTGCTCCAGGGCCGCCTCCATATCCGGATTATCATCGGTCAGCAGCAGGACCTGCTTCTCATGCAGGTCGCTTTTCTGCATCAGCCAGGCGCCAAAGATCACCGCAATTAAGCCGGTCTCTTCCTCATTAAAACGGACGTGCCAGGCCTCTTCGAATTCGCTCAATGCCGCCTGGGTGGTACGCAGTAAGCGAGGATAGAGCCGACTCACTTCCTCTGTGAGCGTGTTATCGATGCCGATAGCAAACACGCTGCGGATCAACGCCTGCGACAAGTGAATATAAAGCTGATCGCTCAGCCCCTGCTCGTCACTGAACGACCTGCCGGCGAGCATCTGGAAGCGGTGGATCAGGCCGGAAATAGCCAGCCGCAGGCGTCGATCCTGCGGGTGACCATCGCGAAGCGGATCGGGGGTTTTGAGCATCATAAACAGCAGCGAGAGGAAAAAAGGCTCTCCGACATGCGGCGTCGCGCCGACCCGACGCTGCCAGTGGCGGACAATCTCCTGCGCCAGCGTGAACTCGGCGGCGGTCTGCGCCCAGCGTTGCTGTTCATCATTGAAGTCGGGTGAATATCCCCGGTGATGCTCAAGCAGACAGTACTGCAGGTACAGGCGCAGAAACTGAACGTCCCGGCAGTCGAACTGGCGATTGAGCGCTCGCGCGCAGCGGTTCACCAGCGCCTGCAGGTTAGTATCATCGTACAGAGTACGGGCGATGCCTTCCTGTTTAAGCTGCGTTTTCAGCGCCGGGGTAAAATGATGGTTAACGAACTGCGGGCACAGGCGCAGGCCCCGCCGCAGCGCATGCAGCAGGCATAAACGTTGGTCGAGCGCGGCGCCTTCAATCCGATAGCTGCCGTCCACCTGCGACCGAAGGGTCAGGCGGTGGTAACGCTGAATTTCGCGTCCGGTCTCCTCAATATCCTGCCGGGCCGTGGTCTCATCAACGAGGTTGATTCTGCCAAGCCGTTCAGTCGTTACCGACTGTCCGGGCAGATAAAACATCAGGAGCACCTGGCTACGGCGCTGTGGACTGGAAAGCGCAGATGGTGGTTCAATGACGGTCATCATCTGGTAAGTTCCAGTTAGGGTTTCCGCTAAGAATAGACAATGACAGCGGCGGGGGCAGGGAAGTGCGCCCGCTTTAGCTCAGGATTGCTGGCGAAGTTCACAGAATTTTTCACGTGAGGAACAGATGAACAGAGTGAAACAATGCACCAGCGCGGCGTTTTTCATGGTTTTATCATGGACAGCCGCCGCGCATCCGCATAGCTTCATCAGTTTGCAGAGCGAGCCGGTGGTCAAAGACGGCCTGCTGAGCGGGTTTAAAATGCGCTGGACGATGGATGAAATCACCTCATCGGATCTGCTCTACGACGCCGGAAACGCGAAACCGGGCAGCGAAATATGGAAAAAACTGGCGGCGGAGGTGATGGCCAACGTGCTCGGCCAGCACTATTTCAGCGAGCTGTGGCACAACGGCCAGCGGGTGAAATTTGAAAATCGCCCCGACGGCTACGGTCTTGAGCGCGACGGCCTGCAGGCGGTACTGACCTTCACCCTGCCGCTGGCGACGCCGCAACCCGTTGCCGGACAGACATTTACCTTTTCCACTTTCGACCCAACCTACTATGTCGACATGTTTTATGACAAAGATAGCGATTTTTCCCTGCCCGCAGGGCTGCAGGCCGACTGTAAGGCAACGGTAATGACGCCAAAACCGAATGACAAAATGCTCTCATACGCCCAGTCGCTGGATAAAGCGGATGCGCCGCCGGAGGATATGGCGCTGGGCAGCTATTTTGCCCAGAAGGTGACCCTGACATGTCAGTAATTTTTACCCCGCGCACGCGCGCGTCGCGCTGGAAAGCGCTGTGGCCGTTGGCGCTACTGCTGGCCGTGAGCGTCACGGGCGGCTTCTGGCTGTGGCAGGCCTGGCCGCAGGTGCTGATGCAGAGCGCGGTCTGGCAGCGCGCGCTCAATCTGGAGCTCAGCCGCCTGCTGCAGGCGGTGGCGGAGAACCCGGCGGCGGCGGGGCTGTCGCTGCTTGGGTTCAGCTTCGTTTACGGGGTGCTCCATGCCTTAGGGCCCGGCCACGGCAAAATTGTCATTACCACCTGGCTTGCCACCCATCCTTCGAAGTTGAAATCGAGTATTAACCTGACGCTGGCCGCCTCTTTATTGCAGGGGCTGGTGGCTATCGCGCTGGTGGTAGTGGTGCTGGCGCTGCTGCAGCTGCCGGCGCGCCAGCTGCATCTCAGTAGTTTCTGGCTGGAGAAGGGGAGCTATTTGCTGGTGGGCGCGTTAGGTCTGCTGCTCTGCTGGCGGGCGCTGAAAAAGCTGCGTCTGCTGCTGAGCCGGCCAACGTTTACCGCGTTTACCCCGCATCATGTTCATAACGAACATTGCGGCTGCGGGCATCAGCATCTCCCGGCCCCGGAGCAGCTGCAGGCCGGCGACGACTGGCGGGCTCGGTCCGTGATTGTCCTGTCGATGGGCATGCGTCCCTGCTCGGGGGCGATCATGGTTCTGCTGTTCAGCAAGGTGATCGGGGTGTTCAACTGGGGGATGGCGGCGGCGCTGGCGATGGCGGCAGGGACCTCATTGACTATCACGGCGCTGGCGCTGCTGGTGCATAGTTTTCGCCAGCTGGCGGTGAAGCTGGGTCGGCATCAGGCGCCGCCGCTGTGGCGCCAGGTGGGCTGGCTGACGCTGGCGCTGGCCGGCGGCGTGGCGCTGCTGGTGGCCGCTGTCGTGATGTGGAGTAGCGCGATCGCGCCAGGTGGCGGTTTGCGGCCGTTTTAGAACATAAAAAAAGGAAGCCGCGGCTTCCTTTTTACATCTGCAAGAGATTAACGCTTCAGCGCGTCGCTCAGCTGCTCGCGCATATTCGCCAGCATCGCTTTCACCACACGCGGGTTACCGGCAACGATGTTGCCCGTCAGCATATAGTTATGACCGCCGGTGAAGTCGCAAACGATAGCGCCTGCTTCACGGGCGATCAGCTCGCCTGCGGCGAAATCCCATGGTTTCAGGGCAATTTCAAAGTAACCGTCAACGCGGCCGGCGGCAACGTAGGCCAGATCCAGCGCGGCGGAGCCGGTGCGGCGGAAATCGGCGCATTCGGTGAACATGTTGCCGAGAATATTCATGTAAGTGGTGGCGTGCTGCTTCGCCTTGAACGGGAAACCGGTCGCGATGATGGTGCCGTCGAGGTCGCGAGCGTTGCTGCCGCGCAGACGGTAGCCGTTCAGTTGCGCTCCCTGGCCGCGGGTCGCGGTGAACAGTTCGTTACGCATCGGATCGTAAACCACCGCGACTTCAGTACGGCCTTTGATGCGTACGGCGATGGAAACAGAGAAGTGCGGCAGACGTTTAACGAAGTTGGTGGTGCCATCCAGTGGATCGATAACCCATTGAACATCCTGCTCTTCACCAGCGTGTTCACCGCTTTCTTCGGTGATAATGGTGTGCTGCGGGTAAGATTTGCGAATGGTTTCGATAATAATCGCTTCGGCGGCTTTATCGACGTTGGTCACAAAATCATTGCTGCCTTTCTGGCTGGTTTCTACGGTGTCTGGCGTTTCGTAGTGTTTGGCAATTAAATTACCCGCCTTGCGCGCGGCGCGCACGGCGATGTTCAGCATCGGATGCATCGGTCTCTCTCACTGGATGTTAAAGAACGGGAAAAAACGGCGCATATAATAACAGCGAATTCTGCTTATGTCTCCGTTTTATGGTAGCATGCCCGAATAATCTTTAGCCGAAGAACCATAATGCTGCAAAATATTCGAATCGTACTGGTAGAAACCTCCCACACCGGCAATATGGGCTCCGTTGCCCGCGCGATGAAAACCATGGGCTTAACCAACCTGTGGCTGGTCAATCCGCTGGTGAAACCTGATTCCCAGGCCATTGCGCTGGCCGCGGGCGCCAGCGACGTCATTGGCAACGCGCAGATCGTCGATACCCTTGATGAAGCGCTGGCGGGCTGTAGCCTGGTGGTTGGCACCAGCGCGCGCTCCCGCACGCTGCCGTGGCCGATGCTCGATCCCCGCGAATGCGGCCTGAAAAGCATCGCCGAAGGCCAGCATGCGCCGGTGGCGTTGGTGTTTGGCCGCGAGCGCGTTGGCCTGACCAACGACGAACTGCAGAAGTGTCACTACCATGTGGCCATCGCCGCCAACCCGGAGTACAGCTCGCTGAACCTGGCGATGGCGGTGCAGGTTATCGCCTACGAAGTGCGGATGGCCTGGCTGGCGGCGCAGGAGCAAGCGCAGCCGGGGGTTGAGCACGAAGAAGCGCCGTACCCGCTGGTGGATGACCTGGAGCGTTTCTACGGTCATCTTGAGCAGACGCTGCTGGCGACGGGCTTTATCCGCCCGAATCATCCGGGGCAGGTGATGAACAAACTGCGTCGTCTGTTCACTCGTGCGCGCCCGGAAAGCCAGGAGCTGAACATCCTGCGCGGCATGCTGGCCTCGATTGACCAGCAGAATAAAGGCAAGTAACCGCGTTGATGCCGGATGGCGCTGCGCTTATCCGGCATGCAAATCACGCGGCCCTTGCTATCTCCTGGTGGGAGAGGGCCGGGGTGAGGGCGCCCGGCAACGCGGAAGGAAAACGGCACGGAAAGCCAAATACCTGACTAAAACAGTCAAGTAAATAGTTGACCAAATTACTCGGGAATGTCAGACTTGGCCCTGCTATGCAATACCCATATTAATAAAAAGCCCGGCCAGGGGCGAGTTTGAGGTTAAGTAAGACATGAGACTGACATCTAAAGGGCGTTATGCCGTGACCGCGATGCTTGACGTTGCGCTCAACTCTGAAACGGGCCCGGTGCCGTTGGCAGATATTTCAGAGCGTCAGGGAATTTCGCTTTCCTATCTGGAACAGCTGTTCTCTCGCCTGCGTAAAAATGGCCTGGTTTCCAGCGTTCGTGGCCCAGGCGGCGGTTATCTGTTAGGTAAAGATGCCGGCAGTATCGCCGTCGGCGAAGTCATTAGCGCCGTGGACGAATCCGTTGACGCCACCCGTTGCCAGGGCAAGGGCGGCTGTCAGGGCGGCGATAAATGCCTGACTCACGCGCTGTGGCGCGATCTGAGCGAACGCCTGACCGGCTTCCTGAACAATATCACCCTCGGGGAACTGGTGAATAACCAGGAGATCCTCGATGTTTCCGGTCGTCAGCATCAGCACGAAACCCAGCGCAATGCGCGCACCCAGGACGCGATCGACGTTAAGCTGCGCGCCTGAGTGACCCGTCCCGTTTCGGGCTGCGGCTGACAGGGCGAGGCAGCGCGAAACGGCGGGACAACGATTATAAAGAGCTTTCAGAATCAGGCCGGGATGCTCCGACATTCCGTGTACTCGGTCGTACATCAAGCCGGTTGCCTGATTCCTTGCATTGAGTGATGTACGGAGTTTAAGAGCAATGAAATTACCGATTTACCTCGATTACTCCGCAACCACGCCGGTGGACCCGCGTGTTGCCGAGAAAATGATGCAGTTCCTGACCATGGACGGGACCTTTGGTAACCCGGCCTCCCGTTCCCACCGTTTTGGCTGGCAGGCTGAAGAGGCGGTTGATATCGCCCGCAATCAGATTGCCGAGCTGGTCGGTGCCGACCCGCGCGAAATCGTCTTTACCTCTGGTGCGACTGAATCCGACAACCTGGCGATCAAGGGTGCAGCCAACTTTTATCAGAAAAAAGGCAAGCACATCATCACCAGCAAAACCGAGCATAAAGCGGTTCTGGATACCTGCCGTCAGCTGGAGCGCGAAGGCTTCGAAGTGACCTACCTGGCGCCGCAGAGCAACGGGATTATCGATCTGAAAGAGCTGGAAGCGGCGATGCGTGACGACACCATCCTGGTTTCCATCATGCATGTGAATAACGAAATCGGCGTGGTGCAGGATATCGCTACCATCGGCGAGATGTGTCGCGCCCGCGGTATCATTTACCACGTAGACGCCACCCAGAGCGTGGGCAAGCTGCCTATCGATCTGAGCCAGCTGAAAGTTGACCTGATGTCCTTCTCCGGTCACAAAATCTACGGTCCGAAAGGCATCGGCGCGCTGTACGTGCGTCGTAAGCCGCGTATTCGTATCGAAGCGCAAATCCACGGCGGCGGCCACGAGCGCGGTATGCGTTCCGGTACTCTGCCTGTTCACCAGATCGTCGGCATGGGTGAAGCTTACCGTATCGCCAAAGAAGAGATGGAAAGCGAGATGGCGCGTCTGCGCACGCTGCGCAACCGTCTGTGGAACGGCGTGAAGGATATGGAAGAAGTGTACCTCAACGGCGACCTCGAGCAGGGCGCGCCGAACATTCTTAACGTCAGCTTCAACTATGTTGAAGGCGAGTCGCTGATTATGGCGCTGAAAGACCTGGCGGTTTCCTCCGGTTCAGCCTGTACTTCCGCGAGCCTTGAGCCATCCTACGTGCTGCGCGCGTTAGGCATGACTGATGAACTGGCGCACAGTTCTATTCGTTTCTCTTTAGGTCGTTTCACTACCGAAGAAGAGATTGACTACGCCATCAACCTGATTCGTAAATCCATTGGCCGTCTGCGCGAGCTTTCTCCACTGTGGGAAATGTTCAAACAGGGCGTGGATCTGAACAGTATTGAATGGTCACATCACTAATTCGGCACCAATAAGGAGAATTCATCATGGCTTACAGCGAAAAAGTTATCGATCATTACGAGAACCCGCGCAACGTCGGCTCTTTTGACAACAGCGACGAGAACGTCGGCAGCGGCATGGTCGGCGCGCCGGCCTGCGGCGACGTGATGAAGTTGCAGATTAAAGTCAACAATGAAGGTATCATTGAAGACGCGCGCTTCAAGACCTACGGCTGCGGTTCCGCTATCGCTTCCAGCTCTCTGGTTACCGAGTGGGTGAAGGGCAAATCCCTGGACGAAGCGCAGGCGATCAAGAACACCGATATCGCCGATGAACTGGAGCTGCCGCCGGTGAAAATTCACTGCTCTATTCTGGCGGAAGACGCGATTAAAGCCGCGATTGCGGATTACAAAAGCAAACGTGAAGCAAAATAATTAGTTGAGGTTTTGTTATGTCGATTACTCTTAGCGACAGTGCAGCAGCGCGAGTCAATGCCTTCCTGGCAAACCGCGGAAAAGGGTTTGGTCTGCGCCTGGGCGTGAGAACCTCCGGCTGCTCAGGTATGGCCTATGTACTGGAGTTTGTTGACGAGCCGGCGGCTGAAGACACCGTGTTTGAAGACAAAGGCGTGAAGGTCGTGATCGACGGCAAAAGTCTGCAATTCCTCGACGGCACGCAGCTGGACTTCGTCAAAGAAGGCCTTAACGAAGGGTTCAAGTTCACTAACCCTAACGTCAAAGATGAGTGCGGCTGCGGCGAAAGCTTTAACGTATAATCGGTACTCCCCAACCCCACCGCGGTCACGCCGCGCGTGGGGTTTTCGTTTAGATGCATGACCCTGAGGTTACTATGGACTATTTCACCCTCTTCGGGTTACCAGCCAGCTATACCCTCTCGCTTGAACAACTGGCTGTCCGGTATCAGGATCTGCAGCGCCAGTACCATCCGGATAAATTTGCCAGCGCGCCCGCTGCGGAACAGCTTGCGGCGGTTCAGTATTCCGCCACCATTAACCAGGCCTGGCAGACGCTGCGCCATCCCCTGACCCGCGCAGAATACCTCCTCTCGCTGCATGGCTTCGATCTGGCCAGCGAGCAGCATACCGTTCGCGATACCGCGTTCCTGATGGAACAGCTGGAACTGCGCGAAGAGCTGGATGAGATCGGCCAGGCGAAAGACGAAGCGCGGCTGGAAGGCTTTATCAAACGAGTGAAAGCGCTGTTTGATACCCGCCATCAGCTGATGGTTGACCAATTGCATAATGAGAGCTGGGAGGCGGCGGCGGACACGGTTCGTAAGCTCCGTTTCCTCGATAAACTGCGCAGCAGTGCTGAAGAACTCGAAGAAAAACTGCTCGATTTTTAATTTTCGGAAGCAATTATGGCCTTATTACAAATTAGTGAGCCCGGCCTGAGCGCCGCGCCGCACCAGCGTCGTCTGGCGGCCGGTATCGACCTGGGCACCACCAATTCTCTGGTGGCTACCGTGCGTAGCGGCCAGGCCGAGACTCTGCCCGATCATCAAGGCCGCTATCTGCTGCCGTCGGTGGTGAATTACCACGCATCGGGGCTGACCGTCGGCTATGACGCCCGGCTGAACGCCGCCCAGGATCCCGCCAATACCATCAGCTCCGTGAAACGGATGATGGGGCGCTCCCTCGCCGATATCCAACATCGCTATCCGCATCTGCCGTATCAGCTGCAGGCCAGTGAAAACGGCCTGCCGATGATCCAGACCGCCGGCGGCCTGCTGAACCCGATTCGCGTCTCCGCCGATATCCTGAAAGCGCTGGCCGCCCGGGCCACTGAAGCGCTGGCCGGCGAGCTCGACGGCGTGGTCATCACCGTCCCCGCTTACTTTGATGACGCCCAGCGTCAGGGGACCAAAGACGCGGCGCGCCTGGCGGGTCTGCACGTGCTGCGCCTGCTTAATGAACCGACCGCGGCGGCTATCGCCTATGGCCTTGATTCCGGCCAGGAAGGGGTGATTGCGGTCTACGATCTCGGCGGCGGCACCTTTGATATTTCTATTCTGCGCTTAAGCCGCGGGGTGTTTGAAGTGCTGGCCACCGGCGGCGACTCGGCCCTCGGCGGCGATGATTTCGATCATCTGCTGGCGGACTACCTGCGCGAGCAGGCGGGCTTCAGCGACCGTAGCGACAACCGCCTGCAGCGTGAGCTGCTGGATGCCGCCATCGCGGCGAAAATCGCCCTTAGCGATGCCGAGGTGGCGCACGTTGAGGTCGGCGGCTGGCAGGGCGATATCACTCGCAGCCAGTTTAACGATCTCATCGCCCCGCTGGTAAAACGCACGTTAATGGCCTGCCGCCGGGCGCTGAAAGACGCTGGCGTTGAGGCGCAAGAGGTGCTGGAAGTGGTGATGGTTGGCGGTTCCACCCGCGTGCCGCTGGTGCGCGAGCGCGTCGGCGACTTCTTCGGTCGCACCCCGCTGACCACCATCGACCCTGACAAAGTCGTCGCCATTGGCGCGGCGATCCAGGCCGATATTCTGGTCGGCAACAAGCCGGACAGCGAACTGTTGCTGCTCGACGTTATCCCGCTGTCGTTAGGGCTGGAAACCATGGGCGGCCTGGTGGAGAAAGTGATCCCGCGTAATACCACCATTCCGGTGGCCCGCGCCCAGGAGTTCACCACCTTCAAAGATGGCCAAACGGCGATGTCCATTCATGTGATGCAGGGCGAGCGTGAGCTGGTGCAGGATTGCCGCTCCCTGGCGCGCTTTGCGCTGCGCGGTATCCCGGCGCTGCCGGCGGGCGGGGCGCATATTCGCGTCACCTTCCAGGTGGACGCCGATGGCCTGCTGAGCGTCACGGCGATGGAAAAGTCGACCGGCGTGGAAGCCTCTATTCAGGTGAAACCGTCTTACGGTCTGACCGATGGCGAAATCGCCACCATGATTAAAGATTCGATGAGCTACGCCGAACAGGATATTCAGGCGCGCATGCTGGCTGAACAGAAAGTGGAAGCCGCACGCGTCCTGGAGAGCCTGACAAGCGCGCTGGCCGCCGACGCCACGCTGTTAAGCGCCGCGGAGCGTCAGGCTATCGATGCCGCTGCGGAGCAGGTACGCGCCGCCGCGGCAGGCGACGACGCCGACGCCATTAAAGAAGCGATTAAAAATATCGACACACAAACCCAGGAATTCGCCGCCCGCCGTATGGATCAGTCGGTCCGTATCGCGCTGAAAGGCCAATCCGTGGACGAGGTTTAAAATGCCAAAAATTGTATTTCTGCCCCACCAGGACCTGTGTCCGGATGGCATCGTTGTGGAAGCTGAGACCGGTGAAACTATTCTGGATGCGGCGCTGCGTAGCGGCATCGAGATTGAACACGCCTGCGAAAAATCCTGTGCCTGCACCACCTGCCACTGCATCGTGCGTGAAGGCTTTGACTCGCTGGCGGAAAGTACCGAAGATGAAGACGATATGCTGGATAAAGCCTGGGGACTGGAGCCTGACAGCCGCCTGAGCTGCCAGGCGCGCGTCACCGACGAAGATCTGGTCGTTGAGATCCCGCGTTACACCATCAACCACGCACGCGAGCACTAATATGGCACTGAAATGGACCGACAGTCGTGAAATCGGCGAAGCGCTGTATGACGCTTACCCTGACCTCGACCCAAAAACCGTTCGCTTTACCGACATGCATCAGTGGATTTGCGATCTGGAAGAGTTTGATGATGACCCGAACGCATCCAATGAAAAAATTCTCGAGGCGATTCTGTTAGTCTGGTTAGACGAAGCCGAATAATTTTCGCATCATGATTTATGCGGCGGTATAAAGTCGGATGAATCATTGAGCGAGAGAACGTTACGGGCTGCCATACGGTGGCCCGTTTGCTAAGAAGGATAATGATAATGACCGAAGCCATGAAGATTACGCTTTCCACTCAGCCAGCCGATGCGCGCTGGGGAGAAAAGGCGTCTTACAGCATTAATCATGACGGCATCGCCCTGCATCTCAACGGCAAAGACGACCTGGGCTTGATTCAGCGCGCGGCGCGTAAAATTGACGGCATGGGGATCAAACATGTCGCGTTAAGCGGCGAAGGCTGGAACACCGACCGCGCGTGGGCGTTCTGGGCGGGTTATAAAGGCCCGAAAGGCACCCGTAAAGTTGAATGGCCGACGCTGGACGATGCGCAGAAAAGCGAGCTGGATAACCGTCTGACCATTATTGACTGGGTGCGCGACACCATCAATGCGCCGGCGGAAGAGCTGGGCCCGGAACAGCTGGCGCAGCGCGCCGTCGACCTGCTGTGCAGCGTGGCGGGCGAGAAGATGAGCTATCGCATCACCAAAGGCGAAGATCTGCGTGAGCAGGGCTATCTCGGCCTGCACACGGTGGGCCGCGGCTCCGAGCGCCCGCCGGTTTTGCTGGCGCTGGACTATAACCCGACCGGCGATAAAGAAGCCCCGGTATATGCCTGTCTGGTAGGTAAAGGCATCACCTTTGATTCCGGCGGCTACAGCATCAAACAGAGCGCCTTTATGGATTCAATGAAATCCGATATGGGCGGCGCGGCGACTATCACCGGCGCCCTGGCCTTCGCTATTACCCGCGGGCTGAACAAGCGCGTGAAGCTCTATCTGTGCTGTGCCGACAACCTGATCAGCGGCAACGCTTTCAAACTGGGCGATATTATTCATTATCGCAACGGCAAAACCGTCGAAGTCATGAACACCGACGCCGAAGGTCGTCTGGTGCTGGCGGATGGCCTGATTGACGCTTCGGCGCAGAAGCCGGAGCTGATCATCGATGCCGCCACCCTGACCGGCGCGGCGAAAACCGCGCTCGGCAACGACTACCACGCGCTGTTCAGCTTTGACGATGCGCTGGCGAATCGCCTGCTGGCGAGCGCTCAGGCGGAAAATGAAGCGTTCTGGCGTCTGCCGCTGGCCGAATTCCACCGTCATCAGCTGCCGTCTAATTTCGCGGAACTGAACAATACCGGCAGCGCCGCCTATCCGGCCGGCGCCAGCACCGCGGCGGGCTTCCTGTCCCATTTCGTGGAAAACTACCACCAGGGCTGGCTGCATATCGACTGTTCGGCAACCTACCGCAAATCTGCCGTTGAGCAGTGGTCGGCGGGCGCGACGGGGCTTGGCGTACGTACTATCGCCAATCTGCTGACGGCTGAGTAATGGCCTTGCCGGGTGGCGCGACGCTTACCCGGCCTGGAAAATCCGCAGGCCCGTGCGGACGTAGCGCCGCCGGGCGATTTTTGAAGTAGCCAAACTATGTCCGAAACCAAAAACGAATTAGAAACCCTGCTGGAAAAAGCGGCTACCGAGCCCGCTCATCGTCCGGCATTTTTCAGCGCGCTGCTTGAGGCCACCGTCTGGGTACCAGGCCGCGCAGCCGATGGCGAGCAGATTGTCGAAGATAGCGCGCTGGATCTGCAGCACTGGGAAAAAGATGACGGTACGTCGGTCATTCCGTTCTTCACTTCGCTTGAGGCCCTGCAGCAGGCGGTGGAAGACGAACAGGCTTTCGTGATGATGCCGGCCCGCACGCTGATGGCGATGACTCTCGGTGAATCGCTGTTCCTCAACCCGAAGCTGCCGAACGGTAAAGCGTTCACCCCGCGCGAAATCAGCCATCTGCTCGGGGAAGAGGGCAGCCCGCTCAGCACCCAGACGGTGCTGGAAGGGGGGGAAGCGCTGCTGCTGTCTGAAGTCGCCGAGCCGCCGGCGCAGATGGTGGATTCGCTGACCACGCTGTTCAAAACGCTGAAAACCGTCAAGCGGGCGTTCCTGTGCTCGATCAAAGAGCACGCCGACGCGCCCGCTAATCTGCTGATCGGCATTGAAGCGGAAGGGGATATCGAGTCCATCATTCAGACCACCGGCAGCGTGGCCACCGATACCCTGCCCGGCGATGAGCCGATCGATATTTGCCAGGTGGTGGAAGGCGAGAAGGGCATCAGCCACTTTATGATTGCCCATATCACGCCGTTCTATGAAAAGCGCTGGGGCAGCTTCCTGCGAGATTTCAAACAAAACCGCATTATCTGACAGCGGGGGCGGCTGCCCCCGGTTTCGGTATGCTTTCAGCTCGATGCAAAAGCGGAATTGCAAAGGTTAATGCAGGGCGGCAACGATCCGCGGATAGGCTGACGCCATGTTATAGAGCAGAAATCCCGTCACGCACAGCGTGACGACGCCGTTGAAGAGCGCCATATCCCCGCGCAAGGCACGGCACCTTTCCTCTCCCAGCAGATAGCGTAGCGCTGCTACCAGCCCGGCGACCAGCACCATCAGAAAACCCAGCAGCGCTTGATGACCATAGGTGATCAGCGGGACGTCTTCCAAAGTGACGCCGAGAAAGCGGGTATAAACGGAAACGGGCGCAGGAACCAGGCTTAACCATGTCCGGTTCCATTGCGGCCAAAAATAGAGGATTGCGCCGCCGACCAGCAGGCCAGCTATGCCTCCCAGCCAGGGAAGGCGCGGGGAATAAGCAGAATGTGGGTTGGAGACTAATGCCATTTTCACTCCTTGTGGTGCCATCAGGTTATAGATTAAACGCTCAATCCTGGCGCTGGCCCCGACGGCGCGCGGTAATCGCGCTATCGGTGGGAGATGGTGAATTAGTCAGGACAACCTTCGAGCCTGGCGTAAAGATCCTCATGAATATATTCCAGCTCCAGCAAGGCGCCATCGCGTGACTCGTTGAGGGCTTGTTGATGCTGCCATTCGTCGTGGCTCTCCTTTCCACCGGTAAAAATCCCCTGCAAATATTCAATCAGCGACGATTCTGCCAGCCAAAGCTCATTTTCTTTACCCTCGAAGCGGACGACAGGATATTCACCCTGTTCATCACGCTCGGTGACGTAGATAAATACCTGCTGATCCCCGGGATGGCAGAGGCGAATCAGGGCAGGAAGACGCGGATCGTCGTTCCAGACGGGCATTAGCTCTTCAAAATCCAGCCCGATCATATCAAGGCCATTAATATAATAAGCCTCTTCATCCAGCGAGTCGGAAAGCAGGACGCCATGTTCATCAATGGCGTTCAGAACCGATTCCAGCACCCGTTGACCGTAGGGGCTTGTCAGCTGGCAATCGTAGGCCAGCAGCGCTTTCAGACTCTCCGGAAGCGCCACGGTTTCGCTATTTTGCGGATCACGGTATTTCCGGACGCGCAGGCGATCCACTTCGTCTACGGGCATCGGTTTCGGGGTGGGATTGCGGTTGTGCTTGTGTACGACATCCATGAGATCCGCTAATGAAAAAGCCATCATTCAATTTCCTTATAGAGTGGGCGGCAATAAAGCCAACACGGCAGGCGCAAGCCCTGCGGCCGCACAGAGTAGCTGGTTTAGCGACTTGCAGGAGAATGAGGCGGAGAAAATCAGAAATTATTTAGTGGCCGCGGGACGGGATGTCCGCGGCCATGCGGCGTTTACTGAGCGGCAGGAGCCGGTTCAATCGGCAGATCGCTGCGCGCCCCCCATTCGCTCCATGAGCCGTCGTACAGGCAGACGCCGTTCACGCCAAGCGTGGTGAGCGCCAGCACGACCACCGCCGCCGTCACGCCGGACCCACAGCTGGCGATAATGGGCCGATCAAAATCGACGCCCTGACGCAAAAAGATGTCGTTCAGCTCGTCGACGGTCTTCAGCTCGCCGTTAATCACCAGCTCCGTCCACGGGACGTTCAGCGCGCCGGGGATATGCCCTCGCCGCAGGCCGGGGCGCGGTTCGTCAGCCTGGCCGTTAAACCGGGCCGCCGGACGCGCATCGACAATCTGCGCCGATCCTTCATGGCTGACCAGCAGCACGTCGGTCAGGCGCTTAATTTGCTGAGGATCGAACCGCACGTCGAATTCTCCTTCGGCCACCTCCGGCACCCCTTGTTCCAGCGGCAGCTCGTCGCGACGCCAGCCCTCCAGTCCACCGGCCAGAATCGACACTTTCTCCACGCCAAAGGCGCGCAGCATCCACCAGGCGCGCGGGGCGGAAAACAGATTGCCTTCGTCATAGACGACCAGGTGCTTATCGCTGCAGACGCCCAGTTCGCGCATGGCCACGGCAAACGCCTCGGCGCGCGGCATCATATGCGGCAGCGGGCTGGTGTGATCGGACAGCGCCTCGATATCGAAAAACAGCGCGTTCGGCACGTGGCCGGCGCGGTACTCCGCGGCCATATCGCGCAGGGCCTCCTGCCCGGCGGGCGCCATGCGAGCGTCGATAATCTGGATCTCCGGATCATCAATATGTTCCGCCAGCCAGTCGGCGGCGACAAAAAACGAGGTGGACATAGGTGCCTCCGTTTTACTATTCATGACTGAATTGTCGGCGTTTTATCGGGTGCTGACAAGTTAAGGACGCCAGAGTGGGGACGACGTCACGGCACTTTTCTGATTAATCGGCAGAAACCCGCGTCATCACTGTTGAGAAGCGCTGCCTTAACGCATAATAAAAAGTGATAATTTGCATCAGGCCCACCGGCCGAGGGGTTAGAAGGATGAAACCATTTCGTTTAGCGGCGCTGTCACTGGCGCTCCTTACCGCATTTTCATTAACCGGGTGTGATGACAGCGGTACACCGCAGGCTACAGCCCCGACGCCGGCCGCCGATAGCGGCCCTGGCGCGGCGGCAAAACCGGACAGCGCCCAGCTGGCGGCGCTGGCGGAAAAAAGCCAGGGCAAAGCGCTGACGCTGCTCGACGCCTCGGAGGTGCAGCTGGATGGCGCCGCGACCCTGGTGCTGACCTTTTCCGTACCGCTGCAGCCGGACCAGGATTTCTCCCGCAGCGTGCACCTGGTGGATAAGAAGAGCGGTAAGGTAGATGGCGCGTGGGAGCTGGCGCCGAACCTGAAAGAGCTGCGTCTGCGTCATCTTGAGCCAAAGCGCGAGCTGATTGTCTCGGTCGACCCGACGCTGACCGCCCTGAACAAGGCGACGCTCGATAAACCGTTCGAGAAGATCCTGACTACCCGCGATATCGCGCCAAGCGTCGGATTTGCCAGCCGCGGCTCGCTGCTGCCGGGCAACGTGATCGCCGGTCTGCCGGTGATGGCGCTGAACGTCGATAACGTCGACGTGAACTTCTTCCGCATTAAGCCGGAATCGCTCTCGGCCTTCGTCAGCCAGTGGGAATACCGCAATTCATTAAGCAACTGGGAATCCGACGAGCTGCTGAAGATGGCCGATCTGGTATACAGCGGCCGCTTTGACCTCAATCCGGCGCGCAATACCCGCGAAAAGCTGCTGCTGCCGCTGAGCGACATCAAGCCGCTCCAGCAGCCTGGCGTCTACGTGGCGGTCATGAACCCGGCGGGTCATTATAGCTACAGCAACGCGGCGACGCTGTTTACCCTTAGCGACATCGGCGTGTCGGCGCATCGCTACCACAACCGGCTGGACGTCTTTACCCAGAGCCTGGAAAACGGCGCCGCCCAGTCTGGTATCGATGTCCAGCTGCTCAACGCCAAAGGGCAGACCCTGGCGCAGGCGAAAAGCGATAGCCAGGGCCACGTCACCCTGCAAACCGATAAAGAAGCCGCGCTGCTGCTGGCGCGCAAAGAGGGACAGACCACGCTGCTCGACCTCAAACTGCCGGCGCTGGATCTGGCGGAGTTCTCCATTGCCGGCGCGCCAGGCTTCAGCAAACAGTTCTTTATGTTTGGCCCACGGGATCTCTATCGTCCGGGCGAAACGGTGATCCTCAATGCGCTGCTGCGCGATAGCGATGGCAAGCCGCTGGCGGAACAGCCGGTGAAGCTGGAGGTTGTCCAGCCGGACGGCCAGGTGATCCGCTCGGTGATGAGCAAACCGGTTAACGGCCTGTACCAGTTTACTTATCCGCTCGACAGCGGCGCGGCCACCGGCATGTGGCACATTCGCGCCAGCACCGGCGACAACCAGCCCCGCGAGTGGGATTTCCACGTCGAAGACTTTATGCCGGAACGCATGGCCCTGAAGCTGACGCCGCAGGCGGCGCCTGTCGCGCCGAATGCCGATGTCGCCTTTGATGTCAGCGGCGCTTATCTCTACGGCGCGCCGGCCAGCGGCAACATGCTGCAGGGCAAACTGTTCCTGCGCCCGCTTCGCGACGCCGTCGCCGCGCTGCCGGGCTTTGAGTTCGGCGATATCGCAGAAGAAAATCTCTCCCGCAGCCTTGATGAAGTCCAGCTGACGCTGGATGAAAAAGGCCATGGCGAAGTGACCACCTCCAGCCAGTGGCAGGATAGCCATTCGCCGCTGCAGGTGGTGTTGCAGGCGAGCCTGCTGGAGTCCGGTGGGCGTCCGGTCACCCGTACGGTTAAGCAGCCGATCTGGCCTGCCGAGGCGCTGCCGGGGATCCGCCCGCAATTTACCCTGAAGGACGTTTACGACTACCGCACCGACACCACGGTGAAGCAGCCGGTGGTGGATGAAAACAGCAACGCCGCGTTCGATATCGTCTATGCCGACGCCAAAGGCGAGAAAAAAGCCGTTTCCGGCCTGCAGGTACGGCTGATCCGCGAGCGCCGGGATTATTACTGGAACTGGTCCGATAGCGAAGGCTGGCAGTCGCAGTTCGATCAAAAAGATCTGCAGGAGGGCGAGGAGTCGCTGGATCTGCAGGCCGGCCAGATCGGTAAAGTGAGCTTTCCGGTAGAGTGGGGCTCCTATCGCCTGGAGGTGAAAGGACCGGACGATGTCGTCAGCAGCGTGCGCTTCTGGGCGGGCTACAGCTGGCAGGATAACAGCGAAGGCACCGGCGCAGCGCGCCCGGACCGGGTCACCATGAAGCTGGATAAACCGAGCTATAAGCCGGGCGACACCATCAGGCTGCACATCGCCGCCCCGGCGGCGGGTAAAGGCTACGCGATGGTGGAATCCAGCGAAGGGCCGCTGTGGTGGCAGGAGATTGACGTACCCGCCGAGGGGATGGACCTGTCGATCCCGGTGGATAACGCCTGGAATCGCCACGACCTCTACCTCAGCACGCTGGTGGTTCGCCCCGGCGATAAATCCCGCTCGGCGACGCCGAAACGCGCGGTGGGCCTGCTGCATCTGCCGCTGGGCGATGAAAACCGTCGCCTGACGCTGGCGCTGGAGGCCCCGGATAAAATGCGCCCCAACCAGCCGCTGACGGTGAAAGTGAAAGCCAGCGTCAAAGAGGGAGAGGCGCCGAAGCAGGTTAACGTTCTGCTCTCTGCTGTCGATAGCGGGGTGCTGAATATTACCGATTACGCCACCCCGGATCCGTGGAACGCCTTCTTTGGCCAGAAACGTTATGGGGCGGATATTTATGATATTTACGGCCAGGTGATTGAAGGGCAGGGGCGTGTGGCCAGTCTGCGCTTCGGCGGCGATGGCGACGAGTTAAAACGTGGCGGTAAACCGCCGGTTAACCATGTGACCATCATCGCCCAGCAGGCGCAGCCGGTGGTGCTGAACGATCAGGGCGAAGGGACGGTGACGCTGCCGATCGGTGATTTTAACGGCGAGCTGCGGGTGATGGCTCAGGCCTGGACGGCGGATGACTTCGGCAGCAGCGAAGACAAAGTGGTGGTGGCCGCCCCGGTCATCGCCGAGCTGAATACCCCGCGCTTCCTCGCCAGCGGCGACACCACCCGTCTGGCGCTGGATCTCAGCAACCTGACCGATAAACCGCAAACTCTGCAGGTACATCTTGCCGCCAGCGGACTGGTGACCTTGACCGAGGGTCAACTGCCGTCGGTGCAGCTGGCGCCGGGGGCGCGCAGCACGCTGTTTGTGCCGGTGAGCGCGCTGCCGGGCTTTGGCGATGGCCAGGTGAGCGCCACTATCAGCGGCCTGAGCCTGCCGGGGGAAACCTTCGCCCCGCTGCAGAAGCAGTGGAAAATCGGCGTTCGTCCGGCGTTCCCGGCGCAGACCGTCAACAGCGGCGCCGTGTTGCAGCCCGGCGAAAGCTGGCAGGCGCCGGCGGCGCAATCGGCAGGTTTCGCCCCGCAGACGCTGCAGGGCCAGCTGCTGCTCAGCGGCAAGCCGCCGCTGAATCTCGCGCGCTATATCCGCGACCTGAAAGCCTATCCTTACGGCTGCCTTGAGCAGACCGCCAGCGGCCTGTTCCCGTCCCTGTATACCAGCGCGGCGCAGCTAAAAGCGCTGGGCATCAGCGGGGACAGCGACGAAAAACGTCGCGCGGCAATCGATGTCGGGATCTCGCGCCTGCTGCAGATGCAACTGGAAAACGGCGGCTTTGCGCTATGGGATAAAGAGGGGCCGGAAGAGTACTGGCTGACCGCTTACGCCATGGATTTCCTTGTTCGCGCGGGCGAGCAGGGCTATAGCGTACCGGTCAACGCCATTAATAAAGGTAACGAACGCCTGCTGCGCTATCTTCAGGAGCCGGGGCTGATGACCGTGCGCTACAGCGACGACGCCCAGGCCAGCCGCTTTGCCGCTCAGGCATACGCCGCACTGGTGCTGGCGCGTCAGCAAAAAGCCCCGCTCGGCGCATTGCGTGAAATCTGGAGCCGTCACGACCAGGCGCGCTCCGGCCTGCCGCTGCTGCAGCTCGGCATTGCGCTGAAAACCATGGGCGATGCGCCGCGCGGCGATGAGGCCATGAAGCTGGCGGTTGCCACGCCGCGCCATGATGAGAATCGCTGGCTGGGCGATTACGGTAGCCCGCTTCGCGATGACGCGCTGAAGCTGGCGCTGCTGGAAGAGAACAAGCTGCTGCCGGAGGCGCAAAACACGCTGTTGAGCACGCTGTCGGAAGAGGCCTACGGCCAGCGCTGGCTGTCGACCCAGGAAACCAACGCTCTGTTCCTTGCCGGGCGCACGCTGGCCGACCTGCCGGGCAACTGGCAGGCGCAAACCTCGCTGCAGGCCGAGCCGCTGGCCGGCGATAAAGCGCAAACCCGTAACCTCGACGGCGATCGGCTGGCGACGTTGCAGGTGAGCAACACCGGCAGTCAACCGCTGTGGCTGCGTCTGGACAGCAGCGGCTATCCGCAAAGCGCGCCGCAGCCGGGCGGCAACGTCCTGGGAATTGAACGCGCCGTTTTCGATACCCAGGGGCGGCAAAAGTCGCTGTCGTCGCTGCGCAGCGGCGAACTGGTGCTGGTCAAGCTGGAGGTGACCGCCAGACGCAACGTGCCTGACGCGCTGGTGGTTGACCTGCTGCCGGCGGGACTCGAGCTGGAAAACCAGAATCTGGCCAACAGCAGCGCCAGCCTGCAGGAGAATGGCGAAGCGGTGCAAAACCTTCTTAACCAGATGCAGCAGGCCGATATTCAGCATATCGAGTTCCGCGACGACCGCTTCGTCGCCGCTGTCGCGGTCAATGAAGGTCAGCCGGTGACGCTGGTCTACCTGGCGCGGGCGGTCACGCCGGGCACCTACCAGGTCCCGCAGCCGCAGGTGGAATCGATGTATGTGCCGCAGTGGCGGGCGACCGGGACCGCCAGCGGTCCGCTCACCGTGACGCCGTAAATGCGCGTAGTGCATCGGGTAAAACGCCGCTGGCGCTGGCTGGCGGCGTTTATTTTTCTGCTGTGGCTGGCGGTTCTGACCGCCGATCGCCTGTGGCCGCTGCCGCTGCATGACGTCACGCCTGCCCGGGTGGTCGTGGCGGAGGACGGGACCCCCCTGTGGCGGTTTGCCGACGCGCAGGGCGTCTGGCGTTATCCGGTGACTCTCGCCGACGTGTCGCCGCGCTATCTGCAGGCGCTTATTCAGTATGAGGACCGCTGGTTCTGGCGCCATCCGGGGGTCAATCCCTTCGCTGTAGTGCGCGCCGCCTGGCAGGATCTCACCTCCGGGCGGGTCATTTCCGGCGGCAGTACCCTCACCATGCAGGTGGCGCGCCTGCTCGATCCCCACCCCCGCACTTTCGGCGGCAAGCTGCGCCAGCTGTGGCGGGCGCTGCAGCTGGAGTGGCATCTGTCAAAGAGCGAAATCCTGACCCTGTATCTGAATCGTGCGCCCTTTGGCGGCACCCTGCAGGGGATCGGCGCGGCCAGCTGGGCTTATCTCGGCAAGCCGCCCGCGCAGCTCAGCTACGGCGAGGCGGCGCTGCTGGCGGTGCTGCCCCAGGCGCCCAGCCGTTTACGTCCGGACCGCTGGCCGCAGCGGGCCCAGGCGGCGCGGGATAAAGTCCTTGCGCGCATGGTCAGCCAGGGCGTCTGGCCGAGACTGGCGGTAAAGGAGGCGATGGAGGAGCCGGTGTGGCTGTTTCCGCGGCAGATGCCGCAGCTGGCGCCGCTCTTCGCCCGCCGGGCGCTGGCGACCAGTCGTGAGGAAAAAGTGGTGACGACCCTCGATGCCGGACTGCAGCGGCAGCTCGAGGATCTGGCGCTGAACTGGAAGTCGCGCCTGCCGCCGCGCAGTTCGCTGGCGATGGTTGTCGTCGACCACACGGATATGAAAGTCCGCGGCTGGGTGGGGTCGGCGGATATTACGGACGACAGTCGCTTTGGCCACATTGATATGGCGTCGGCGGTCCGTTCGCCTGGGTCGGTGCTGAAACCCTTTATTTATGCGCTGGCGATGGATGAAGGGCTGATCCATCCGGCGTCGTTATTGCAGGATGTGCCGCGGCGCTTTAGCGATTATCGCCCCGGTAACTTTGACAGCGGCTTTCACGGCCCGGTGAGCGCCAGCGACGCGCTGGTGCGCTCCCTGAATCTGCCGGCGGTCCAGGTGCTCGAAGCCTACGGGCCCAAACGTTTCGCGGCGAATTTGCGCAATGCCGGGTTGCCCCTGATGCTGCCCGCCGGCGCCGAGCCGAATCTGTCGTTGATCCTCGGCGGCGCCGGAGCGAGGCTGGAAGATATCGTCGCGGCGTACAGCGTCTTTGCCCGCCACGGGAAGGCGGCGCGGCTGCGCATGACGCCCGGAGACCCGTTGGTGGAAAGGGCGCTGATATCCCCGGGGGCGGCGTGGATCGTCCGGCGCATCCTGGCCGGCGAAGCGCAGCCGGTTCCCGATGCCTCACTCCCGCAAGTGGTGCCGCTGGCCTGGAAGACCGGCACCAGCTACGGGTATCGCGATGCGTGGGCGGTGGGCCTCAATGCGCGTTATCTGATTGGCATCTGGACCGGGCGTCCGGACGGTACGCCGGTGGTGGGGCAGTTTGGCTTCGCCAGCGCGGTGCCGTTGCTCAATCAGGTCAATAATCTGCTGCTCGCCCGCCCGGCGATGAGCCGCGGCGGCCTGCCGATCGATCCGCGACCGGCAACGGTTAGCCGCGGGACGCTCTGCTGGCCCGGCGGCCAGGCGCTGCCGGCGGGCGACAGCAACTGCCGTCGTCGCCTGGCCAGCTGGCTGCTGGAAGATAGCCAGCCGCCGACCCTGCTGCTGCCGGGGCAGGAGGGCGTGCGCGGGATCCGCTTCCCGGTGTGGCGCAATGAACACGGCGAACGGGTGGCGGCGGATTGTCCCGGGGCGCGCGAAAGTGTGGTGGAGGTCTGGCCGCTGCCGCTGGATCCCTGGCTACCGCCGGGGGAACGTCGCTCCGCGCGTCTGGGGCCGGCATCGAAGGCATGCCCGCCGTTGCAAACTCAGGATGCCGCGCAGCTGGTGCTCTCCGGGGTCCGCGAGGGGGCGGTGATTAAACGTCTGCCGGGGGAGGCGCGGGTGATGTTGCCCCTGCAAACCAGCGGTGGTGAAGGGCGGCGCTGGTGGTTTATCAACGGCCAGCCGATAGATGCCGCCGGCGCGAGAACCACGCTAACTCTGGATAAGCCCGGCGAGTGGCAGCTGGTGGTGATGGATGAGGCAGGACAAACGGCGGCCGCGCGTTTTACCCTGCAATAACCAGGGTAAATTTGTTGTTGGCGGTTTGTGTTTTCAATACTCATCTTATTTTAACAAAATGTTACCTTCAGCCGTAGGCAGGGGCGGGGATGCTCATTATAATGCGCGCCAGGCCATACGATCGTATGCGCAACAACAGAACATTTAATTAGAGGTAATCATGGCTATTGAACGTACTTTTTCCATCATCAAACCAAACGCGGTGGCAAAAAACGTTATTGGCAGCATCTTTTCCCGCTTTGAAGCTGCAGGGTTCAAAATCGTCGGCACCAAAATGCTGCACCTGACCGTAGAGCAGGCTCGTGGTTTCTATGCTGAGCACGAAGGTCGCCCGTTCTTCGACGGTCTGGTTGAGTTCATGACCTCCGGCCCGATCGTGGTTTCCGTCCTGGAAGGCGAAAACGCCGTTCAGCGTCACCGTGACCTGCTGGGCGCCACCAACCCGGCAAACGCCCTGGCGGGTACCCTGCGCGCTGACTACGCTGACAGCTTCACCGAGAACGGCACCCACGGTTCCGACTCTGTAGAATCCGCTGCACGCGAAATCGCGTTCTTCTTTGCTGAAGGCGAGGTTTGCCCGCGCACTCGCTAATCTCCTGCGTCTTTCACGCCACAGCATTGTTGGCTTCCTTCGCGCACCCCGGTCACATAGTTATCTATGCTCCCGGGGATTAGCGAACTCGCCGCCTCGCTGTGACCTGAAATACTTTGGAGATACGAACCTCGTCTTTTCGACCGTCGCGGCGTTGGCCACGCGCGTTCACCCCGGTCACATAGTTATCTATGCTTCCGGGGATTCACTTGCTTGCCGCCTTGCGACAATCGAAAAGCCATAGAGGATTAAGCACACGGTTACGATTTTTTTATCATTGACTACGTGCAGGCATGGCTTCCATGCGCCAGAATTTGTAGAATATAGCGCCCCTGGACGAGCTGTCGCTCTCCGGGGCGTTTCTTTTTCAACCCACCTGGGGCCATAACGTGTAATAACGAGGCCGGAAAACATTATGTCTGAACAAATTGTCACGCCTGATACCGCCGCTCTGACGGTGCCGAACAAAGATGCCAAAATCAACCTGCTGGATTTAAACCGTCAGCAGATGCGCGAGTTTTTCAAAAACATGGGCGAGAAGCCTTTCCGCGCCGATCAGGTGATGAAATGGATGTATCACTACTGCTGCGACGACTTTGATGAGATGACTGACATCAACAAAGTCCTGCGCAGTAAACTGAAAGAAGTGGCGGAGATCCGCGCCCCGGAAGTGGTTGAAGAGCAACGCTCAACCGACGGGACCATTAAATGGGCGATTGCCGTTGGCGATCAACGCGTCGAGACCGTCTATATCCCGGAAGAAGACCGCGCCACCCTGTGCGTCTCCTCCCAGGTAGGCTGCGCGCTGGAGTGTAAATTCTGCTCCACCGCCCAGCAGGGCTTTAACCGCAACCTGCGGGTTTCCGAAATTATCGGCCAGGTCTGGCGCGCGGCGAAAATCGTCGGCGCGGTGAAGACCACCGGCGTACGTCCGATTACCAACGTGGTGATGATGGGCATGGGCGAGCCGCTGCTGAACCTCAACAATGTCGTTCCGGCAATGGAAATCATGCTCGACGATTTCGGCTTTGGCCTCTCCAAACGTCGCGTCACCCTGTCGACTTCCGGCGTGGTGCCGGCGCTGGATAAACTCGGCGATATGATCGACGTCGCGCTGGCCATCTCCCTGCACGCGCCGAACGACACCATTCGTGACGAAATCGTCCCGATCAACAAAAAGTATAACATCGAGACCTTCCTCAACTCGGTGCGCGGCTATATTTCGAAGTCCAACGCCAACCAGGGCCGGGTGACCATCGAGTACGTGATGCTGGATCATGTCAACGACGGCACCGAGCACGCCCACGAACTGGCGGCGCTGCTGAAGGATACGCCGTGCAAGATCAACCTGATCCCATGGAACCCGTTCCCGGGCGCGCCGTATGGCCGCAGCTCCAACAGCCGCATCGACCGTTTCTCCAAAGTCCTGATGGAGTACGGCTTTACGACCATCGTGCGTAAAACGCGCGGCGACGATATCGATGCCGCCTGCGGTCAGCTGGCGGGCGACGTCATCGACCGTACCAAGCGCACGCTGCGTAAGCGGATGCAGGGCGAAGCGATTGACGTAAAAGCGGTCTGACAAATGATGGCCCGTGCAGCGCAGGCGGCACGGGTCATATTTATGACCAATAGCCAGGCGAAATACGCTGATTCGGTTAATAATTACGGTGCGTTTTTGTCGACTTTGAGGCAGTATGTAGCGGCACAACAACCGCTTAGCATTCAATTTTGATTCGTCTCTGTGATCGCGAGGCTGACAGTCCTATACTGTGAGGCTGACGTACCACAGATGTCTCGCGGCGCCGGCTTTTTCCCGCGCTGAACTTTAAATTTCACGTACCAGTAGTTGTAGCGAATGAATACTGAAGCCACTCAAGATCATCAAGAAGCAAACACCACGGGCGCGCGTCTGCGTCACGCCCGCGAACAACTCGGACTTAGCCAGCAAGCGGTGGCAGAACGCTTATGCCTGAAGGTGTCCACGGTTCGTGATATTGAAGACGATAAGGCGCCTGCCGACCTCGCTTCCACCTTCCTGCGCGGGTACATCCGCTCCTATGCTCGCCTCGTACATATCCCGGAAGACGAGCTGCTGCCGATGATGGCCAAGCAAGCGCCCATCCGCGCGGCGAAAGTCGCGCCAATGCAGAGCTTCTCTTTAGGTAAACGTCGCAAAAAACGCGACGGCTGGCTGATGAGCTTCACCTGGCTGGTGCTGTTTGTGGTTATCGGCCTGAGCGGCGCCTGGTGGTGGCAAGACCATAAGGCGCAGCAGGAAGAGATCTCCACCATGGCCGATCAGTCTTCCGCTGAGCTGAACAGCGGCGACACCAGCAGCCAGAGCGTGCCGCTGGATACCAGCGCCCCGGCAGCCCCGACCGCCGATAGCGCTGCGAACAGCGCGCCAACCGATACCGCCAGCGCCCCGACCACCAGCGCCCCGGCCCAGACGCCGGCGGACAATAACGCCGTTGTCGCGCCTTCCCAGGCCAATGTCGATACCGCAGGCGCGGCGCCGACGGCGCCGGCTACCCCGGCCTCGCCATTGCCGACCGATCAGGCGAACGTGACGAACCCGGCGGCGGCGGCGCAGGATCTGGTGATGAACTTTTCCGCCGATTGCTGGCTGGAAGTGAGCGATGCCACCGGCAAAAAACTGTTCAGCGGCCTGCAGCGTAAAGGCGGCAACCTGAACCTGAGCGGTCAGGCGCCGTATAAGCTGAAAATTGGCGCCCCGGCTGCGGTAGAGATCCAGTATCTGGGCAAGCCTGTCGATTTAAGTCGTTTTATCAGAACTAACCAGGTTGCGCGTCTGACCCTTAATGCCGAATCATCACCGGCGCAGTAACAGACGGGTAACGCGGGAGATTTTTCATGCATAACCAGGCTCCGATTCAACGTAGAAAATCTAAACGTATTTACGTTGGTAATGTGCCAATTGGCGATGGGGCTCCCATCGCCGTTCAGTCAATGACTAATACGCGCACCACTGATGTGGCGGCAACCGTAAATCAAATCAAAGCGTTAGAGCGCGTGGGCGCGGATATTGTCCGCGTCTCTGTTCCGACGATGGACGCCGCCGAGGCGTTCAAACTGATCAAACAGCAGGTCAACGTCCCGCTGGTCGCCGATATCCACTTTGACTACCGTATTGCGCTGAAAGTCGCGGAATACGGCGTCGACTGCCTGCGTATCAACCCGGGCAACATCGGCAACGAAGAGCGCATCCGCATGGTCGTAGATTGCGCGCGCGATAAAAATATCCCGATCCGCATCGGCGTTAACGCCGGCTCGCTGGAAAAGGATCTGCAGGAAAAATATGGCGAGCCGACGCCGCAGGCGCTGCTCGAATCCGCCATGCGCCACGTCGATCATCTCGATCGCCTCAATTTCGATCAGTTTAAAGTCAGCGTTAAAGCCTCCGACGTCTTCCTGGCGGTAGAGTCTTATCGCCTGCTGGCGAAACAGATCGATCAACCGCTGCACCTCGGGATCACCGAAGCGGGCGGCGCGCGCAGCGGCGCGGTGAAATCGGCGATCGGTCTTGGGCTGCTGTTGTCCGAAGGGATCGGCGATACGCTGCGCGTCTCGCTGGCGGCGGATCCGGTGGAGGAGATCAAGGTCGGCTTCGATATCCTCAAATCGCTGCGTATTCGTTCCCGCGGTATTAACTTCATCGCCTGCCCGACCTGTTCGCGTCAGGAGTTTGACGTTATCGGGACGGTGAACGCCCTGGAGCAACGTCTGGAAGATATCATCACTCCGATGGATGTTTCGATCATCGGCTGCGTGGTGAACGGCCCGGGCGAAGCGCTGGTTTCCACCCTCGGCGTGACCGGCGGCAACAAGAAAAGCGGCCTGTATGAAGACGGCGTGCGTAAAGATCGCCTGGACAACAACGACATGATCGACCAGCTGGAAGCGCGGATCCGCGCCAAAGCCTCGATGCTCGATGAAGCCCGTCGGATTGACGTTCAACAGCTTGAAGCAAAATAACGTGTTGGGAAGCGATACGCTTCCCGTGTATGATTGAACCTGCGGGCGCGAGGCGCCGGGGTTCATTTTTGTATATATAAAGAGAATAAACGTGGCAAAGAACATTCAAGCCATCCGTGGCATGAACGATTATCTGCCGGGCGAAACCGCTCTCTGGCAGCGCATTGAAGGCTCACTGAAGCAGGTGCTCGGTAGCTACGGTTACAGCGAAATCCGTTTGCCGATTGTAGAGCAGACCCCGTTATTCAAACGCGCGATCGGCGAAGTGACCGACGTGGTTGAAAAAGAGATGTACACCTTTGAGGACCGCAACGGCGACAGCCTGACGCTGCGTCCGGAAGGGACGGCGGGCTGCGTACGAGCCGGCATCGAACATGGTCTGCTGTACAATCAAGAACAGCGCCTGTGGTACGTCGGGCCGATGTTCCGCCACGAGCGTCCGCAGAAAGGCCGTTACCGCCAGTTCCATCAGATCGGCGCCGAAGTTTTCGGCCTGCAGGGGCCGGACATCGATGCGGAGCTGATCATGCTGACCGCGCGCTGGTGGCGTGAGCTGGGCATCTCCGATCATGTCAGCCTTGAGCTGAACTCCATCGGTTCTCTGGAAGCCCGCGCCAACTACCGCGACGCGCTGGTGGCTTATCTCGAGCAGTTTACCGATAAGCTTGATGAAGACAGCAAACGCCGGATGTATACCAATCCGCTGCGGGTGCTGGACTCCAAAAACCCGGACGTGCAGGCGCTGCTGAACGACGCGCCGGCGCTCGGCGATTATCTCGACGAAGAGTCGAAAGCCCACTTTGCCGGCCTGTGCGCGTTGCTTGACGATGCCGGGATCCGCTATACCGTCAACCAGCGCCTGGTGCGCGGCCTCGACTACTATAACCGCACCGTGTTTGAGTGGGTGACCACCAGTCTCGGTTCTCAGGGCACCGTCTGCGCCGGCGGCCGTTACGACGGCCTGGTTGAGCAGCTTGGCGGTCGTGCCACCCCGGGCGTGGGCTTCGCCATGGGTCTGGAACGTCTTGTTTTACTGGTCCAGGCAGTGAATCCGGAATTTAAAGCCGATCCTGTTGTCGATATATACCTGGTAGCCTCCGGGACCGATACTCAGTCCGCCGCCATGCGTCTGGCTGAGCAGGTTCGCGATGCGCTGCCCGGCGTGAAACTGATGACCAACCACGGCGGCGGCAACTTTAAGAAGCAGTTCGCCCGTGCCGATAAATGGGGCGCACGTATCGCCCTGGTGGTGGGTGAGTCAGAGATCGCTGACGGAAACGTGGTAGTGAAGGATTTACGCTCAGGTGAGCAAACTACCGTAACGCAGGAGAGCGTTGCCGCGCATTTGCGCACACTTCTGGGTTAATCTCCCGGGAATTATTAGTCAGGAGAAGGACTGCGTGGAAACTTTTAACAACGAGAACGATCAGGTCGATGCGCTGAAGCGCTTCTTTGCCGAAAACGGCAAAGCGCTGGCGGTCGGGGTGATTTTAGGGATTGGCGCGCTGGTTGGCTGGCGCTACTGGACCTCCCATCAGCAGGATACCGCCAGAGACGCGTCGCTGGCTTACGAAAAGGCGACTTCCGCGCTGAAATCAAATACGCCAGACGTGCTGTCAGGGGCGGAGAAGTTCGCGGCTGACAATAAAAATACCTACGGCGCCTTCGCCTCTCTCGAGCTGGCACAGCATTTTGTTGAACAGAACGATCTGCCGAACGCCGAAAAGCAGCTTCAGCAGGGGCTGGCGGCCGCGTCTGATGATAACCTGAAATCAGTTATCAGTATGCGTCTTGCCCGCGTTCAGCTGCAGATGAAGCAGGCTGATGCGGCGCTGAAAACCCTCGACAGCATTAAAGGCGAAGGTTGGACCGCGATTGTGGCTGATTTGCGCGGCGAAATTCTGTTGAGCAAAGGCGATAAGCAAGGGGCCCGTGCGGCGTGGGAAGCTGGCGTGAAAAGCGATGCTTCTCCTGCGCTCAGCGAAATGATGCGTATGAAAATGAATAATTTGTCCATCTGAGAGGGACTCGATGCAATTGCGTAAATTACTTTTGCCAGGGCTGCTTTCCGTTACCTTGCTGAGCGGGTGTTCGCTGTTTAATAGCGAAGAAGATGTGGTGAAAATGTCACCGCTGCCGACGGTAGAAAACCAGTTTACGCCGTCCACGTCCTGGAGCACCTCGGTTGGCGATGGTATCGGCGAATTTTACTCTAACCTTCATCCGGCCTTCGCCGACGGCGTAGTCTATGCCGCTGACCGTAAAGGCACCGTCAAAGCGCTGAGCGCTGACGACGGCAAAGAGGTGTGGTCGGTGAATCTGGCGGAGAAAGATGGCTGGTTCTCGCGCACCCCGGCGCTGCTTTCCGGCGGTGTGACCGTCTCGGGCGGCCATGTTTATATCGGCAGTGAGAAAGCGCAGCTGTATGCGCTGAATACCAGCGATGGTACCGTGGCCTGGCAAACCCGCGTCGCCGGCGAAGCGCTGTCGCGCCCGGTTGTGAGCGATGGCATGGTGCTGGTCCACACCAGTAACGGCCAGCTGCAGGCGCTGAATGAGACCGATGGCGCCGTGAAGTGGACGGTTAACCTGGATATGCCTGCGCTCTCCCTGCGCGGCGAATCCGCTCCGGCCACCGCCTACGGCGCGGCGATCGTGGGCGGCGACAATGGCCGCGTCAGCGCGGTATTGATGCAGCAGGGGCAGATGATTTGGCAGCAGCGTATTTCCACGGCCACCGGGCCGACGGAAATCGACCGTCTGAGCGACGTCGACACCACGCCGATTATCGTCAACGGCGTTGTCTATGCGCTGGCTTACAACGGTAACCTGACCGCGCTGGATCTGCGCAGCGGCCAGATTATGTGGAAACGCGAGCTGGGTTCGGTGAATGATTTCATCGTCGATGGCAACCGTATCTATCTGGTTGACCAGAATGACCGCCTGCTGGCGCTGACTACCGATGGCGGCGTGACCCTGTGGACACAAAGCGATCTGCTGCACCGTTTGCTGACCGCGCCGGTGTTGTATAATGGCAATCTGGTGGTCGGCGATAGCGAAGGCTATATGCACTGGGTGAACCCGGAAGATGGCCATTTTGTGGCGCAGCAGAAAGTGGACAGCTCCGGTTTCCTGACCGACCCGGTTGTGGCCGATGGTCGACTGCTGATCCAGGCGAAAGACGGTACGCTGTACGCGATTACGCGTTAATTACCGCTGTCGTGAGTGATTAAGAAACGGCCCCTGGCAGACAGGGGCCGTTTTGACTTTTTTAAAAACGTCGTTATGACGATGTTGCTTAGTGATTGTATGAGGCATTTAACATGATACCTGTGGTCGCGCTTGTCGGGCGCCCTAACGTTGGAAAATCCACGCTCTTTAACCGCCTGACGCGCACTCGTGATGCGCTGGTTGCGGATTTCCCGGGGCTGACTCGTGACCGTAAGTACGGTCGGGCCGAAGTCGAAGGCCGCGAATTCATCTGTATCGATACCGGTGGTATTGATGGTACGGAAGAGGGCGTGGAAACCCGGATGGCGGAGCAGTCGCTGCTGGCAATCGAAGAGGCCGATGTGGTGCTGTTTATGGTCGATGCGCGCGCGGGCCTGATGCCGGCGGACATCGCGATCGCTAAACACCTGCGCTCTCGTGAAAAGCCCACCTTCCTGGTGGCTAACAAAACCGACGGCATCGACGTCGACCAGGCGATGGCGGACTTCTGGTCGCTCGGCCTGGGCGATATCTATCCTATTGCCGCTTCGCACGGCCGCGGCGTGACCAGCCTGCTTGAGCAGGCCCTGCTGCCATGGGTCGATGAGGTTAATCCTCAGGAAGAAGTGGATGAAGACGCCGAATACTGGGCAAAATTCGAAGCTGAGCAGAATGGTGAAGCGGAAGAAGAACCGGAAGACGATTTCAATCCGCAGGATCTGCCGATCAAGCTGGCGATTGTCGGACGTCCTAACGTCGGTAAATCGACGCTCACCAACCGCATCCTCGGCGAAGATCGCGTGGTGGTCTACGATATGCCGGGCACCACCCGCGACAGCATTTACATCCCGATGCAGCGTGACGAGCGCGAATACGTGCTCATCGATACCGCCGGGGTGCGCAAGCGCGGCAAAATTACTGACGTGGTGGAGAAATTCTCGGTCATCAAGACGCTGCAGGCGATTGAAGACGCCAACGTCGTGCTGCTGGTGATTGATGCCCGCGAAGGCATCTCCGATCAGGATCTGTCGCTGCTGGGCTTTATCCTCAACAGCGGCCGCTCCCTGGTGATCGTCGTCAACAAATGGGACGGCCTGAGCCAGGAAGTGAAGGAGCAGGTGAAAGAGACCCTCGACTATCGTCTGGGCTTTATCGACTTTGCCCGGGTGCACTTCATCTCCGCCCTGCACGGCAGCGGCGTCGGCAACCTGTTTGAATCGGTACGTGAAGCCTACGATAGCGCAACCCGCCGCGTAAGCACCGCGATGCTCACCCGGATCATGAACATGGCGGCGGAAGATCATCAGCCACCGCTGGTTCGCGGCCGTCGCGTGAAGCTGAAATATGCCCACGCCGGGGGCTACAACCCGCCTATCGTGGTGATCCACGGTAACCAGGTGAAGGATCTGCCGGATTCCTACAAGCGCTATCTGATGAACTATTTCCGTAAATCCCTGGACGTGATGGGTACGCCAATCCGTATCCAGTTCAAGGAAGGGGAAAACCCGTTCGCCAACAAGCGCAACACCCTGACGCCGAACCAGATGCGGAAACGTAAACGCCTGATCAAGCACATCAAGAAAAGCAAATAATCATTAAACCCGCTTCGGCGGGTTTTTTTGTGGCCGCCATGCCGGTAAATGTCAAAACCATCCGCCATAATCCCGCGATACTTCGCCGGGAACAGATCGGCTCAGGGGTGGACTAAACATGCAAATTGGATTTATCGGTCTCGGCGCGGTGGTGGAAACCGCCTATTTACCCGCGCTGCGTCGCCTGGGATACCGTATTGACAGCTGCCAGGGCTATGACCTGGACAGCAGCAGAGCGCTGCCGGGGATCCAGCGCTGCAGTTCGCTGTCGGCGCTGCTGGCCAAACCCCTGGATACGCTCTTCATCACCACGTCATCCCTCCAGCACCTGCCCGTGCTGGAGGGGGCGTTAGCCAGCGCCATTCCCCGCATCGTGGTGGAGAAACCGATTGTCGCCAACCTTGAGCAGGCCGCGCGGCTGCGGGCGCTGCTGGCGCCGGCGGGGGAGGCCGGTCGGGTGCTGGCCCTCGACCACTGGATGGCGCGTGGGTTAGCCCTGAACGCTCTTGCTCCGCCGTGGCAGGCGGAAGAGGAGGCCAGCGGTCTACCGCCACCGCACCTTTCAGCGCAGGATATCGCCTGGATAGAAGGCTATTTGCAGGAGCCAAGCGGCTTTAACGCTGTCGGAGAACCGGTCGCGCTTAACTTTGCCACCGGCGAACTGGATACCCGGCGGCTGCGTCATCCTGACGGCGTGATCCTCGATATCGGTACCCATGTCCTGGCGATGCTGCGGGAAACGCTGCTCGGCTGCGGAGGCGATGTGACGCTGGACCTCGCCGTTCGGGCGGCGAAAGACCGTCTCGGCCGAGATATTGCTCATGGGGATACGGTCACTGCCGAGGGAGAGGCGCATCTGCAGGGACGCCTGGGCGATATCCCGCTGAATATCTGGCTTAACAAATATGCCGGTCCCGCGGGCGGGCAAAAGGGAATGCGGATAGGGCTGCGGGACGGGCGACTGCTTGCCCTCGATCGCGCCCCTGATGGCGAGGTGGCGACGCTACAGGACGGCGAGCGGATCCAGCGCTGGACCCGACCCGGAGCGATCTATGCGCACTGTCTCGATGAGCAGATCCTTGGCGCGGAGAATGTGTTTACCCGGGCGCCCGAAAGCGTGGCCGGGCTGACGCGGCGTCGGCTTGAGGAAGTGGAATGGCTGCTCAGGTTGCAGCAGCAATTACGCGGCCCTCATTAAACCCGGAACATGATAAAATAGGTGCAGATAAACGTTGAAAGGAATGGTTATGGAACTTGATTGCCCTCTGTGCCACGCGCCGTTAGATGTCAAAGGCAGCAGCGCGCATTGCGCTCAGTGCGAAAGGGTATTTGCCCTTGAGGCGCGCTGCCCGGAATGCCACCAGCCGCTGGAGGTGCTGAAGGCGTGCGGCGCGGTGGATTACTTTTGCCAGCACGGGCACGGCCTGATCTCGAAAAAACGGGTGGAGTTTATTCCGCTGGTTTAGGCGGCGATGGCTTTCTGGCCCGCGTTTTTTTCACCGGCGCAATCTGCCTCACTTCGCTTTCGACCCAGCCGTCTTTCAGGCGGGTGGTGAGCAGATCGCCGGTTTTGACCTGTTTTGTCTGCTTCAACACCGTGCCGTCGCTCACCGAAGTGACGCTATAGCCGCGCGCCAGGGTGGCTAAGGGACTCACCGCCTCCAGATGGGTCACCGCGTGACCAAACCGTTCACGCCGCTCGCTGAGGCGGCTACGCATCGTTTCCGCCAGCCGGTATTCCAGCTGCTGGACGCGCGATTGCGTCCGGTGGATACGCGGCTGCGGGTTATAGTGATTCAGGCGCTGAACAGTGCGCTTTTGCCGCTGCTCGGCGCGTTTAAGCTGCGATTCCATGGCGATGCGCATCCGCTGGCGCAGGCGTTCCAGTGCGGTCTGCTGGCGGGCCAGCCGCAGCTGCGGGTGCTGCTGCTGCAGACGATGGAACAACTGGGTAAAACGGCGCTGGCGACTGGCGAGGAAATAGTCCATCGCCATCTCCAGCCGCTGCTGCCCGGCCTGCAGCTGGCGCAGCAGCTCCTGCTGATTACGGCTGACGATCTCCGCGGCGGCAGAAGGGGTCGGCGCTCGCAGGTCGGCAACAAAATCAGCGATAGTGACGTCGGTTTCATGGCCGACGGCGCTGACGATAGGGATCTGGCTGGCGAAGATAGCGCGCGCCACCCGCTCATCGTTAAAACTCCACAGATCCTCCAGCGAACCGCCGCCGCGTCCGACAATCAGCACGTCACACTCCTGACGCGCGTTCGCCAGCGCGATGGCGCGCACAATCTGCCCGGGGGCATCGTCACCCTGGACCGCGGTCGGGTAGACGATCACCGGCAGCCCGGGGTCGCGGCGTCTGAGGACATGAAGAATATCGTGCAGCGCGGCGCCGGTTTTCGAGGTGATGACCCCGACGCAGCGGGCGGGGGAGGGGAGCGCCTGCTTATGTTTTTGATCGAACAGCCCTTCCGCGGTTAACTGCGCTTTCAGCTGCTCATACTTCTGCTGCAGCAACCCTTCGCCGGCGGGCTGCATGCTTTCGACGATAATCTGGTAGTCGCCGCGCGGCTCATACAGGGTGATGTTGGCGCGAACCAGCACCTGTTGCCCATGCTGCGGGCGAAACGTGACCCGACGGTTGCTGTTGCGGAACATCGCGCAGCGCACCTGGGCGTTATCGTCTTTTAAGGTGAAGTACCAGTGGCCGGAAGAAGGCTGGCTGAAGTTAGAGATCTCGCCGCTGATCCAGACCTGGCCCATTTCGCGCTCAAGCAGCAGACGCACCGTCTGATTGAGGCGGCTAACGGTAAAAATTGCGGGGGATTGAGAGGGTAACATGTGAGCAAGATCAAACTTTAAATCAGCAGGTTATTCAGTCGATAGTAACGCGCTCAGAGGGGATGGCAAGTATTATTTGCAAAAAAGGGTAGATGCAATCGGTTACGCTCTGTATAATGCCACGGCAATATTTATCCACCCTGGTCGAGATATTGCCCATGCTACGTATCGCTAAAGAAGCCCTGACGTTTGACGACGTCCTCCTCGTTCCCGCTCATTCTACCGTTCTGCCGAATACAGCCGATCTCAGCACTCAGCTGACGAAAACCATTCGTCTGAATATTCCTATGCTCTCCGCAGCCATGGATACCGTAACGGAAGCGCGTCTGGCTATTGCCCTGGCACAGGAAGGCGGCATCGGCTTTATTCACAAAAACATGTCCATCGAGCGCCAGGCGGAAGAAGTTCGCCGCGTGAAGAAACATGAGTCCGGCGTGGTCACCGACCCGCAGACCGTTCTGCCGACCACCACCCTGCGTGAAGTGAAAGAGCTGACCGAGCGTAACGGCTTCGCCGGCTACCCGGTGGTTACCGAAGAGAACGAGCTGGTCGGCATCATCACTGGCCGCGACGTGCGTTTCGTCACCGATCTGAACCAGCCGGTCAGTGTCTACATGACCCCGAAAGAGCGTCTGGTTACCGTTCGTGAAGGCGAAAGCCGTGAAGTAGTCTTTGCGAAGATGCACGAAAAACGCGTTGAGAAGGCGCTGGTTGTGGATGAGAGCTTCCACCTGCGCGGGATGATCACCGTAAAAGACTTCCAGAAAGCGGAACGTAAACCGAATGCCTGTAAAGATGAGCAGGGCCGTCTGCGCGTAGGCGCTGCGGTCGGCGCCGGCGCGGGCAACGAAGAGCGCGTTGACGCGCTGGTGGCTGCGGGCGTTGACGTCCTGCTGATCGACTCCTCTCACGGCCACTCCGAAGGCGTTCTGCAACGTATTCGTGAAACGCGCGCGAAATACCCGGACCTGCAGATCATCGGCGGCAACGTCGCCACTGGCGCCGGCGCGCGCGCGCTGGCGGAAGCCGGCTGCAGCGCGGTGAAAGTGGGCATCGGCCCGGGCTCCATCTGTACTACCCGTATCGTGACCGGCGTAGGCGTGCCGCAGATCACCGCGGTTTCCGACGCGGTGGAAGCGCTGGAAGGCACCGGTATTCCGGTTATCGCCGACGGCGGTATCCGTTTCTCCGGCGACATCGCTAAAGCGATCGCGGCCGGTGCGGCGGCAGTGATGGTCGGCTCCATGCTGGCCGGTACCGAAGAATCCCCGGGCGAAATCGAACTCTACCAGGGGCGCTCTTACAAATCCTATCGCGGGATGGGCTCCCTCGGCGCGATGTCGAAAGGCTCCTCTGACCGCTACTTCCAGAGCGATAACGCCGCTGACAAACTGGTGCCGGAAGGTATCGAAGGCCGCGTGGCCTATAAAGGCCGCCTGAAAGAGATCATTCACCAGCAGATGGGCGGCCTGCGCTCCTGTATGGGTCTGACCGGCTGTGGTACCATTGACCTGCTGCGTACCAAAGCTGAATTCGTACGCATCAGCGGTGCGGGCATTCAGGAAAGCCACGTTCACGACGTGACCATCACCAAAGAGTCCCCGAACTACCGTCTGGGCTCCTGATTTCTTCGCCCGACCTTGCGTCGGGCGATTTATTTACTCTGTTTCACTTGCCTCGGAATTAGCGTCAATGACGGAAAACATTCATAAACATCGCATTCTCATTCTCGACTTCGGGTCACAGTATACTCAGCTGGTGGCGCGTCGCGTGCGTGAGCTGGGCGTCTACTGTGAGCTGTGGGCATGGGATGTCACGGAAGCACAGATCCGCGAATTTAATCCAAGCGGCATCATTCTTTCCGGCGGCCCGGAAAGCACCACCGAAGAGAACAGCCCGCGCGCGCCGCAGTATGTGTTCGAAGCCGGCGTGCCGGTATTTGGCGTCTGCTACGGTATGCAGACCATGGCGATGCAGTTGGGCGGCCATGTAGAAGGCTCTAACGAGCGTGAGTTTGGCTACGCGCAGGTTGAAGTGGTTAACGACAGCGCGCTGGTGCGCGGTATCGAGGACTCTCTGACCGCGGACGGCAAACCGTTGCTGGACGTGTGGATGAGCCACGGCGACAAAGTCACCGCCATCCCGTCTGACTTCGTCACCGTCGCCAGCACCGACAACTGCCCGTTCGCCATTATGGCCAACGAAGAAAAACGCTTCTACGGCGTGCAGTTCCACCCGGAAGTGACCCATACCCGTCAGGGGATGCGTATGCTGGAGCGCTTTGTGCGCGACATCTGCCAGTGCGAAGCCCTGTGGACCCCGGCGAAAATCATCGACGACGCCGTTGAGCGTATCCGCCAGCAGGTTGGCGATGACAAAGTGATCCTCGGCCTCTCCGGCGGCGTGGACTCTTCGGTGACCGCGATGCTGCTGCACCGCGCCATCGGCAAAAACCTGACCTGCGTATTCGTGGATAACGGTCTCCTGCGTCTGAACGAAGCCCAGCAGGTGATGGACATGTTCGGCGACCACTTTGGCCTGAACATTGTTCACGTCGAAGGCGAGCAGCGCTTCCTCGACGCGCTGAAAGGCGAGAACGATCCGGAAGCGAAACGTAAGATTATCGGCCGCGTCTTCGTGGAAGTGTTCGACGAAGAAGCGCTGAAGCTGGACGACGTCAAATGGCTGGCGCAGGGCACCATCTACCCTGACGTTATCGAATCTGCCGCTTCCACTACCGGTAAAGCGCACGTCATCAAATCTCACCACAACGTGGGCGGCCTGCCGAAAGAGATGAAGATGGGGCTGGTTGAGCCGCTGCGCGAGCTGTTCAAAGACGAAGTGCGTAAGATCGGTCTGGAGCTGGGTCTGCCGTACGATATGCTCTACCGTCATCCGTTCCCGGGTCCGGGCCTCGGCGTGCGCGTGCTGGGCGAAGTGAAGAAAGAGTACTGCGACCTGCTGCGTCGCGCCGACGCTATCTTCATCGAAGAGCTGCACAAAGCCGATCTGTACAACAAAGTGAGCCAGGCGTTCACCGTGTTCCTGCCGGTTCGCTCCGTCGGCGTGATGGGCGATGGCCGTAAGTACGACTGGGTTGTTTCCCTGCGTGCGGTGGAAACCATCGATTTCATGACCGCGCACTGGGCGCACCTGCCGTATGATTTCCTCGGCCGCGTCTCCAACCGCATCATCAATGAAGTGAACGGTATTTCCCGCGTGGTGTATGACATCAGCGGTAAGCCACCGGCGACGATCGAGTGGGAATAACGCCCGCCCGTTAATCGTTTTTGATTTAAGCCCGCATCCTGCGGGCTTTTTATTGCCTGTCTCATTTCACCGCTTGCTCAATCACCCGGGCAATCTCCTCCGGTTGGCTCACCATCGACACATGGCTTGCCGCCACCTCAGTGGTTTTCGCATCAATCGCCTTCGCCATCGAACGCTCCAGATCCGGATTGATCATCCGGTCATTCTTGCTGACCACATACCAGCTCGGCTTATCATGCCAGGCCGCATGCGTGACCTTTTCGGTAAAGGCCTCCGCGCGGATCGGGCCCTGGGTGGCGATCAGCCTGTTTTGCTCAGCAGCCTTAATATCTGGCGCAAAGTCCTGGCGTACCGATTTTTCAGGTAACCAGAGAAAACCCTCTGCGGTTTTAGCAATACCTGCGCTGCCCGGTGGGGCAGGGTAGCTCCCCGCCAGATCCGCCGTCGACTGGCCCGAGTCCGGGGCAAACGCCGCCACGTAAACCAGCGATTTGACCCGCGCAGCGTTACCCGCCTCGCTGATCACCGTCCCGCCCCAGGAGTGGCCTACCAGCACCACATCCCCGTGGGCCCGGGCGATGGCGCGCTGGGTTGCGGCGACATCCTCTTTCAGCGAGTTGAGCGGCAGCTGAACGGCAATGACCTCGGTATGCTGGCGTTGCAGTCTGTCGATCACCTGGTTCCAGCTGCTGCCGTCGGCAAAAGCGCCGTGCACCAGCACCACGGTTTTATTGCTACTCGCCAGTGCGGTACCGCTGGCGGCGGCCAGCAGCAGGCCCACCGCGAAGGTATGAAGAGACTGTTTTTTCATGGTGACGCCTCAACGGTAAATATCTGCGGTGCCCGACAGGGTGTTGTTCCCCCCGGCGGAGGTAATGCGAAACGCACCGGCGCCCGCTTTAACGGCTTTGGCCTGCAGTTTCGCCTCCAGATCCGCCAGCGACGTTGCGCCGCTGCTGTCGGAAACGGTGCCAATTTTTTGCAGCCCCTGAGGCTGGTTAATTTCCCGGGCAGCGAAAGCGGAAGACGCCATTGCGGCGGAGAAGGTCAGAACAGCAATCAGTAATGCTTTCATGGTTAAGATCCTCAAAAATAAGTGACTGGTGGCGTTCAGTGCATAACCGCAGCATGCGGCGGTACGATGAATTCGACGGTCTTGCGATCAACAGGTTTATGGGTTGGATCGGCGAGAATAAGGGTCACCTTGTGATGACCGGCAGGCAGGCCCACCAGAATAACCGGCTCGCCGCTGGCGTCGGCCCAGTGCCAGGGGTTGTCATCCACGATGACGTGGATATGGCCGATGCGCGGCGCCACTTTCAGCGCCTCGGGCCCGAACACCGGTTCAATACGCATGTTCTCGGCGCGGTATTGAATAAAGACCGCACCTTTACTCAGCGGGCCCGCCAGCGGCGGATCCACAATCAGTGTTGCCGGTGGCTGGGGCTGTTCGGGCGGTGCAACGGCGGCGGGGCCGTTAACATCCGCGGCGCTGAGTCCGCTAAGCGGTGCAGCCCAGGCGCAGCCTGATGTCAGCGCGAACAGCGTGAAGAGTAAATGTGGACGTATCATCTGGGTATCTCCTCATCGGGTCATCAATGGCGACAGCCTCATAAAACCATTTTTATGTATCGGGTCTGTTTGCTGTGGGCGGCTTTTTTGTATGGCTGCGTAAGCAGGGCGGCGTGGATACAGTGCGATACATTCCGCGCATGCGAAGGGCTGTATCTGCTGGCATGGTGTCTGCAGAGGCACCCGGGTGGGTGCTACAGCAAACAGGAGAATGACCATCATGAATCACGAAAAGGTAGCGTTGATTTTCGGCGGCGCGCGCGGTATCGGGGCGGCCATTGCGGCGCGACTGGCGCACGAGGGCTATCGGGTTGCCATCACCTGGGTATCACGCCCGGATCGGGCGCAGGCGCTGGTCTCAACGATTGAGCAACGGGGCGGTCAGGCGATAGCCATTGAAGCCGACAGCGCAGACCCCAGGGCTATCCAGGCCGCGGTGGATAAGACATTACGGCACTACGGCAGGCTGGATGTCGCGGTGGTAAATGCGGGCGTGCTGCGTCTCGGTACCCTTGAGTCCTATTCGCTGGACGATCTGGATACCACCCTGGCCGTCAACGTGCGTGGTGTCTTCCTTGCCATTCAGGCGGCGGTTAAGCCGATGGCGGAAGGGGGGCGTGTGATCACCATCGGCAGTAATACCGCGGTGCGTACCGGCCATGTGGGCAGTAGCGTGTATGCCATGAGTAAAGCGGCTGTCGCCTCAATGGTGCAGAACCTTGCGCTGGATCTGGCGCCACGGCGCATCACGATTAACAACATCCAGCCGGGGCCCATCGCCACCGATATGACTGCCGGAATGGCGGAGCAGATCGTCGGGCGCATTCCCTTGCAGCGTATGGGCGAACCGGACGAAATCGCCTCGCTGGCGGCCTGGCTTGCCGGTGAATCGTCCGGCTACATGACGGGTACAAGCCTGACCATCGACGGCGGCTTTGTGCTCTAGTCGCTAAGGGCAGGGATACCCTCAGCCTGGTGCGATGCCTGTCCCTTGACGATAGCCACCGCCAGTACGGCAATCAGCAGCGTTAACCCCCACGACAGCCACATCGCCCCGATCGTCCCTAAAGCCCGGTTCAGCCACGCATAGGCCAGCGGGGAGGCCGCCGCCATCAGCTGGGCCGGGATCAGCAGCACCCCGGTGCGTCTGGCGTACGCTTCAGGGGCAAACAACTGCAGCGGCAGCGTGGCTTTGACGATGGTCACCAGCCCGTTAATCGCCCCGTAGCCCAGCACAAAACCGGCGGCTGACCAGAGAAAAAGCGAGCTACTCAGGCCGAGCATAAAGCACACCGGCATAGCCAGCGCGGTAAGCAGCGTCAGGCGAAGCGGGGTGAGCCCCGCCCCGGCCACCACCTCCAGAAACCGTGCACCAGTCTGTCCAACGCCCCATAACATGCCGACGGCAACCGGCAGACCGACGCTTATGATAAATTCCGGCAGATGGGTGGAAGTGCCATTAGAGACAAAGGTGATCAGCGCGATAAACGCGGCGTACAGCCAGCCGTTTCGCCGATCCCGTACCGCGGCAGGGGCGGCGGGTTTATTGACGATAAAGCCTGTTTTATTGGGTAGCGACAGGGTTAACGCGGCGCTTAGCAAGCCGAACAGGGCATAGATCAGCAGTGCTTCCCGCCAGCTCATGGCCGCGAGCAGAGCCTCCCCCAGCGGCCAGAACACCACCGAGGCCAGCCCACCCGTCAGGGTTATGCGGGAGATCGTCCGTCGCGCCTGCTTGCCGTAGAGATTAACCAGCGCGGCAAACAGCGCGTCATACAGCGACAAACGCATGCCGATGCCGGTCAACAGCCAGGCGCTGTACCAGGCGACAAGCGAGTGTGCGTCAGCCATAAGCAGACAACCGACGGCGAGCAGCAGGGAGCCTGCCATCACCACGCGTTGCCCGCCAGCACGCGACAGCAGCCGGGCGACAAACGGCGAGAGGGTGGCCATCACCAGCATGGCGAGCGTCAGGCCTGAGTAGATTTGTAGGGATGACCAGCCGGTATCTGCCGACATCGCCCCGGCAAAGGTGCCGGGCATATAAAAAGAGATACCCCAGTTGATCAGTTGCTGAGCGCCCGCCGTGAAGGCGAGGCGTCGGGGAATAGCCGGTGTTTCCATGGTTTTTCATTCCGTTAAGACAGTTGTCCTGAGCATACCCGGCAGGCTATTGTTCTGGCAGAGCGGCCACCTTATGCGCGGTATAAGAGAAACTTTGCATGACAACACTGAACCTGGGAAACCTGGCGACCTTCCGGCTGGTCGTACAGCGCGGCAGCTTCTCCGCCGCCGCCGACGCGCTGGGGATCTCCCAGCCTGCCGTTAGCCTGCAGGTGCGTCAGCTGGAGCAATTTTTACAGACTCGGCTGCTGGAGCGCACCGGGCGTGGGATCAAGGCGACGGCGGCGGGAATGGCGCTGCTGTCCCACAGCGAGCAGATCGATCGGGCGGTGAATAGCGCGGTGCAGTCGGTCAGCGCATTTAGCCAGGAAGTTAATGGCTCGTTGACGCTGGGGACCGGCGCGACGGCCTGCATTCATCTTCTTCCGCCGCTGCTGCAGCATCTTCGTCAGCAGCACCCGCTGCTGACGGTGGGGGTGACCACCGGCAACACGCTGGATATCGTCCGGGCGGTGGAGGAAAACCGGCTCGATCTTGGACTGGTTACCCTGCCCGTGCAGGGGCGCAGTCTGGCAGTGACCGCAGTGGTTGACGAGGAGTTCGTGGTCATTCATCCCAGCCACGAGGCGGGGATCCCGGCGGTGTGCACCCCTGAAGCGCTGCAGGCGCTGCCGCTCATTGCCTTCGAGGCGGGCAGCGGCACGCGGAATCTGATTGACCGCTGGTTCCGTTCGGCGGGCCTGGCGGTTACGCCGGTGATGCAGCTGGGAAGCATCGAGGCGATCAAACGCATGGTGCGGGCCGGGCTGGGCTACAGTATTGTGCCCCGCATGGCGGTGGAGCAGGCGGAGGATCGCTGTGGCTTAACGGTACATTCTCTGGCCCCGTCGCTGTACCGTCAACTGGCGGTTGTCATGCGTCAGGATAAAGTGATTACCAAAGGACTGGCGGAAATGCTGCGTCTGCTACAGGCCGTGCGCTTATAAATCGCCAGCAGCAACATATGCCTCGTCAGGGATAGAGTCTCGAAAACGGGCGTCTCTGACAGCGGTTGGGGGCGCACCCGGCATCGGGCTCAACGGGTTACTCGCGGGCGGAAGGCTCGACGGTGAGCGTTGACTCCTGCGACGCTTTTTTATCCTGGTGATGGTACCAGGCGCCAATGGAGGAGTAGACAAAGCGTCCAAAGAAGAAGAGAAAGCTGATAAGCAGTACGATACGGGTCATGCGACGGTTAAATCGATGTCGTTTACGCATACTGGGTGCCTGACTCACAAAAGGTTCCTTGAAGTATACCCGAAGATGGGCGATGGGGGTATTAAGGCACAGGAACGAGGTGGGGTCAATTGATGCAGATGTAAAAGTGCGGCAGTGAAAACATTAATTAATGTTATATAAGATAATCGGCGTATTTACATGCTCACTTTATTAGCCAGGGAAAGGTGAAAAAATAAGTTTTATTAATGTTGGTGTCAGCATTTGTTGATTTATATCAACAGCCTCATTCTCTTGGCCACTAAAATCAGCGGACGTTACCGTATCGTAATTACTTATGCGGTCAGCATGGGGTGGTTGGATGCCTGCCTGAATATGCCTCGCAGGAGCAGAGGCTCTCTGTAGAGCACCTATGAATTTATTAAAATACTATCAACAATATCGCGACAAATGGTGGGCCTTACCGCTTCTCCTGCCTGTGCTGTTATTACCCCTTGCCAGAGGGATGAATACATATACCGTGCTGAATGGTCACATGGTTTATCTTTATTATCTTCCCCTGGCGCTGGTGCTCAGCCTGATGATGTTTTTCGGCTGGGCGGCGATCCCCGGTATTATCGTTGGCCTGCTGCTTACGCTGGCCCGGGGCATGACGCCGGAACAGGCCTTTGGCGTACTGTTCCATTTTCTGATCCCCTGCGTACTCTGCTGGGGCGGATACCGCATCTTTGTTCCTCAACGGCAACAGGTATCGCACGGTAACGTCAAACTGATGCCGCATCGTTTGTTCTGGCAAATGCTGCTCCCATCGGTCATTTTTCTGATTCTGTCGCAGATCGCCGAGTTTCTGGGGCTGCATCCGCGCACAACGGAGATGACCGGCGTCTCGCCGTTTAGTTTACGGTCGTTAATCACCTTTCAGGCGCTGATGGTAGGGTGCCTGACCGGCGTGCCCTTATGTTATTTACTGCTGCGGGTAATTCGTAACCCTTTTTATTTACGCGGATTTATTTCTCAGGTTCGCTTACAAATTGATCCAAAAATAAAAAAAATTGAAATCATCAGCTGGGTGGCGATATTAATCCTGCTGCTGGGGCTATTATTGATGCCGCTTAATGATAGCAGCACTATATTCAGTACAAATTATACATTATCCTTACTGATGCCGGTGATGCTGTGGGGGGCGATGCGTTTTGGCTATCGCTTTATCTCGCTGATCTGGACGCCGGTACTGATCGCCGTGATCCATTTTCATTACCGTTATTTACCCATTTATCCAAGTTATAACACTCAGCTGGCGATCACCTCGTCAAGCTATCTGGTGTTCTCGTTTATTGTCGCCTATACGGCGATGCTGGCGACACAGCAGCGGCTGATCTACGCCCGCGTCCGACAGATGGCCTTTCTCGACCCGGTGGTACATATGCCGAATCTGCGGGCGCTGAGCCGGGCGCTGAACGGCGCGAGCTGGTCGACGCTCTGTTTTTTGCGTATTCCTGAGCTTGAGCTGCTGGGCCGCCACTATGGGGTGCTGTTGCGCATTCAGTATAAGCAAATGCTGGCGAATCACCTGCGTGCGCTGCTGCAGCCGAACGAAGCGGTATATCATCTTGCCGGTCACGATTTAGTGTTTCGTCTCAACAGCGAAGGGCACCAGGCGCGCATTCACTTAATTGAGCGCTCCCTGCGACAGTTCCGTTTTCACTGGGACGGGGTCCCCCTGCAGCCGAGGATCGGCATGAGCTATTGCAACGTCCGCTCGCCGGTGAAGCATCTGTATTTGCTGCTTGGCGAGCTGAACACGATTGCCGACATGTCGCTGGCCAGCGGCCATCCGGAGAATTTGCAGCGCCGCGGCGCCGGGCATGTCCAGCAGGATCTGAAAGACAAAGTGGTGATGATGAACCGCATCCTCAAGGCGCTGGAGCAAGACCATTTTGTCCTGATGGCACAACCTATCCAGGGCATTCGCGGCGACAACTACCATGAAGTGTTGTTGAGGATGAAAGGGGAGTCGGGGGAGCTGACGGGGCCAAACGAGTTCCTGCCGGTGGCGCACGAGTTTGGGCTGTCCACGCGCGTGGATCAGTGGGTCATTGAGCACACCCTGGCCTTTATGGATGCCAACCGGCGGTCGCTGCCCGGTCTGCGGCTGGCGATCAACCTCTCTCCGGTCTCGCTGAGCCGCAGTCAGTTTCCCGAGGAGGTGGAAAACCTGCTGCAGGCCTATAACATTGAGCCATGGCAGATTATCTTCGAGCTGACCGAAAACTATGCGCTCAGCAACCCCGAGCTGGTTTGCCAGACATTAGAGCGTCTGCGGGCGCTGGGCTGCCGGGTGGCGATCGATGATTTTGGTACCGGCTACGCCAGCTATGCGCGGTTAAAAACGATGGACGTCGATATTCTTAAAATCGACGGCAGCTTTATTCGCAATCTGCTCGCCAGCAGTCTTGATTACCAGGTGGTGGACTCTATCTGTCGTCTGGCGCGGATGAAGAACATGCAAGTGGTGGCCGAATATGTCGAGTCGCCGGAGATACGCCAGGCGGTCATCGCGCTGGGGATAGATTATATGCAGGGCTATGATATTGGCGTTCCGGTACCTCTGGCGCAGCTGGCGGAGGGGATGAGCGCCTGAAGCGGTAAAAAGCCGGGCGCGATGGCCCGGCTCGAATGCTATCCACAGAGGCGATCAGGCGTCTGGCTCTTCTTCCGCAATCTTCAGCAGCCACTCCGGCACACCTTCCCAGTACTGCTGCTCTTTTTCCAGATCCAGCAGCACCAGCGCATTCTGGCTAAACCAGTTGTGCGGGAAGGTCAGCGTCCAGTGGTGAGCTTCCGTCTGCAGCCGTAGCGTCGGCGGCGTGGTGGTGGCCTGACGCTGGTTATTCAGCAGCACGCCGAGGCGCAGCAGCTGGATCAGCGGCAGAAACTGCTTTTTCCTGAACAGCGTAAAGCGCGGCAGGTCGTCGAGTTTTATCGCTTTGCGATGATAGCGCACCAGCGTGGCCATCAGCATCTGCTGCTCCTGGTTGAAGCCCGGCAGGTCGCTGTTCTGCAGAATGTAGGCCGAGTGGCGGTGCATGCCGCTGTGGTTAATATTCAGGCCCACCTCATGGAGCATCACCGCCCACTTCAACAGCGCCGCGAGGTGTGGATTGGCCAGCTTCGGATTCTGCTCCTGCCACTGCTCCAGCATAAGGGTGGTGGTTTCCAGCACCCGGCGCGCCTGTTCGCGATCGATGTTGTACTGATTCGCCAGACTCTGCGCCGTGCGGCTACGAATATCCTGGTGGCGGAAACGGCCTTCCATTTCGTACAGCACGCCTTCACGCAGCGCGCCATCAGACAGACGAAGCTCTTTAATGGCTAACGCGTCAAACACACCGCACAGAATCGCCAGCCCCGGGGCAAAGACCGCTTTACGGTCTTCCGAGAGGCCGGGCAGGCTGAGCGCGTCGAAGTTTTTATGTTTCAGCAGCTCACTGACCAGCATTTCGAGGCGTTCCGGCGTAATAAACCCGTCCTTCTCGCCCATCGCCACCAGCACTTCCTGGGCGGCTTTAATGGTGCCGGAGGCGCCCAGCGCCACGGTCCAGCCCTGAATACGGAACTGCCAGGCCAGGGTTTCCAGCTTTTGCACCGCCGCCAGGCGAGCGCGCTGAAAATTTTCCTTATTGATCGTCCCGCCCGGGAAGTAGGCCTGGGAGAAACTCACGCACCCCATGCGGCGGCTTTCCACCAGGCGGGGCTCAAAATCTTCACCGATGACCAGCTCAGTCGAACCGCCGCCGATATCAATCACCAGCTTACGGCCGCGCTCCGGCTGCGTGTGCTCCACGCCCATAAATATCAGGCGCGCTTCTTCATTACCGGAGATGATCTCGATCGGGTAGGGGATCACTTTTTCCGCGCGTTTAAGAAACTCCGCCGCATTGGTCGCCTGACGCAGCGTATGCGTCCCGACGATGCAGACGCTGGAGGGAGAAAATCCCTGCAGGCGTTCGGCAAACAGCGACAGGCAGTTCAGCCCGCGGGTCATGGCTTCTTCGCTCAACACCGAGTTTTCATCGAGGCCATCGGCCAGATGTACGCGCTGTTTCAGGCGTCCGATGATCTGCATGGCGCCGTCGACGACACGGGCGATCACCATATGAAAACTGTTCGAACCAAGGTCAACCGCAGCGAACTCCTGCGGTCGAGGGGTTTTTTCGTTTATTGGCATAGGTTAGTCGGGTTGTTCGAGTGATTTGAGATAATCGTAAATCGCCATCTGAGCGCGCACTTTACGGCGATTGCCGCGCGGCACATAGCGATTACTCAGTTCTTTATCAAGATAGCGCGCTTTTACCGTATCGTTGAACAGGATATCAAAAATATCCAGCACCCGCTCTTTCAGGCGCGGGTCGAGCAGCGGGGCGGCAACTTCGATACGATAATCGATATTACGCGTCATCCAGTCGGCAGAGGAGAGCCAGACCTGCTTATCGCCACCGTTTTCAAAACAGTAGACCCGGTCGTGCTCGAGGAAACGGTCCACAATGCTGATGACGCGAATATTTTCGCTGATGCCTTCCAGACCGGGGATCAGCGAGCACATGCCGCGGATCAACAGGTTGACCGGCACGCCGGAGCTGGAGGCGGCATACAGTCTGTCCACCAGCCCTTTGTCCACCAGGTTGTTCAGCTTCAGGGTAATACCGGACGGCTGCCCGTTCTGCGCATTGGCGATCTCGCGGTCGATCATCTCATACAGCAGACGACGCGAGTTCTGCGGCGACACCAGCAGGTAATCGAAGCTGACCGGGCGGTAGGGGTTTTCAATAAAGTTAAACACCCGGCGGACTTCATTGGTAATGCGCGCATCGGCGGTTAACAGCGAATAGTCGGTATAGATCCGCGCGGTCTTCTCGTTGAAGTTACCGGTGCCGATGTGGGCGTAGCGCACCACCTCATCGCCTTCTTTACGCGAGATAAGGAACAGCTTGGCGTGGATCTTCAGGCCCGGCGCGGAGAAGATCACGTGAACGCCCGCTTCCGTCAGGCGTTTCGCCCAGTGAATGTTGGCCTCTTCGTCAAAACGCGCCTGCAGCTCCACCACCACGGTGACTTTTTTACCGTTGTGGGCGGCGTGGATCATCGCGTCGATGATGCGCGAATCCTTGGCCACGCGGTAGATGTTGATTTTGATCGCCAGTACGCTGGGGTCGAACGAGGCCTGGCGAAGCAGCTCCAGCACATGCTCAAAAGTATGATAGGGGTAGTAGAGCAGCACATCGCGTTCGCGAATGGCGTCGAAGCCGTTGCGGAATTTATCAAACCACAGATGACGCAGGCGCGGCATAGGTTTATTGACCAGATTGGCCTTACCCACGTTCGGGAAGCCGATAAAGTCTTTAAAGTTGTGATAGCGGCCGCCCGGCAGCATTGAGTCATAGTTGGAGATGGAGAGCTTATCGCGCAGCATTTCGACCATCGCGTCCGGCATATCGCGCTGGTAGACGAAGCGAACCGGCTCGGCGGTCAGGCGCTGTTTCAGGCTGGAGGACATCAGCTCCATCAGGCTCGACTCCATCTCATGCACCAGATCGTACTCGGCGTCACGGGTCATTTTCATCGAGTAGGCGTTCAGCGCATCGTAATCAAAGAAGCCTTTAAAGATGTCGTCCAGGCAATAGCGCAGAATGTTATCCAACAGGATCATTGGCTTACGGCGACGAGGCGCTTCCGGCGGCAGGTTTACGAAGCGCGGGACCTTATCCGAGGGAATTTCCAGCAGGGCATAATTGATGTTTTCCCCGCGGATAATCTCCACCGCCAGATAGGTGTAATCATCTTTCAGAAACTGCACGAGGTCCGTTTCGCGGTTAATCAGGATCGGCGAGATATGCTGGCGCAAATACTGTTTAAAGTAGTTGCGCAGCCAGGCCTGCTGATTGACGGACAGCTGACGCTCATTGATCAGGAAGATCTGGTTGCGCGCCATCTCCAGCAGCAGTTCGTTATACAGACTATCGAATTCCTGATCGGCCTTCAGCACGCGGGCCTGGATTTTGCCTAACAGGTGGCGAGAATGGGCGGTACTGCCTTGTTCTTCACTGATAATAATCCGGCGCTTAAGCTCAGCGAAGCGCACTTTGTAAAACTCATCAAGGTTGTTGGAGTAGATCCCTAAGAAGCGCATGCGCTCAATCAGTGGGTTACTCTTGTCCGCCGCTTCCTGCAGCACGCGCTCGTTAAAAGACAACCAGCTGAGTTCTTTTTCGATGTATAGCTTTTCCTGGCCCATTACCGCTCACACTCCGTTTTACTCACAGGACGTAGACTATTATGACGAATTTTTCTGCATAGCGATTTACTGTGTCACAACTATATGACAGTAAGAAGAATTATTTCTGTGAGATGTTTGATTAATAAACAATTTTAATTAAAAAAAAGCCCCGCGATGGCGAAAGGCGGGGCTGTTGTTCATTCTTCAGCGGCATAGCCCTGGGGGGGAAGCTGTCGTTCATCCAGCCAGGCGTGGTTGCCCTCCATGCGCAGACGTCCCTCGACGAACCAGCTTATCACCAGCGGATAAATGGCATGTTCCTGGGTCTGAACCCGCGCCGTGACCTCTTCTTCGCTGTCGCCAGCAAAGACCGGCACTTTGGCCTGCAGGATAACCGGACCGCCGTCCAGCTCGTCGGTGACGAAGTGCACTGAGGTCCCATGCTCCTCGTCACCGTTTTCCAGCACCTGGCGATGGGTATGCAGGCCAGGATACTTCGGCAGTAACGAAGGGTGGATGTTCAGCAGACGTCCCTGATAGTGGCTGACGAAGGCGGGGCTCAGGATACGCATATAGCCCGCCAGCACCACCAGATCCGGGGCGTAGGCGTCAATTTCATGCATCAGCTGACGATCGAACGCTTCCCGGTCGGCAAACTGACTTTGCGCCAGCGCGTGGGCCGGGATCCCGGCCGCGCGCGCGCGCTCAAGGCCGAACGCATCGGCCTTGTTACTGAATACCGCACGCAGGGTGCCGTTGATCTGTTTCCGGCCGCAGGCGTCGATGATCGCCTGCAAATTACTGCCGCTACCGGAAATCAGCACCACAATGTTTTTCATGCAATGACCACACGCTGTTCGGAATCGGAGGCTTTGATATACCCGATTTTCCACGCGTTTTCACCTTTCTCGTTCAGCAGGGCAATGGCCTTGTCTGCTTCTGCAGCCGGCAGGGCGATGACCATCCCCACGCCGCAGTTAAAGGTACGGTACATCTCATGCTGGCTGACGTTACCGGCGGTTTGCAGCCAGTTGAAGACGGACGGCCACTGCCAGGAAGACTCATCAATCACCGCCTGGGTGTTGTCCGGCAGCACGCGCGGAATATTTTCCCAGAAGCCGCCGCCGGTCAGATGGGCGATGGCGTGAACGTCAACGCTGGCAATCAGGTCGAGAACCGATTTCACATAGATGCGGGTCGGCGCCAGCAGATGGTCGGCCAGCGGTTTGCCGTCAAGGTCGGTAGTCTGCGGGTCAACGCCGCTAACTTCAATAATCTTACGCACCAGCGAATAGCCGTTAGAGTGCGGGCCACTGGAGGCCAGCGCCACCAGCACGTCGCCGTCAGCGACTTTACTTCCGTCGATGATTTCTGATTTTTCCACCACCCCGACGCAAAAACCCGCCACGTCGTAATCTTCGCCGTGGTACATCCCCGGCATCTCTGCGGTCTCACCGCCCACCAGCGCGCAACCGGACTGCAGGCAGCCTTCGGCGATGCCGTTGATGACGCTGGCTGCGGTATCGACGTCCAGTTTACCGGTGGCGTAATAATCAAGGAAAAACAGCGGCTCAGCGCCCTGAACCACCAGGTCGTTCACGCACATGGCGACCAGGTCGATGCCGATGGTGTCGTGACGCTTCAGATCCATTGCCAGACGCAGCTTGGTACCGACGCCGTCGGTGCCGGAGACCAGTACCGGCTCGCGGTATTTCTGCGGCAGTGCGCACAGCGCGCCGAATCCGCCCAGTCCACCCATCACTTCCGGGCGACGGGTTTTCTTCACCACGCCCTTAATACGGTCGACGAGAGCGTTGCCTGCATCAATATCCACGCCGGCATCTTTATAGCTGAGAGAGGTTTTGTCGGTCACTGCGAAGTCTCCACGCGTTTGCGGTAAGCAAGAAAAATCGGCGCAATTCTAACAGGGAAAGCAAACGTTTGCGAGCCTGCTTTACAGTCGGCGTAAAACCGTTGGCGGATGGTCAAATTTGATACTGCTCACGAAAATGAAACCGGGTACAGCCTTGTGCTTGCCTCAGTGCCAGGGAATCCTCATCATACGAATGAAACCGGTTTCTGTGGTTGGCCGCCGTGTGGATCACCGGTGCATTATGCTCGACAGGGGAGGGATGAATGAAGATTGCGGCATTTGATATCGGCGGCACCGCGCTAAAGATGGGCGTCATGACCCGCGACGGCAGGCTGCTGGAAACCGCGAAGCAGTCAATCAATGACAGCGATGGCGATCATATCTTACAGACCATCCTGTCGTGGCTGGCGGCCCACCCGTCGTGCGAAGGTATAGCCATCAGCGCGCCGGGCTATGTCGATCCGCACAGCGGCTTTATCACCATGGGCGGCGCTATCCGTCGATTTGACAACTTCGCCATGAAATCGTGGCTCGAGACGCGAACCGGGCTGCCGGTCTCGGTGGAAAACGACGCCAACTGTGTGCTGCTGGCTGAGCGCTGGCAGGGCAAAGCGGAGGAAATGGCCAATTTTATGGTGCTCACTATCGGCACTGGCATCGGTGGAGCGATTTTTTGCCAACATCAGTTGATCCACGGGGCGCGTTTTCGCGCCGGTGAGTTCGGCTATATGCTTACCGATCGTCCTGGCGGACGCGATCCCCGTCGCTACTCGATGAATGAAAACTGCACCCTGCGGGTGCTTCGCCATCGCTATGCGGAACATATTGGCGCGCCGCTGGATAGCGTCACTGGTGAAATGATTTTTGACCGCTACGACGCCGGCGACCCGGTTTGCCAGCGTTTGGTCGCCGAGTTCTTCAATGGCCTGGGCCATGGCCTTTATAACCTCGTCAATATCTTCGATCCGCAGACTATTTTTATCGGCGGCGGCATTGTGGAACGCCCTGGATTTCTGACGCTGCTGCGCCAGCATCTGGCCTGGTTCGGCATTGCCGACTATCTCGATACCGTCAGTCACGGCAATGATGCCGGCCTGATTGGCGCGGTTTACCATTTCAATCAGCACTATCGTTCGCCTGGCGACGATCGACCTTAGGGAGAGATTATGTCCGGATTTAAAGAAGGTTTTCTGTGGGGCGGCGCGGTGGCGGCGCATCAGTTAGAGGGCGGCTGGCAGGAGGGGGGCAAGGGGGTCAGCGTGGCGGATGTCATGACCGCCGGCGCCCACGGGGTGCCGCGGGAAATCACCGACGGCGTGGTAGCGGGGAAAAACTACCCGAACCATGAGGCGATCGATTTTTATCATCGCTACCCGCAGGACCTGGCGCTGTTTGCCGAAATGGGCTTTAAATGTTTCCGCACCTCGATTGCCTGGACGCGTATTTTCCCGCAGGGCGATGAACAGGAGCCGAACGAGGCTGGCCTGCAGTTTTATGACGATCTGTTCGACGAATGTCTGAAACACGGTATTGAACCGGTCATTACGCTGTCGCATTTTGAAATGCCCTATCACCTGGTCACCGAGTACGGCGGCTGGCGTAACCGCAAGCTGATCGACTTTTTCGTGCGCTTCGCCAGGGTCGTCTTCACCCGCTACCAGCATAAAGTGAAGTACTGGATGACCTTCAACGAGATCAACAACCAGGCCAACTACCATGAGGACTTTGCCCCCTTCACCAACTCCGGTCTGAAGTATGTGCCGGGTGAAGATCGGGAACCGGTGATGTACCAGGCCGCACATTATGAGCTGGTGGCCAGCGCCCTGGCGGTGAAAGCGGCGCGCGAGATCAACCCTGCTCTGCAGATAGGCTGCATGATCGCCATGTGTCCCATCTATCCGCTGACCTGCGCGCCGGACGATATGATGATGGCGATGAACGCCATGCACCGCCGGTACTGGTTCACCGACGTCCACGTGCGCGGCCGCTATCCGCAGCATCTGCTCAACTATTTTGCCCGCCGCGGCTTTAGCCTGGACATGACCGAAGCCGATCGTCAGGCGTTAACCGAAGGCTGTGTCGACTACATCGGCTTTAGCTACTATATGTCCTTCGCCACCAAAGCCACCGAAGATAACCCATTGCTCGATTATGATGAAACCACCAGCCTGGTCTCCAACCCGTACGTGAAAAAGTCGGACTGGGGCTGGCAGATAGATCCGGTCGGCCTGCGCTATTCGCTGAACTGGTTCTGGGATCACTATCAGCTACCGCTGTTTATTGTCGAAAACGGTTTTGGCGCGATCGATGTTCGTGAAGCGGACGGCAGCGTGGATGACCAGTACCGTATCGATTATCTTTCCGCCCATATCGCGGAGATGAAAAAGGCGGTGGTCGAAGACGGTGTTGACCTGATGGGCTATACCCCGTGGGGCTGTATCGATCTGGTTTCCGCCGGCACGGGGGAGATGAAAAAACGCTACGGCTTTATCTACGTGGATAAAGATAATGAAGGCAACGGCACGCTGGACCGCAGTAAGAAGAAGTCGTTCGACTGGTATAAGAAGGTGATTGCCAGCAACGGGGAGCAGCTATAATTTCCCGATGGCGCTGCGCTTATCGAGCCTGCGTGGTTTCCAGTCCGGGTAAGCGTTAGCGCCGCCCGGCAGAACCCCGCGCTAAAACCGGAGCCTCGTCTCCGGTTTTTTTGTCTCTAAATCACTTTGCTTGATATACGTCAAGCAAGATGGGTATGGCCTAATCCGAAAAAAGCGGTATAATCCCGCGATTTTTTTTGTGGCTGCCCCTCAGAGGAGAAAGAGAATGAAGATTGTGGAAGTCAAACACCCACTCGTCAAACACAAGCTGGGCCTGATGCGCGAGCACGACATCAGCACCAAACGCTTCCGTGAACTCGCCTCAGAAGTGGGCAGCTTACTGACTTATGAAGCCACCGCCGATCTGGCAACCGAGAAAGTGACCATCGAAGGCTGGAACGGCCCGGTGGAAGTTGAGCAGATCAAGGGCAAGAAAATTACCGTCGTGCCTATCCTGCGCGCAGGCCTCGGCATGATGGAAGGGGTGCTTGAGCACGTGCCAAGCGCGCGTATCAGCGTGGTGGGTATTTATCGCAATGAAGAAACCCTTGAGCCGGTACCTTACTTCCAGAAGCTGGTGTCCAACATCGATGAGCGTATGGCGCTGGTGGTTGACCCGATGCTGGCCACCGGTGGGTCGATGATCGCCACTATCGATCTGCTGAAAAACGCCGGCTGCACCAGCATCAAGGTGCTGGTGCTGGTGGCGGCGCCGGAAGGGATTGCCGCGCTGGAGAAAGCGCACCCGGACGTTGAGCTGTATACCGCCTCTGTCGATAAGGGACTGAACGAGCACGGGTACATCATTCCCGGTCTCGGCGATGCCGGCGACAAGATCTTTGGTACGAAATAATCGAATAACGATAAACAAGCCGACTTTGAGAGTCGGCTTTTTTTTGAATAAAACACACATAACTAACCATCTCAGAGGAAAACACTATGACGCGCCGTGCTATCGGGGTGAGTGAAAGACCGCCGCTTTTACAGACTATCCCGCTTAGTTTGCAGCACCTCTTTGCCATGTTCGGCGCAACGGTGCTGGTGCCAATCCTGTTCCACATCAACCCGGCCACCGTGCTGCTGTTCAACGGTATTGGTACGCTGCTGTACCTCTTTATCTGTAAAGGCAAAATCCCGGCGTATCTGGGATCGAGTTTCGCCTTTATCTCTCCGGTGCTGCTCCTGCTGCCGCTGGGCTATGAAGTGGCGCTGGGCGGTTTCATTATGTGCGGCGTGCTGTTCTGCCTCGTCTCCTTTATTGTCAAAAAAGCCGGTACCGGCTGGCTGGATGTGATGTTCCCCCCGGCGGCGATGGGGGCCATCGTGGCGGTTATCGGTCTGGAGCTGGCAGGCGTGGCGGCCAATATGGCCGGGCTGCTGCCAGCCGACGGCCAGTCACCGGACAGCAAAACCATTATTATCTCGATGGTAACCCTGGCGGTGACGGTGTTTGGTTCGGTCCTGTTCCGCGGCTTCCTGGCGATTATCCCGATCCTGATTGGCGTTATGGTGGGCTATGCGCTGTCGTTTGTGATGGGCGTGGTTGATACCACCCCGATCGCCGAAGCGCACTGGTTCGCGCTGCCAACCTTCTACACGCCGCGTTTTGAATGGTTCGCCATCTTCACCATTCTGCCCGCTGCGCTGGTGGTGATTGCCGAGCATGTCGGTCACCTGGTGGTGACGGCCAATATCGTCAAACGCGATCTGATCCGCGACCCGGGCCTGCATCGTTCGATGTTTGCCAATGGCCTGTCGACGATCATTTCCGGGTTCTTCGGCTCGACGCCTAACACCACCTACGGGGAAAATATCGGCGTGATGGCGATTACCCGCGTCTACAGCACCTGGGTTATCGGCGGCGCGGCGATCATTGCGATTCTGCTCTCCTGCGTCGGCAAACTGGCGGCGGCGATCCAGATCATCCCGGTGCCGGTGATGGGCGGCGTGTCGCTGCTGCTGTACGGGGTGATCGGCGCCTCGGGGATCCGCGTACTGATTGAATCGAAGGTGGATTACAGCAAAGCGCAGAATCTGATCCTCACCTCCGTGATCCTGATCATCGGCGTCAGCGGTGCCAAAGTGCACATCGGCGCCGCTGAGCTGAAAGGGATGGCGCTGGCCACCATCGTCGGTATCGCGCTCAGCCTGATTTTCAAGCTTATCAGCGTCCTGCGTCCGGAAGAGGTGGTTCTCGACGCCGTGGATAGCGAAGAGGTTAAATAACGATCGCCTGACCGGGCGGCGATCCCGCCCGGTTCTCTCCTGACCTAAATCTGTGATAAACTCTTCGCGTTTTTCTGTAAGCCTATGTTGAGGTCCATCTGAACGCACCGGCACAGCTCTCTTTGCCACTGTATCTTCCTGACGACGAAACCTTCGCGAGTTTCTGGCCGGGTGATAATCCTTCTCTACTTGCTGCCCTCCAGAACGTACTGCGCCAGGAACACAGCGGGTATATTTATATCTGGTCACGTGAAGGGGCGGGTCGCAGCCACCTGTTACACGCCGCCTGCGCCGAGCTTTCCCAGCGCGGGGATGCCGTGGGCTACGTGCCGCTGGATAAACGCACCTGGTTTGTGCCGGAGGTGCTGGAGGGGATGGAACAGCTGGCCCTGGTCTGCATCGATAACATCGAGTGCGTCGCAGGGGATGAGCCCTGGGAAATGGCCATCTTTAATCTCTACAACCGGATCCTGGAATCAGGTAAAACCCGGCTGCTGATCACCGGCGACCGGCCGCCGCGGCAACTGAATCTTGGTCTGCCGGATCTTGCCTCGCGGCTTGACTGGGGGCAGATCTATAAGCTGCAGCCGCTGTCGGATGAAGACAAACTGCAGGCCCTGCAGCTGCGCGCCAGACTGCGCGGCTTTGAGATGCCGGAGGACGTGTGCCGCTTCTTGCTGAAGCGGCTGGATCGCGAGATGCGCTCGCTATTTATGACCCTCGATCAGCTGGATCATGCCTCGATTACCGCTCAGCGCAAGCTGACGATCCCCTTCGTGAAAGAGATCCTTAAACTCTAGTCCGCCTGCGGAGTCAGTTCCTCCTCCGTCAGCCCGGTCAACCGGGCGACCAGGTCGCGCGCCAGGCCACTGTGTAGCATAGCGGCGGCGATACGCTGCGCCTCTTCTTTCCGGCCTTCCTGACGGCCCTGCGCCAGTCCCTGCGCCAGGCCCCGCTCCAGACCCTGCTGTTCCAGATATTCCGCAATTGTCATCAACGTCTCCTTGTGCTGCGGCGTACGTAACGCCAGCTCGCGAATGAACTTGATCGGCTCTCGCGCGTTGCCTGCCTGCACCAGATAGTGCATCAGGGCTTGTACCTGCGATTCCGTCGCCAGACCAGTCAATAATAATTCGCTCAGTTTGTCGAGGAGCTGCGCCAGATCGCGTTGTCGAATATGTTTTTGCAGTAACTCCAGCGTCGCCATGCGCTGATGGGTGGCAATGTCGTCATCCGGAATGACGGTAATGTCCGCCAGCGGAAACGCCCCGTGATAAAGGTGGCCGGCCAGCTCCGGAGCGACGAATTCATCGAGCCAGCGCAGTGAGAACGGGTAGGGGCTTACCAGACCGTGGTAGAAGAGAACAGGGATCACCAGCGGCAGCCGATCGTGGCCGGCATCAAGGTGGCGCTGCATGGCGGCGATGGCGTAGCGCATCAGACGAAAGGCCATATGCCGGTCGGGCGTGCTCTGGTGTTCGATAAGCGCATAAATATAGCCGTCTCCCGCCGTGGTTTTCAGGGAATACAGAATGTCGGCGTAAAAGGGACGCAGATCGTCTTCGACAAAATGCCCGGACTCGAGATGCAGCGTACGCAGATCGCACACTTTAAGCAGCGTCTCGGGCAGGTACAGCCGCAGAAAATCGCGGGCGGTATCTGGGTGGGAGAGATAGGTCTTAAATACGGCATCGTGAGGCGTTGAGGTTGGTTTTTTCATGTTCATCCGTCCAGTGGATTGAGCGTTAGATGAACAGTAGCACTGCAAGACGGGCGGGAGGGATTGGCGTGGAAGATCTGGAATCAGCTACGTAAAAAAAGCGCCGCGTAAGCGCGGCGCGGGTGGCTTAGCTCACGATCTCAAGGACCTGCTCCGGCGGTCGGCCAATACGCGCCTGGCCGCGGCTGACGACAATTGGGCGTTCGATGAGCTTAGGGTTGTCGACCATCGCCTGTATCAGCGCGGCGTCGCTGAGCGCCGGGTCGGCAAGATTGAGCGATTTATACAGATCCTCTTTCTGGCGCATGAGTTCGCGGGGGCTCTCCATACCCAGCAGCTGCAGCAGTTGACGCAGCGTCCCGGCATCCGGTGGCGTCTCAAGATAAAGCACCACCTCAGGATCGATGCCGTGGCTCTTCAACAGGCTCAGCGTTTCGCGGCTCTTCGAGCAGCGTGGGTTATGGTAAATTTTTACCGCGTCGGTCATGGGGTCTCCTTACATTTTTTGGTAGGGGCGGAAGCGGGCCTGTAGCTCACGTAGCTGGTCGATGCGGGCATCGTAGCGGGCCTGCTGCAGACTACCGAGTTTCACTTGCGAGCTGGCGCTGCTGAGCAGGGAAATCGCCTGTTCCAGCTGGCCGACCAGCGCCATGCTTTCTGCCCGCGCCGCCAGCTCCTGGTCGCGATTGCCCAGGGCGCCTTCCGCCTGCGCCAGCAGGTCCCAGCCGTTGCCATCCTCTTTATAGGTAAAGGTATAACGATTCAGGATGGTCGCCGCTTCCCCGGGCTGTCCGCCCTGCAGGAGGGCGTTGGCCAGGTTCAACTGCAGCACCGGATTGGTGCGCAGTTCACGAGCGTTTTTAAGACGGTTGATGGCGTCGCCGGTTTTCTTCTGTCCGAGGTCGATATCGGTGGCCAGATCGAGATACCAGGGATTTTGCGGATCGGCGCTGAGCAGCGGCTGCAGCGTTTTGCGCGCCTGGTCAAAGTTGTTGCTTTCCATCGCCAGCAGGGCGCGGCCATACTGCGCGGCATGCTGCTGGCGGATATTGCCTTTATCCCAGGCATTGAGCAGATCGGTGCCTAGCTTATTGTCGCCGTTGGTGTACATTCCGAGGGTACGCGCCTTCGCCAGATAGAAGTCCGCTGAGGACTGTACGACAACCGGGCGCATCTGGTTGGCGCGGTTACGGGCATCGGCAAGCCGGCTTTCCGGCAGGGGGTGGGTGAGCAGCATTTCCGGCGGCCGCGTTGAGTAGCGCGACTCATCAAGCAGTTTACCCATAAACATCGGCATGGCCTGCGGGTCGAATCCTGAGCGTTGCAGAACCTGAATACCGATTCGGTCGGCCTCTTCTTCGTTCTGACGGGTGAAGCTGATCATGCCCTGTTGGGTGCCGGCCAGCGTCCCGGTCAGCGCCGCCATCCCGGCCTGCGGGCTGGCCATCGCCAGCAGAATTGAACCCAGCGCGCCGACCCAGGTCAGCGGCGCATTGCGTTTCTGATCTTCCATTGCGCGGGCGAGATGCCGCTGCGTAACGTGGGAAATTTCGTGCGCCATGACAGAGGCCAGTTCGCTCTCGTTATCGGAGTAGCGGAACAGGGCGGAGTGGAGGACCACATTGCCGCCGAAGAAGGCGAAGGCGTTAATTTGGTCGTTATTAATCAAATAGAAGTGGAACGGGGTGCGCACCGAATTCGCATGCGAGACCAGACGCATGCCCAGCCCGTTGATATATTGCACCAGCAGAGGGTCGTTGATCAGCGGCGCGCTGCCGCGCAGCTGGCGGACGTAGTAATCCCCCATCTGCATTTCCTGACCAATCGATAACGTGCTTCCTGCGGAGGTCCCCATGTCCGGCAGGGTATCTGCGGAGTCAGCAAAAGCAGGGCCTAACGAACCCAGCGTCAGCGACGCGATCATGGTCGCCACCAGCGTTTTCTTCAACTGCCTGAACATAACCTCTGTCCTGTAATGTGGGTGTGCCAGTTTGACCGATTGTGCGACGCAATGTTCCCTGGCCGCATCCCAGCGAGTTTAGCTGGCGTTAGACGCATTGAAAATAGGTTCTTCACGGCGGAGACGGGTTTGTCTGCTGCGCATCAAAAAGCGAAGTCTTTTTTGTGACATTTCGATACAATTCCCCCGTTTGTCGCCGCGTTGCGCTTCAGGGAAGGTTTTATGCTCGAGATGTTAATGCAGTGGTACCGCCGTCGATTCAGCGACCCTGAGGCGATAGCGCTGCTGGTTATTTTGCTTGCCGGTTTCGGCATCATGTTCTTTTTCAGCGGCCTGCTGGCCCCGTTACTGGTGGCTATCGTGCTGGCCTATCTACTGGAGTGGCCGACCGTTCGCCTGGAGCGCATCGGCCTGTCGCGCACCTGGGCGACCTCGCTGGTGCTAATCCTCTTTGTGGGTATTCTGCTCTTGCTGGCCTTTGTGGTGCTGCCGGTGGCCTGGCAGCAGGGGATCTACCTTATCCGCGATATGCCGGGCATGCTTAACAAGCTCTCTGATTTCGCCGCCACGCTGCCGCGGCGCTATCCGGCGTTGATGGATGCCGGCATCATCGACGCGATGGCGGAAAATATGCGTACCCGGATGCTGACGGTGGGCGACTCGGTGGTCAAGTATTCTCTCGCCTCGCTGGTGGGGCTGCTCACGCTGGCGGTCTATCTGGTGCTGGTGCCGCTGATGGTCTTCTTCCTGCTGAAGGATAAAGAGCAGATGCTCAACGCGGTACGCCGCGTGCTGCCGCGAAACCGCGGTCTGGCCGGGCAGGTGTGGAAGGAGATGAACCAGCAAATCACCAACTACATTCGCGGTAAGGTGCTGGAGATGATTGTCGTCAGCGTCGCCACCTGGATAGGCTTTATCCTTTTCGGCCTCAACTACTCGCTGCTGTTGGCGGTGCTGGTGGGCTTCTCGGTGCTGATCCCCTATATCGGCGCGTTTGTGGTGACCATTCCGGTGGTAGGGGTGGCGCTGTTTCAGTTTGGCGCAGGCACCGAGTTCTGGAGTCTGTTCGCGGTCTATCTGATTATTCAGGGACTGGACGGTAACCTGCTGGTACCGGTGCTGTTCTCGGAAGCGGTGAATCTGCACCCGCTGGTGATTATCCTGTCGGTGGTGATCTTTGGCGGTTTGTGGGGATTCTGGGGCGTCTTCTTCGCCATTCCGCTGGCCACGTTAATTAAAGCGGTGGTGCATGCCTGGCCGGATGGCCTGGTCGTCGACGACGACTAAGGCATTGAGGATAAAAAAAGACGCCGGGCGAGGTTCTCTCCCCCGGCGTCTTGCTTTGCATCAGGCGTTTTCTTTCAGCCAGTTCAACACCACGTCGTGGTGATTACTGGTTTTGAAGTCATCAAAGACGTGTTCGATTTTGCCATCGGCATCGACGAGGAAGCTGATACGGTGGATCCCGTCGTAGGTTTTCCCCATAAAAGATTTTTCGCCCCAGACGCCAAACTGCTCGCAAACCTGATGGTTTTCATCAGACAGCAGCGTAAAGTTCAGCAGCTCTTTTTCGGCGAAACGGGAGAGCTTTTCCGGTTTATCGGTGCTGATGCCCAGCACTTCCACACCGGCTTTTTTCAGGTCGTCCATATTATCGCGCAAGCCGCACGCCTGGACGGTGCAGCCCGGGGTCATGGCTTTCGGGTAAAAATAAACCAGGACACGCTGTCCCTGGAAGTCGGTTAAATTTACTTCCTCGCCGTCCTGGTCCGGTAAGCTAAATTTCGGTGCAAGATCACCGGCTTTCAGTGGGGTCATGGGTTAAACTCCATCCTGTTCATCATGCTGTGAATAATTAACGATGTTAATACTGCCTTGTGCATTGAGTTCTGTACATAGGGCTTTGAACGCTTGTTCGATATTTGCTGCATTTTGCGTCGCAGGGCTGTGAGCCGTTATCTGGATAAAAAGCTGCGCGGAATCGCCGTCTCCCGGCTGCGTGCGGGACACCAGTTCCGCGATATTCATATTCCATGTATCGCACAGGGCAGTGAAGCGCTCGATGATATGCGGTGAGTCCGGCACCTCAACCTGGACCCAGACGGTGTTTGGCATGGCCTGCGGCGGGCGCGCGGTGGTGCGTTTCATCACGATCAACAGCTCCAGCTCCGCGCCTTTCAGCGGCAGGGTTGATTCGATCAGGTTAATCGCATTCCACGAACCGGAAAGCAGCATGATAAACGTAAACTCATCACCGAGCATGGCCAGCCGGCTGTCTTCGATATTACAACCGCAGCTGCTGACGTGGCGAGTGATCGTATTCACGATGCCGGGACGGTCAGCCCCCAGGGCGGTAATAACCAGATAGTGTTGTAATGAGGCTGTCAAACCTGTTCTTCCTTTAAAAAGGTGAGGTAACATTAGGAAAGCATAAAAAAAACCGCCATACAACATCCCTGATGGCGTCGGGTCTCTTGCTTTTATTGCAGCTCCAAACGTAACATTGAGAATCTTGTCGCACTTCTGCTCTGAGGATGGCCCATGTTCACGGGAAGTATTGTAGCGCTTGTCACGCCGATGGATGAAAACGGTAATGTCTGCCGGACAAGCCTGAAAAAACTGATTGATTACCATGTCGCCAACGGAACCTCGGCGATCGTTTCGGTAGGGACTACCGGTGAATCCGCAACGCTGAGCCATGAAGAGCATGGCGACGTGGTGATGATGACGCTGGAACTGGCTGACGGGCGTATCCCGGTTATCGCGGGAACGGGAGCCAATGCAACCGCAGAGGCGATTAGCCTGACCAAACGTTTTAACGACAGCGGCGTAGTCGGCTGCCTGACGGTCACTCCTTATTATAACCGTCCGACCCAGGAAGGCCTGTTCCAGCACTTTAAAGCTATCGCCGAACATACTGACCTGCCGCAAATTCTGTATAATGTGCCGTCCCGTACCGGTTGCGATATGCTGCCGGAAACCGTTGGCCGTCTGGCGCAAATTAAAAATATTGTCGGTATTAAGGAAGCAACAGGGAACTTAAGTCGTGTTCACCAGATCAAAGAGCTGGTTTCAGACGACTTTATTCTGCTGAGCGGTGACGATGCGACCGGTATGGACTTTATGCAGCTCGGCGGCGTGGGCGTGATTTCCGTTACCGCCAACGTGGCGGCGCGCGAAATGGCCGACATGTGCCGTCTGGCGCTGGCGGGTCAATTTGCCGAAGCCCGGGCGATTAACCAGCGTCTGATGCCATTGCATACAAAATTATTTGTCGAACCCAATCCTATCCCGGTGAAATGGGGATGCAAGGCGTTGGGTCTTGTGGCGACCGATACGCTGCGCTTGCCGATGACGCCTATCACCGACCAGGGTCGTGAAGCCGTTACCGCCGCGCTGAAGCATGCCGGTTTGCTGTAAAGTTTAGGGAGATTTGATGGCTTACTCAGTACAGAAGTCGCGCCTGGCGAAGGTTGCGGGTGTTTCGCTGGTTCTACTCCTCGCGGCCTGTAGTTCCGACTCGCGCTATAAGCGTCAGGTGAGCGGTGATGAGGCCTATTTACAGGCGTCACCGTTGAGCGAACTTCACGCGCCGGCGGGGATGATCCTGCCGATTCAGGTGGGTGATTACAACATTCCGGTGGCCAACAGCACCGGCGCGGTCGGCAAGGCGCTGGACATTCGCCCGCCGGCGCAGCCGCTGGCATTGGTTAGCGGCGCCCGCACCCAGTTCAACGGCGATACCGCGACGCTGATGGTCGAAAACGGCCGCAGCGGTTCGCTGTGGGCGCAGGTTACCAGCATTCTTCAGTCGAAGAACTACGTTATCGCCAAGCGCGATGATGCGAGCCAGACGCTGAACACCGACTGGGTTGAGTGGAACCGTCTTGATGAAGATCAGCAGTATCGCGGTCGTTATCAAATCTCCGTCAAACCGCAGGGCTATCAGCAAGCGGTTGTGGTCAAGCTGGTGAATCTGGAGCAGGCGGGTAAACCGGTTGCCGATCCGGCGTCACTGCAGCGCTACAGCACCGCCATGCTGAACGTCATTTCGGAAGGCCTGGACATGAACGCCACCAGCGCCCAGAACGCCGCTCAGCGCAGCGCGGGCGCTACTTTCGACGTGCAGAGCGCTGCCGACGATACTGGCCTGCCAATGCTCGTCGTTCGCGCGCCGTTTAACATGGTGTGGCAGCGTCTGCCGGGCGCCCTCGAGAAAGTGGGGATGAAAGTGACCGACAGCACGCGCTCTCAGGGCAGCATGGCGCTGACCTACAAGCCGCTGTCTGACAGCAGCTGGCAGGAGCTGGGCGCACGCGACCCGCAGCTGGTCTCCGGTGACTACAAACTTCAGGTCGGCGACCTCGATAACCGCAGTAGCCTGCAGTTCATCGACCCGAAAGGCCACACCCTGACGCAGTCGCAAAATGACGCTCTGGTAGCCGTATTCCAGGCCGCATTTAACAAGTAATCAAAAGGGCTGGAGCAATCCGGCCCTTTTAATATATAGTGACGCAAACGTGTGCGTATACACATCATCCTTCAAATTGCCTCTTTGTTGGCCGCCTTCGTTCACCCCAGTCACTTACTTTTGTAAGCTCCTGGGGATTCGCTCAGTTGCCGCCTCGATGCACTTTGAATGATTTTGTGTATAGGTGGAAACGTATTTTTAGGCTCAATATCACTGGAGTAGTGAAAGATGAAAAAGCAAGCTGAGTTGTATCGTGGTAAGGCGAAGACAGTATACAGCACCGATAATCCGGACCTGCTGGTACTGGAATTCCGTAACGATACGTCAGCAGGTGATGGCGCGCGCATCGAGCAGTTCGATCGTAAAGGCATGGTGAATAACAAGTTCAACCACTTCATTATGAGCAAACTGGCAGAAGCGGGCATCCCTACCCAGATGGAAGCGCTGCTCTCCGATACCGAATGCCTGGTGAAAAAACTGGATATGGTGCCGGTGGAGTGCGTGGTGCGTAACCGTGCGGCAGGCTCGCTGGTAAAACGTTTAGGCATTGAAGAAGGTATCGAGCTGAATCCGCCGCTGTTCGATCTGTTCCTGAAAAACGATGCCATGCACGATCCGATGGTCAACGACTCCTACTGCGAAACCTTCGGCTGGGTGAGCAAAGAGAATCTGGCGCGGATGCGCGAGCTGACCTACAAAGCCAACGACGTGCTGAAAAAATTGTTCGATGACGCCGGTCTGATTCTGGTGGACTTTAAGCTGGAGTTTGGTCTGTTCAAAGGCGAAGTGGTACTGGGCGATGAGTTTTCGCCGGACGGCAGCCGCCTGTGGGACAAAAACACCCTTGATAAAATGGACAAAGACCGCTTCCGCCAGAGCCTTGGCGGCCTGATCGAAGCCTACGAAGAAGTGGCTCACCGCCTGGGCGTTAAGCTCGACTAACTCGCCCGCCGCCAGAAGATGGTCTCATCTTCTGGCGTCTCTTGCTGTTTCCTGTGGTAATCCTGCGCTGAACCGCCTACGATCTCTGCTATTGATACATAACAGGGAATGAGGTGCTTATGCGCTGGCAAGGGCGTCGCGAAAGCGACAATGTTGAAGATCGACGCGGTCAATCGGGCTCGCCGTTTGGCGGCGGGGGCGGCGGCTTCCGGCTGCCGAGCGGGAAGGGCGGCATTGTGCTGCTGATTATTGTGCTGGTGGCGGGCTATTACGGCGTGGATTTGACCGGCATGCTGACCGGCGAACCGATGCCGCAGCAGCAGACCTCCACGCAGCGCTCCATCAGTCCGAAAGACGATGAAGCGGCGAAGTTTACTTCGGTGATCCTGGCCACCACCGAAGATACCTGGGGACCGATCTTTGAAAAGATGGGCCGCCAGTACCCCCAGCCAAAGCTGGTGCTCTACCGCGGCGCGACCCGTACCGGCTGCGGTACCGGCCAGTCGGTGATGGGGCCGTTCTACTGTCCTGCCGACAGCACGGTCTATATCGACCTGTCATTCTACGATGAGATGAAAAATAAACTGGGCGCCGACGGCGACTTTGCCCAGGGGTACGTCATTGCCCATGAAGTGGGTCATCACGTGCAAAAACTGCTGGGCATTGAGCCGAAGGTCCGCCAGCAACAGCAGCATGCCACCGAGGCCGAAGCCAACCGGCTGTCGGTTAAGATGGAGCTGCAGGCAGACTGCTTCGCCGGCGTCTGGGGCCATAATATGCAGCAGCAGGATATTCTGGAAACCGGCGATCTGCAGGAGGCGCTGAACGCCGCCGAGGCCATCGGCGACGACCGTCTGCAGCAGCAGAGCCAGGGGCGGGTGGTACCGGACAGCTTTACCCACGGCACGTCAAAACAGCGCTACACCTGGTTCAAACGCGGTTTCGACAGCGGCGACCCGGCGCAGTGCAACACCTTCGGCAGCGCCCTGTAATCGCCACCGATGATGGACGCGTTGCTTGACCTCACCGCGCAGATGGCGCGGGAGGGAATTCGCCGCCTGCTGGTACTCAGCGGCGACGAGGCCTGGACGCTGCAGCAGGCGCAGGCGCTGCGGGAGAGGCTCGCCGGCGATGGCCTGTGGGTGGGCCCCGAGCCGGTTTTCGCGCCCGGGGTGGCGCCTGGCGCCCTGAAGACGCTGCTGGGGCGGGAAGTCATGCACGCCTTTTTCGATGCCCGGCGCGGATTTGATGTAGCCGCCCTGGCGGCCCTGAGCGGTACCCTGCGGGCGGGAAGCTGGCTGGTGCTGCTGACGCCCCCCTTCGCCGACTGGCCGTCCCGGGTGGATGAGGACTCCCTGCGCTGGAGCGATACGCCCGACCCGATCTCTACCCCCCACTTTGTTCTCCGCTGCTGTCGGCAGTTTATCGCCGACCCCGATGTGCTGCTCTGGCGGCAGTCGGACTCGCCGCGGCTCCCGCTGGCCGTCCCGCGCCCTGACTGGCATCCCGCCGAGGGTCACCCGCTGGCCGAACAGGCGGCGATCCTTGCGCAATTGTTGCGTCTACCGCCCGGTATCGCGGCGGTGACGGCTGAACGAGGGCGAGGCAAATCCGCCCTCGCGGGCATGTTGCTGCGCCAGCTCGCGGGCGAGGCCATCGTTACCGCCCCGACCCGCAGCGCTGTCGATGTGCTGGCGAGCTTTGCCGGCGAGGCGTTTCGCTTTATGGCGCCTGATGCGCTGCTGTCATCGAAAGAAACGGCGTCCTGGCTGATTGTCGATGAGGCCGCGGCCATTCCGGCTCCGCTTCTCCGGCAGCTGGTAAGCCGTTTTCCCCGCACGCTACTCACCACGACGGTGCAGGGTTATGAAGGCACCGGGCGCGGGTTCCTGCTGAAATTTTGCGCCAGCCTGCCCCATCTGCAGTCGTTTAGCCTGAGCGCGCCGATCCGCTGGGCCGCGGGCTGTCCGCTGGAGTCAGCCATCAGTCAGCTGCTGATCTTCAGCGATGAGGCATTTCGCGATGCGCCGACGGGGGAGGTTTCCGTGGAAGAGGTCGATCAGTCCAGCTGGCAAACGCGGCCGACGCTGCCGGAGGCGATGTACCAGCTGTTGTCCGGGGCGCATTACCGCACTTCTCCTCTCGATCTGCGGCGCATGATGGACGCGCCGGGCCAGGCTTTCCGCTGCGCACGCGCCGGCGGCGCGGTGGCGGGCGCCCTGTGGCTGGTGGCCGAGGGGGGACTTTCTCCTGAACTCAGCCGGGCGGTGTGGGCGGGTTTTCGCCGGCCGCGAGGGAACCTGGTCGCCCAGTCGCTGGCGGCGCATGGCGGCAGTCCCCTCGCGGCGACGCTGCGCGGGCTGCGGGTCAGTCGGATCGCCGTCCACCCCGCCCGCCAGCGCGAAGGGCTGGGGCAGCAGATGATCGCGGATATCGCCGCCGATGCCGCAGGTTATGACTATCTCTCCGTCAGCTTTGGCTATACCCCTGAGCTGTGGCGCTTCTGGCAACGCTGCGGGTTTATCCTCGTGCGGCTGGGTACTCATCGCGAGGCCAGCAGCGGATGCTATACCGCGATGGCTCTGTTCCCGCTGACTGCAGCGGGGCATCAGCTCGCGCAGCGGGAGGCGCAGCGGCTACAACGCGATGAATACTGGCTGCGCCCGTGGCGGGACGCGCCCGCGCCGCTGCCGGCCGTTTCAGGGGCTATGCTTAGTGAGGAGGACTGGCTGGAAGCGGCCAGCTTTGCCTTCGCCCATCGCCCGCTGGCTGCGGCGCTGGGTTGCCTCAATCGTCTGCTGATGCAGGTCGACATGCCGTTGCCGGCGCTGCGCGGGCGCCTGCAGGGGGAAGAAGAGGCCGAACTCTGCGCCGCGCTGCAGCTAACAGGGCGTAAAGCTCTGCTGGCGAGATGGCGTCAGGAGGCCGCGGACGCCTTGCGCTTCCTCGATGCAGCGCGCGCTGAGGCGCTGCGTCAGCAGGTAGCGCACCTGCAATTTTTTTAACTAACTCATTCAGTTAAATGGCATGGTCATATTTGGCGAGCGGCGTACACTGCCCGCATACACAAAGGAGACAGCCATGAAACACGATCATTTTATTGTTCAAAGCCCTGCGACGCCTGCGCAACAGCTGTTGCTGCTGTTTCATGGCGTGGGGGATAACCCGGTCTCCATGGGGCAAATTGGCAGCTGGTTCGCGCCGCAGTTTCCTGATGCGCTGATCGTTAGCATTGGCGGGGTTGAGCCTTGCGGTCCCAACGGCCGGCAGTGGTTTTCGGTGCAGGGAGTGACGGAAGAGAATCGTCAGCAGCGTATCGACGCCATTATGCCGACCTTTATTGACATTGTGCGCTACTGGCAGGAAAAGAGCGGCGTCAGCCCGCTGGCCACCGCGCTGATCGGCTTCTCTCAGGGGGCGATCATGTCGCTGGAGAGCATCAAAGCGGCGCCGGATCTGGCTTCGCGGGTGATCGCCTTTAATGGCCGCTACGCGACGCTGCCGGTCACCGCAACGACGGCCACCACCATTCACCTGATCCACGGTGGTGACGATCGGGTTATCGATCTGGCATGGGCGGTGTCGGCTCAGGAGGCGTTGTTGCAGGCGGGGGGCGACGTGACCTTAGATATTGTTGACGATCTGGGGCATGCCATTGACGATCGCAGCATGCAGTTTGCGATTGAGCGACTGCGCTATACCGTGCCGAAGCACTATTTTGATGAGGCGCTGAGCGGCAGTACGCCGAAAGGGGACGATATCATCGAAATGCTGTAACCCCGGCGGGCGGGGTTACAGGCGGGCGGTACCGCGATAAAGGCAAACTTACGGTTTCTTCGACTGGTCGTGCTTCGGCCAGTCGTCGTCATCGTCCCATTTATCGTTAAAATCACGGTGCGGCGGCAGATCGGGTTTGTTGTTGAGGAATTTTTTGTGGTCAACGCGGTTCAGATCTTTAATCACGTTGATAATTACCCCCACCAAAAAGACCAGCACCAGAATCCACCAGTGTTTAATAAGCCATTCCATGCGCGCTTCCTCTTTACGTCAGTACGTCAGGCGACCAGCTGTTCCATTACGCGTTGATACATCCGCGCCAGCAGCTGCAGGTCGGCGGCGTTCACACATTCATTAATTTTGTGAATCGTGGCGTTCACGGGGCCCAGCTCTACCACCTGCGCCCCCATGCGCGCGATAAACCGTCCGTCTGAGGTGCCGCCGTTGGTTAACAGCTGCGGTTTGATCTCATTATAGTGCTCAATCGCGTTGACGACCGCATCCACTAGCTTGCCCCGTCCGGTGAGGAACGGCTGGCCGGAGAGCCACCACTCCACGCTGTAACGCAGCTGGTATTTTTCCAGCAGGGCGACCACCCGGGCTTTGATCATCTCATCCGTCAGTTCCGTACTGAATCGGAAGTTGAACTGGACGAACATATCGCCAGGGATCACGTTGTTGCTGCCGGTGCCGGACTGCACGTTGGCAATCTGCATGCTGGTCGGCGGGAAGTATTCATTGCCTTTATCCCACTCGATATTGACCAGCTCCGCCAGCATCGGCGCCGCGCGATGGACGGGGTTATCGGCAAGGTGCGGATAGGCGACATGGCCCTGTACGCCGTGAATGGTCAGATTGCAGGTCAGCGAGCCGCGACGGCCGTTTTTCACCACATCGCCGACCACTTCGGTACTGGAGGGTTCGCCGACCAGACAGTAGTCCAGACGCTCGTTACGCGCCATCAGCGTCTCCACCACTTTGACGGTGCCGTTTTTGGCGCTGGCCTCTTCATCAGAGGTAATCAAAAACGCCAGCCGGCCCCGGTGGTTCGGGTACTGCGCGACAAAACGCTCAGCGGCAACCACCATCGCCGCCAGCGAGCCTTTCATATCCGCAGCCCCGCGGCCAAACAGCATCCCGTCGCGGATGGTGGGTTCGAACGGCGGATTGATCCAGCGGTCGGCGTCGCCTGCCGGGACCACGTCGGTGTGGCCGGCGAAGGCCAGCGTCTCGCCGTGGCCGCGCCAGGCCCAGAAGTTCTGCGTATCGCCGAAATCCATCGGTTCAACGGTAAAGCCGATCGCACGCAGGCGTTCAATCATTAACGCCTGGCATCCCGCATCATCGGGGCTAAGGGAAGGGCGGCGAATAAGCTGCTGAGCCAGCTCAATGACCGGGCAAGACATAGACTATACCTCGTTAAACTGCTGATAACTTGCTTCACTAAAACCCAGCAGCATAGGACGACCGGGCGCGCAGAGCAATGGGCGTTTGATAATCGCCGGCATTTCCAGCATCAATGCGGCGGCGGCATCGGCATTATCGATGCTGTTGCGCAGCGATTCGTCCAGCTTGCGCCAGGTGGTGCCGCGGGTGTTCAGCAGCGCCTGCCAGCCCAGTTCGGCAATAAAGGTATCCAGTTGCGCGCGGTCGAGGCCATCGGCGCGGTAGTCATGGAAGCGATAGTCAATCTGATGCGCTTCCAGCCAGCGGCGGGCTTTTTTAATGGTATCGCAGTTTTTAATTCCGTACATGGTGAGCATAGATAAACCTTTAACATTCAATTAAGCGGTTAACTCAGATATTTCCGAATATATAAGCCTTATTGAAATAATACGTGATTCAGATGAATAAATATAACTTTTTACCGGGTATCTTGTGCCATGTATTCGGGTGATTAAAATTTGCCCAGTCGCGGGCATGATGTGAGGGCACTAACAATATTATGAAAATGTTGCCTGATGGTGCTCTGCGTCACATAATTTTTACATACGAGACGGCATAGTGGCGGCAACCAGAGGTTTTATCTCTGTCAGCGGTCCACAAGACAATCAGAGCAATAGGGGAGCACAACTTCCCATCAGCAATGAAGTTATATAGAATCGACCATAATAATAAGAGAGGCTATTATGATTGAACATGAACTGGGGAACTGGAAAGATTTTATTGAAGGCATGCTTCGTAAATAAATTTCCGCAATGTGAGCAGGGGAATAACGCGACGTAAATAAGCGCGTCATGGTTCTGAACACATAAAGAAGGCGACCATCCAGGTCGCCTTTTCTGTTATTCCGGCTCGCCGCCGACGCCCGACGGTTTATTGCGGACGCTCCTTCAGCGGAAAGCGGCGGCGCACCAGCACAAAGAACAGCGGTACGAAAAAGATGGCCAGCACGGTGGCGGAGATCATCCCGCCCATCACCCCGGTACCGACCGCATGCTGGCTGCCGGAGCCGGCTCCGGTGCTGGTGGCCATCGGCAGGACGCCGAAGATAAACGCCAGCGAGGTCATCAGAATGGGGCGCAGGCGCTGACGGCAGGCCGACAGCGTGGCGCTGAGCAGATCCTGGCCTTTCTCGTTGAGCTCATTGGCGAACTCGACGATCAGAATGGCGTTTTTCGCCGACAGGCCGATCACCGTCAACAGGCCCACCTGGAAGTAAACGTCATTCTCCAGGCCGCGCATCCAGGTCGCCAGCAGGGCGCCAATCACCCCGAGTGGGACCACCAGCATCACCGAGAACGGCACCGACCAGCTCTCGTACAGCGCCGCCAGGCACAGGAACACCACCAGCAGAGAAATCGCGTACAGGGCCGGCGCCTGAGCGCCGGAGAGGCGTTCCTGATAGGACATGGCGGTCCATTCGAGGCCAAAGCCGGTTGGCAGCTGCGCGGCCAGTTTCTCCATCATGTCCATCGCGGTACCCGTACTGATGCCCGGCGCCGCCTCACCGACGATCTCCACCGCCGAATAGCCATTGTAGCGCTCCAGACGCGGCGAGCCGGTCTCCCAGCGCGAGGTGGCGAAGGCCGAGAACGGCACCATCGTGCCGCTGCTGTTGCGGACGTACCAGAGATTGATATCGTCAGGCAGCATTCGATATTTCGCCGCCGCCTGGACGTAGACTTTCTTCACCCTCCCGCGATCCATAAAGTCGTTGACGTAGCTCGACCCCCACGCGGTTTGCAGCGTATCGTTGATGTCGTCAATGGAGACGCCCAGCGCCTGAGCTTTACGCTGATCGATATCGACCTGCAGCTGCGGGCTGTCGTCGAGCCCGTTATGCCGGACGCGGGTCAACAGCGGGTTTTTACCCGCCAGCTCAAGCAGCGTATCGCGTGCCGCCATCAGCGCATCGTGCCCCTTACCGGCGTGATCTTCCAGCTCCATATCGAAGCCTGCCGAACTGCCGAGGCCGCTGATCGCCGGCGGGCTGCTGGCGATGACCCGGGCTTCGTTGATCTGATTAAACGCTTTGGTGGCGCGTTCAATAATGGCAAAGGAGGAGCCGGTTTGCGGATCGCGCTGGTCCCAGTCTTTGAGGCGCACGAACATACGGGCTACGTTCTGCCCGTTGCCGCCGGGGCCGGAGCCAACGGTAGCGAACACCGACTCCACGTTTTGCTTCTCGTTATTGAGGAAGTAATCTTCCGCTTTCTGCACCACTTTCAGCGTCTGCTGTTGGGTGCTGCCGCTCGGCAACTGTACCGAGGTGGTGAACATCCCCCGATCCTCCAGCGGCAGGAATGAGGTGGGCAGATGCAGGAACAGGAACACCATCCCGCCGAGCAGAACGACGTAGATCAGCATCCAGCGCAGCGAGCGATGAAGAATTTTGCCGACGAAGGTTTCATAGCGGCTGGCGCTGCGGTTAAAGGTGCGGTTGAACCAGCCGAAGAAGCCTTTTCTCTCATGAGATTCACCTGGCTTAACCGGTTTGAGCAGGGTGGCGCAAAGGGCCGGGGTGAGGATCATGGCCACCAGCACCGAGAGGACCATCGCCGCGACGATAGTAATTGAGAACTGGCGATAGATAGCGCCGGTGGTGCCGCCGAAGAAGGCCATCGGCACAAACACCGCCGACAGCACCATCGCGATCCCCACCAGCGCGCCCTGAATTTGTCCCATCGATTTGCGGGTGGCTTCCCGCGGCGACAGGCCTTCCTCGCTCATGATGCGCTCAACGTTTTCCACCACCACGATGGCGTCATCCACCAGCAGGCCGATAGCCAGCACCATCGCGAACATCGTCAGGGTGTTGATGCTGTAGCCACAGGCATAAAGCACCGCGAAGGTGCCCATCAGCACCACCGGCACGGCGATGGTCGGGATCAGGGTAGCGCGGAAGTTCTGCAGGAACAGATACATCACGAGGAAAACCAGCAGGATCGCCTCCAGCAGGGTTTTCACCACGTCGGTAATGGAAGCCTTCACGAAGGAGGTGGTCTCGTAGGCGACTTTATATTCCAGCCCGTGCGGGAAATACTGCGACAGCTCATTGAGGCGAGCGATCACGCGCTCCGCGGTGGCCATTTCGTTGGCGCCGGAGGCGAGCTTAATTCCCAGGCCAGAGGCGGCCTGGCGGTTATAGCGGCTAAGATAGTCGTACTTCTCCGCCCCCATCTCCACGGTAGCGACATCGCCGAGGGTCACTTCTGAACCATCCTGATTGACGCGCAGGGTGATATTGCGAAACTGTTCCGGGGTTTGCAGCAGAGATTGCGAGTTGATGGTGGCGTTCAGCGCCTGCTTATCGACGGAAGGCGTGCCGCCGAGCTGGCCGACGGCAATCTGGGCGTTCTGCGAACTGATGGCGTCGGTAACATCCTTGGTGGTCAGCTGGAAGCTATTGAGCTTTGCCGGATCGAGCCAGATGCGCATTGAGTATTGCGAGCCGTAGGCGTCGATATCCCCTACGCCGTTGACGCGGCTGAGCGGGTCCTGAATGTTACTGGCGACGTAGTCGGCGATATCCTGTTTATCCATACTGCCGTCGGTGGAGACGAAGGCGAGGGTCAGGATATTGGTATCGCCAGTCTTGCGCACCGTTACCCCCTGGTTTTGCACCGCCTGCGGCAGCTTACGCATCGCCGACTGCAGCTGGTTTTGCACCTGCTGCACGGCTTCGTCCGGGTCGGTACCGGCGGTAAAACTGAGGGTGATGGTCGCCTGGCCGGTGGCGCTGCTCTGGGATGACATATACATCAGGTTATCGAGGCCGGTCATATTCTGTTCGATAACCTGGGTGACGGTATTCTCCAGGGTTTGCGCGGAGGCGCCGGGATAGTTGGCCGTGACCCGCACATTCGGCGGGGCCAGATCGGGATACTGTTCAACCGGCAGCGACAAAATGGCAAGGGTGCCCGTCAGGCATAACAGGATTGCCAGCACCCACGCAAAAATGGGGCGATCGATAAAGAAATTCGCCATCAGAATAAAAACCTCATATGCACATGTTCTTGTTATTGCACAGCCTGTGCCACTTTAGCCCCAGCGCCTCCGGCAATCGTGGAGAAATTAAGGAGATAGTGTAATTTATCATGTTGCTTTTGCCGTATCGTAAAGAAACATCGAACTTTCCTGCCGCCGGGTCGGCCACTCCGCTTCGCCCGCAGCACCCGGGGACGCATTATTCCTTGCCGGTGTGAAACCTGATTTCATTTAAGTCAAAAAAATTGATCCAAAACGGATTCTTTCCAGAAAAAGGGTATCCTGGGCAAATGAACATTGTTCCGGCCTCGTCTTGTCGGGTAATAAATAGGCATGCGCATTAAGGGGTTATTCACCAATAAGACAAAAGGAAGCCATGAACCACTTTATATTGAGCGATAGCCGAAAATGTATCGGTTGCCAGGCCTGCGAAGTGGCCTGCGTAATGGCGCATAACGAGGAGCAACATGCGCTGACCCCGCAGCGCTTTTTGCCCCGTATCACCGTGATTAAAGCAGAAGGGCAGCGTAACGCCATCACCTGCCGCCACTGCGAAGATGCCCCCTGCCTCCGCAGCTGCCCCAACGGCGCCATCGCCCAGACTGTCGACAGCGTTCAGGTCTGTCAGGAGAAATGCATTGGCTGTAAATCCTGCATGGTGGCCTGCCCGTTCGGGGTGATGCAGGTCGTGGTCACGCCGCAGGCCGCAGGCCAGGTGAAAGCCAGCGCGCAAAAATGCGATCTGTGCGCGGGCCGCGAGGCGGGACCGGCCTGTGTGGAAAACTGTCCGGCGCAGGCGCTGAGCCTCGCCGACGATGAGACATTGACCACGCTGGCCAGGCAGCGGCGTCTGCGGTCGGCCTGCCAGGAGGCGCAGCCGTGGCAGCGCGGCGCGGCCCCCGCCAGGCAGCCCGACGCCGGCGAGAAGGCCAGGCAAATGGCGATGACGCCGCCGCGCGGAGAGCCGGATAAGCTGGCGGCGGAGGCGCGTAAGAGCCACTTTGAGGAGATCTATCAGCCGTTCACCCCGACGCAGGCACGGCAGCAGGCCGCCCGCTGCCTGAAATGTGGAGAACACAGCATCTGTGAATGGACCTGTCCACTGCATAACCACATTCCGCAGTGGGTCGAGCTGGTGAAGGCAGGGGATATCGCCGCCGCGGTCGCCCTGTCCCATCAGACCAACTGTCTGCCGGAGATCACCGGCCGCGTCTGCCCTCAGGACCGGCTGTGTGAGGGCGCCTGCACCCTGCGCGATGAAAGCGGCGCGGTCACCATCGGCAATATTGAGCGATTTATATCCGACCAGGCGCTGGCCAGCGGCTGGCGTCCGGACCTCTCGCAGGTTAAGCCGAGCGGCAAACGGGTGGCGATTATCGGCGCCGGACCGGCCGGGCTGGCCTGCGCCGATGTGCTGGTGCGCCACGGCGTACAGCCGGTGGTCTTTGACCGTCATCCGGAGATCGGCGGCCTGCTGACCTTCGGCATTCCGGCGTTCAAGCTGGATAAGTCACTGCTGGCCCGGCGGCGGGCGATTTTCTGCGAGATGGGCGTCCACTTTGAGCTCAACTGCGAGGTGGGGAAAGATATCCCCCTGGCGACGCTGCTGGCTGAGTATGACGCGGTGTTCGTCGGCGCCGGAACCTATCGCTCCATGAAGGCCGGCCTGCCGAATGAAGAGGCGCCCGGGGTCTACGACGCGCTGCCGTTTCTTATCGCCAACACCAAACAGGTGATGGGGCTGACGGAATCGGCGCTGGAGCCTTATGTCAACACCGCCGGGCTGAACGTGGTGGTGCTGGGGGGCGGCGATACGGCGATGGACTGCGTGCGCACCGCGCTGCGCCATGGCGCCCGCGAGGTGACTTGCGCCTATCGGCGGGATGAAGCCAACATGCCGGGCTCGAAAAAAGAGGTCAAAAACGCCCGCGAAGAGGGGGCGCTCTTTGAGTTTAACGTCCAGCCGGTGACGCTTGAGCTGGACGAGAACGGACGGGTGAACGGGGTTCGCTTTTTGCGCACCGAGCTTGGCGCGCCGGACGCCGGCGGAAGACGCCGCCCGACGCCGATCCCCGGCAGCGAGTTTGTTATGCCGGCAGAGGCGGTGATCATGGCCTTTGGCTTCCACCCGCACCGCATGCCCTGGCTGGAAGCGGCCGGGGTGGCGCTGGACAGCCAGGGGCGGATTAAAGCCGGAGTGGAGAGCCGTTACCGTTATCAGACCAGTCAGGAGAAGATCTTCGCCGGCGGCGATGCCGTGCGCGGCGCCGACCTGGTGGTAACGGCGATGGCGGAAGGCCGTCATGCGGCGCAGGGGATCCTTGACTATCTGGGGCTGAAAACGACGCCGCTTCACTGACGACAAACCCGGCTCCGCAGCGTAGTATGAGGGCGTCCTTTTACGCTGTGGGGTCGGTATGTCACTCAATATTCACGTCATTAAAGATAAAATCCTCTCTGAGAACTGGTTCGTACTACGCAACATGACCTATGAGCTGACGCGGGCGGACGGCAGCGTCGTGCGCCACAAACGCGAGGTCTACGATCGCGGCAATGGCGCCACCGTGCTGCTGTATAACCGCCATAAGCAGACGGTGGTCCTGGTGCGTCAGTTCCGGGTCGCCACCTGGGTCAATGGCAATCATGACGGCATGCTGATTGAAACCTGCGCCGGGCTGCTGGACAACGACGAGCCGGAGGCCTGCATTCGGAAAGAGGCGGTGGAAGAGACCGGCTATGAAGTGGGCGAGGTGCGAAAGCTGTTTGAGCTGTTTATGTCGCCAGGCGGCGTCACCGAAGTGGTGCATTTCTTTATCGCCGAGTACAGCGACGCCCAGCGAACCACCAGCGGCGGCGGGGTGGATGACGAAGCCATCGAGGTGCTGGAGCTGCCCTTTAGCCAGGCGCTACAGATGGTCGCTGATGGGGAGATCCGCGACGGGAAAGCGGTCATTCTGCTGCAGTATCTGCAAACCTCCGGCCTGATGTAGGGGAACTCTGACAAATCCGATTGAGTCAGCGGCTGCCGTTGTCCAGGATAGGCGCCGTGGTCGGGTTTATCTGGGGTCGGGCGGTTCATGCTTTTTCGCATCATTTTTTTCCTCTTTCTGGCGGTGCTGCCTTGCTCACAGGCATGGTCGGCACCGGCGCAGCAGCGCTTCAACGACTGGCAGGTCACCTGTAATAACCAAAATTTCTGCGTCACCCGCAACGTGGGGCTGCATTATGGTCTGGTGATGACCCTCAGCCGCAGCGCCGGGGCGGCTACTGACGCCAGCCTGCGTATCGAACTGGGCGGCACCGGCAATCCGGTGGCGACGCTCGCGCCGATAGCGCCGCGCCTGCTGCTGGATGGTAAACCGCTGTCCCTGACCGACAAGCGCTGGCGCATTGAAGATAAACTCATTAAAACCGACGACAGCGTGACGATCGATGCCTTCCTTCAGCGGGTCCAGGAGGGAAAAACCCTCTCGCTGGCCAACGGCCTGCAGACCATCTCCCTGCAGGGGCTGAAAGCGGCCCTGTTATTTATCGATGCCCGGCAAAAGCGGGTGGGCAGCGAAACGGCCTGGGTCGGCAAAGGGGAGGAGCCGCCGCTCAGCGTACCGCCGGCGCCGGCGCTGCGCGCGGTGGCGAGCGCGGTCACGGCGCAGTCGCCGCTGGGACGTGATGAACTCAACGATCTGATGGATTACGGCAATGAGCGGATGAGCAACAGCAACTGCTCCCTCGATCCGTTCCGCCGCGAAATTCGCGTCACTGCGCTGACGGATGACAAAGTGCTGCTGATGACCAGCTGTGAATCCGGGGCGTACAACACCGTCTGGCTGGCCTGGCTGGTCTCCCGCCAGCGCCCGTATGTCGCCCGTCAGGTGCGGCTGACGCTGCCATTTCAGCCGCCCGGCGAGGCGCCGCGGGAGATTGAGCTGATTAACGCCAGCTATGATGACCGTCGTCATGAGCTGGTGACCCTGGACAAGGGGCGCGCGTCTGGCGATTGCGGGATCCAGACCCGCTGGCGTTTTGACGGCCAGCGGTTCAGCCTCTCCCGTTACGCACAGCAGCCGACGTGCGACAACTGGCAGGGGCCAGATGCCTGGCCCACGCTGTGGATCACCCGTTAAGCACCTGTTCGGCGGTGGCGACGATATGGTCGACCGTAAAGCCAAAGAACGGGAACAGCTGCTCCGCCGGGGCGGATTCACCGTAGCCGGTCATGCCGACGATCTTGCCTTTTAAGCCGACATATTTATACCAGTAGTCCGCTATCCCGGCCTCGACGGCCACCCGGGCGCTGACGTCCGACGGCAGCACCGACTCGCGCCAGGCCTCGTCCTGAGCGTCAAACACGTCGGTGGAGGGGAGCGAAACCACCCGCACATTCACTCCGTTGGCCAACAGTTTTTCCGCCGCCAGGACGGTGATTTCCACTTCCGAGCCGGTGGCGATAAGGATCAGGTCGGGTTTGCCGCCGGCATCCTTCAGCACGTAGCCGCCCCGGGCGATATCCTGAACCTGTTGCGGGGTACGCGGCATCTGCGCCAGGTTTTGTCGCGACAGGATCAGCGCCGTCGGTCCGCCCTGACGCGCGATGGCCGCCTGCCAGGCGACGGCGGTCTCCACCTGGTCGCAAGGGCGCCAGGTGCTGAAGTTGGGCGTCAGCCGCAGACTGGCCAGCTGTTCCACCGCCTGGTGGGTCGGACCGTCTTCCCCAAGACCGATGGAGTCATGGGTATAGACCATGATCTGCCGGGCCTTCATCAGGGCCGCCATGCGCGCGGCGTTGCGGGCGTATTCCACAAACATCAGAAAGGTCGAGGTATAGGGAATGAAGCCCCCGTGCAGGGCGATGCCGTTAGCCACCGCGGTCATGCCGAATTCGCGCACGCCGTAGTGAATATAGTTGCCGGCGGCATCCTCTTTAATCGATGTCGAGCCGGACCAGATGGTCAGGTTACTCGGCGCGAGATCCGCCGAACCGCCCAGCAGCTCCGGGAGGTGGGGGCCGTACGCGTTCAGCGCATTCTGCGAGGCTTTACGGCTGGCGATCTTCGCCGGCTCGGCCTGCAGCTTCGCCACGTAGTCACGCGCCGTCGCGGCAAAATCTTCCGGCAGGGCGCCTGCCATGCGACGGGTTAGCTCAGCGGCCAGTTCCGGGAACTGCTGCTGGTAGGCGGCGAATTTCTCGTTCCAGGCGTGCTCGGCTTTTTCGCCGCGTGGCCGCGCATCCCAACCCTGATAGATCTCTTTCGGGATCTCAAAGGGCGGATATTTCCAGCCCAGCTGCTGGCGGGCCAGGGCCACCTCTTTTTCACCCAGCGCCGCGCCGTGCGACTCCTCTGAGCCGGCTTTGTTGGGCGAACCGAAGCCGATGATGGTCCGACAGATGATCAGCGACGGCTTATCTTTCACCGCCTGCGCTTCCGTAATGGCTTGTTTGATGGCCTGCGGATCGTGGCCGTCGATATCGCCGATCACATGCCAGTGGTAGGCGCGGAAGCGTTCCGCTGTATCGTCGGAAAACCAGCCTTCGGTTTTGCCGTCGATGGAGATGCCGTTGTGATCGTAAAAACCGATCAGCTTGCCCAGTCCGAGCGTGCCTGCCAGCGAACAGGCTTCATGGGAGATCCCCTCCATCAGACAGCCATCGCCCATGAAAACCCAGGTGTGATGGTCGATAATCTCATGACCGGGGCGGTTAAACTGCGCCGCCAGGGTGCGTTCGGCAATGGCCATACCGACGGCGTTCGCCAGCCCCTGGCCCAGCGGGCCGGTGGTGGTCTCCACCCCGGGGGTATAGCCATGCTCCGGGTGACCCGGCGTTTTAGAGTGAAGCTGGCGGAACTGCTTTAGCTCTGACAGCGGCAGATCGTAGCCGGTCAGGTGCAGCAGACTGTAGAGCAGCATCGACGCGTGGCCGTTGGACAGAATAAAGCGGTCGCGGTCCACCCAGCCAGGGTTTTGCGGATTGTGCTTGAGAAAATCGTTCCACAGCACTTCGGCAATATCTGCCATCCCCATTGGCGCACCGGGGTGGCCGGAATTGGCTTTCTGCACCGCGTCCATACTCAGGGCGCGGATGGCGTTGGCAAGCTCTCTTCGGGACATAGTTTTCTCCGTGAGACTAAAGTGACAGTTTGGCGGCAAGCAGATCTTCCAGTTTGCGTTGATCGACGGCGAACAGGCGGATACCCTCCGCCAGCTTTTCGACCGCCATAGGATCCTGATTATGTTCCCAGCGGAACTCCGCCTCGCTGAGCGGCACCGGGCGCGGCAGGATCTGGCTGGCAGGGATCAGTTTGCGCACCACCGGGGCGTCGCTGGCCTGCAGCTCTTTTAATAAAGGCGGGGCGATGGTCAGGCGGTCGCAGCCGACCAGGGCGAGGATCTGCTCGGTGCGGCGGAAGCTGGCGCCCATCACGATGGTGTTGTATTTATGCTGTTTGAAGTAGTCATAGATATTGCGCACGGATTTCACCCCTGGATCTTCCTCAACCACGTAAGGATCCAGCGGTTTGCGCGCCTGATACCAGTCATAAATACGCCCGACGAAAGGGGAGATCAGATAGACCCCGGCTTCGGCGCAGGCCCGGGCCTGGGCGAAGGAAAACAGCAGCGTCAGGTTGCAGTGGATCCCCTCTTTTTCCAGCGTTTCGGCGGCGCGGATCCCCTCCCAGGTGGAGGCCAGCTTGATCAGGATCCGTGACTTATCAATGCCCATCTCCTGATACAGCGCCACCAGATGGCGCGCCTTCTCGATACTCTTCTCCCGGTTGAAGGAGAGCCGGGCGTCCACCTCGGTGGAGACACGGCCAGGAATGCTTTTGAGTATCTCCGCGCCAAAATTGACCGCCAGCTTATCGCAGGCGTGAGTTACCTGCGCTTCGCGGCTGCCTCCTTGCTTTTTGGCCCAGGCGATCGCGTCGTCGATGAGTCCGCTATAGGACGCCAGCCCGGCGGCCTTCAGCAGCAGGGAGGGGTTGGTGGTGGCATCTTCCGGATGGTAGTGGCGGATGGATTCGATGTCGCCGCTGTCGGCGACCACGGTGGTGAACTGCTTAATACTGTCTAGCTGATTCATGGATAAGTCCTCCTGGAACAAGGTGTTACATGAGTGCTTGCCGGTATGCGGTATAAATATTGATGAGGTACATAACCAAAAAGCATAGCAGACGGGGCTATTATTGGCGGCGAATCCGGGTAACATAACCGCTATAAATTGATAACAACCAGATCATAGCGATGGCCAGAGTTTGGCGGTGTTCAAAGTTTATCGCCCCGCCAGGAGGGATACTGTCTGCCACTGAAAGGTGAACGACAGGATGGTCATCACGCTTTTTCCCTACGAACGATACGTGAAAGAAAGGAATATAAAATGGATGAGCAGTTAAAACAGAGCGCCCTCGACTTCCACGAATTTCCGGTTCCCGGAAAAATCCAGGTCTCGCCGACCAAACCTCTCGCCACCCAGCGCGATCTGGCGCTGGCCTACTCGCCGGGCGTCGCGGCCCCCTGTCTGGAAATCGAAAAAGATCCGCTGGCGGCTTACAAATATACCGCCCGCGGCAACCTGGTGGCGGTCGTCTCCAACGGCACTGCGGTGCTGGGGCTTGGCAACATCGGCGCCCTGGCCGGCAAACCGGTAATGGAGGGCAAAGGCGTCCTGTTTAAGAAATTTGCCGGCATCGATGTGTTTGATATCGAAGTCGATGAGCTGGACCCGGACAAATTCATTAACGTCGTCGCCGCCCTCGAGCCGACCTTCGGCGGCATCAACCTCGAAGATATTAAAGCGCCGGAGTGTTTCTACATTGAGCAGCAGCTGCGCGAGCGGATGAATATTCCGGTGTTCCATGACGATCAGCACGGCACGGCGATCATCAGCACCGCGGCGATCCTCAACGGCCTGCGCGTCGTTGAGAAGAATCTGTCCGACGTGCGGATGGTGGTCTCCGGCGCGGGGGCGGCGGCTATCGCCTGCATGAACCTGCTGGTGGCGCTGGGGATGCAAAAGCACAACATCGTGGTCTGCGATTCGAAAGGCGTTATCTATAAGGATCGTGAGCCGAACATGGCGGAAACCAAAGCGGCCTACGCGGTGGAAGACGACGGCAAACGCACCCTTGATGACGTGATCGACGGCGCGGACATTTTCCTCGGCTGCTCCGGTCCGAAAGTGCTGACCCCGGAGATGGTGAAGAAGATGGCGCGCGCGCCGCTGATCCTCGCCCTGGCCAACCCGGAGCCGGAAATTCTGCCGCCGCTGGCGAAGCAGGTCCGTGATGACGCCATCATCTGCACCGGCCGCTCCGACTACCCTAACCAGGTCAACAACGTCCTCTGCTTCCCGTTCATCTTCCGCGGCGCGCTGGACGTCGGCGCGACGGCGATCAACGAAGAGATGAAGCTGGCGGCGGTGCATGCCATTGCCGAGCTGGCCCACGCCGAGCAGAGCGAAGTGGTCGCCTCCGCCTACGGCGATCAGGATTTAAGCTTTGGCCCGGACTACATTATTCCGAAACCGTTCGATCCGCGGCTGATCGTCAAGATCGCCCCCGCGGTGGCGAAGGCGGCGATGGACTCCGGCGTGGCGACGCGCCCGATCGCCGATTTTGACGCCTATATCGAGAAGCTGAGCGAGTTCGTCTATAAGACCAACCTGTTTATGAAGCCTATCTTCTCTCAGGCGCGCAAAGAGCCGAAGCGCGTGGTGCTGGCGGAAGGGGAGGAGACCCGGGTGCTGCACGCCACCCAGGAGCTGGTGTCGCTGGGGCTGGCCAAACCGATTCTGGTGGGGCGCCCGAGCGTGATTGAAATGCGCATCCAGAAGCTGGGCCTGCAGATCAAGGCCGGCGTTGACTTCGAGATCGTCAATAATGAATCCGACCCGCGGTTTAAAGAGTACTGGAGCGAGTACTACCAGCTGATGAAACGCCGCGGCATTACCCAGGAGCAGGCGCAGCGGGCGGTGATTAGCAACACCACGGTGATTGGCGCCATCATGGTTCACCGTGGCGAAGCGGATGCGATGATCTGCGGCACCATTGGCGAGTACCACGACCACTACCGCGTGGTGCAGCCGCTGTTCGGCTATCGCGATGGCGTCAGCACCGCCGGGGCGATGAACGCGCTGTTGCTGCCGAGCGGCAACACCTTTATCGCCGACACCTATGTCAATCACGATCCATCGCCGGAAGAGCTGGCGGAGATCACCCTGATGGCGGCGGAAAGCGTGCGTCGCTTTGGTATCGAACCGCGGGTGGCGTTGCTGTCGCATTCCAACTTTGGCTCTGCCGACTGCCCGTCCGCCAGCAAGATGCGCAGAACCCTTGAGCTGGTGAAGGCGCGCGCGCCGGAGCTGATGATCGATGGCGAAATGCATGGCGACGCCGCGCTGGTGGAAAGCATTCGCAACGATCGCATGCCGGACAGCCCGCTGAAGGGGTCGGCCAATATTCTGGTGATGCCGAATATGGAAGCCGCCCGGATCAGCTATAACCTGCTGCGCGTCTCCAGTTCGGAAGGGGTCACCGTCGGGCCGGTGCTGATGGGGGTAGCGAAGCCGGTGCATATCCTGACGCCGATCGCCTCTGTGCGTCGCATCGTGAATATGGTGGCGCTGGCGGTTGTCGAAGCGCAAACCGAACCGCTGTAAACGTCATAAAAAAGCCCCGGTACTCCGGGGCTTTTTGGTCTGATTTGGCGTCGCTCAGATCCAGGCTTTCACTTTAATAAACTCGTTCAGCGCCGCCTCAGGGCTGCCGGCCTCCGGCTGGTAATCATATTCCCAGCGCACCAGCGGCGGCATCGACATCAGAATAGATTCCGTCCTACCGCCGGTCTGCAGACCGAACAGGGTGCCACGGTCCCAGACCAGATTGAATTCGACGTAGCGGCCGCGGCGATAGAGCTGAAAATGGCGCTCACGCTCGCCGTACGGCGTGGCTTTTCGGCGTTCGACGATGGGTAAATAGGCGTCAGCGTAACCGTTACCCACTGCCTGCATAAAGGCGAAGCAGTGGTCAAAATCCGGGGTGTTCAGGTCGTCAAAGAACAGACCGCCAATCCCGCGCTGTTCCTGGCGGTGCTTCAGATAGAAATAATCATCGCACCATTTTTTATAGCGCGGATAGACGGCTTCGCCGAAAGGCAGACACAGATCGCGGGCGGTACGATGCCAGTGGACGGCATCCTCTTCAAAGCCGTAGTAGGGGGTTAAATCAAAGCCGCCGCCGAACCACCACACCGGCTCGGCGCCAGGCTTTTCGGCAATAAAGAACCGCACGTTGGCGTGGCTGGTGGGCACATAGGGGTTCAGCGGATGGACCACCAGCGAGACGCCCATGGCTTCAAAGCTGCGTCCGGCCAGCTCCGGGCGGTGGGCGGTGGCGGAGGCTGGCATGGCGTCGCCATGGACATGGGAAAAGTTGACCCCCGCCTGCTCGAACACATTGCCGTCGCGCAGCACCCGGCTGCGTCCGCCGCCGCCGCCTTCCCGCTGCCAGGCGTCTTCAATAAACGGCGCGCCATCCACGGCGCTTAGCTGCTGACAGAGGCTGTCCTGCAGCTGGAGCAGAAAAGTTTTAACCTGCGCGGCATCGGGTTTCATTAACGTCTCTTCGAATGGGCTTTCTGGTTATCGAACCAGTGGAAATAGCTGATAATGCCGTTGGCAATCGCGGTGGCGATTTTCTGCCGGAAGGCGGTGGTGCCGAGCAGTTTTTCCTCGTTCGGGTTCGTAATGAACGAGGTTTCCACCAGCACGGACGGTATGGACGGCGACTTCAGCACCACGAACGCCGCCTGTTCGGTATTGCGGCTGTGCAGCTTATGCACCGGCTTGATCTTTTTCAGGATATGCGAGCCCAGCGTCAGGCTGTTTTTAATGGTGTCGGTCTGTACCAGATCGAACAGCACCTGCTGCAGCAGATGGTCTTTATCCGTCGCTTTCTTACCGGCGACCTCGTCGGCGCGGTTTTCGCGATCGGAGAGGTATTTCGCCATGGCGCTACTGGCGCCGCGGTTTGACAGAGCGAACACCGAGGCGCCGGCAGCGCTCGGGTTGGTGAAGCCATCGGCGTGGATCGACATAAACAGATCGGCGCCGTGCTGATGGGCAATCTCCACGCGGTCATACAGCGGGATAAAGGTATCGCCGGTGCGGGTCAGGCGGGCGTCAATGCCGTTGCTGCGCAAGATGCTGCGCACGTTCTTAGCGATCGCCAGCACCACATGCTTCTCTTTCGAGCCATTATGGCCGATAGCCCCGGTGTCGATGCCGCCGTGGCCCGGGTCGAGCATCACAATGCGGCGTGCGCCGGCCTTTTTGGCGGCGGGTTTGCTGTGTCCATTTGATGTTTTCAGTGGCTGCTCTTTTGCGCTGACCTGTGCAGTGACGCCGCTCAGCGTCATGGCAGCCAGCCCGGCTTTCAGCACCTGACGGCGCGAAGCAAGTATTTTTAAGGGTTTAAAAGTGCTCATTCGGCCTGAATTGTAAACAAGTGATGTCCAATGTTATATCGTATCGCGTTTGCCGTTACGACCATTCAAAATAAGAATTGTTTTACTTTTCATTTCAATACATGACAAAGTCATATTATGCCATTTTTTGTCGCTGATTTCGCCTGATATTGGCTATCAGTCATATTCGCGCCATAATCACTGTTTTTAACCGTCAATGGTGGGGAATACCATGGAGATTCGCGTTTTTCGCCAGCAGGATTTCGAAGAGGTTGTGACGCTGTGGGAGCGTTGCGATCTGCTGCGTCCCTGGAACGATCCGGAGATGGATATTGAGCGCAAGCTGAATCACGATGTCAGCCTGTTCCTGGTGGCGGAAGTGAACGGCGAAGTCGTCGGTACGGTGATGGGCGGATATGACGGCCATCGCGGGTCGGCCTACTATCTGGGCGTCCATCCGGAATATCGCGGTCGGGGGATCGCGAACGCGCTGCTCAACCGTCTGGAGAAAAAGCTGATTGCTCGCGGCTGCCCGAAAATCAATATTATGGTCCGCGAGGACAACGACGTGGTGCAGGGGATGTACGAGCGGCTGGGCTATGAGTACGCCGATGTCCTGACCCTGGGCAAACGCCTGATTGAAGATGAAGAATACTGAGTTTATCCCCGCCGATTTTGATGCCCATGGCCGTCTGCGTCTGCCTTTCCTTTTCTGGTGCGTGCTGTTGTTACAGGCCCGCACCTGGGTGCTGTTCTTGATGGCCGGCGCGTCGCGTCAGCAGGGCGACGCGATTCTAAATCTGTTCTATCCCGATCACGACCGCTTCTGGCTCGGTCTACTCCCCGGCGTGCCGGCGGTGCTGGCCTTTCTGCTTAGCGGCTATCGTCAGCGCCTGCCGCGCCTGTGGCGGGCGATGCGCTGGCTGCTGGTGTTATCGCAAGTGCTGCTCTTGCTGTGGCAGCCGATGCTATGGCTGAGCGGCGAATCTCCCTCCTCGCTGACCATCGGACTGCTGGCGGCGGATGGTTATGCCCTGTGGTGGCTGGCGACCAGCCGTCGCCTCGGCGCCTGTTTTCGCCAGACCACCTTTTAATGGCACTTTTTGCCGATCGTGAACTCCAACATGCGTTGAATGACTCAGAAAGGATTGTGATATGAAATCGCTACGTGTAATGCTCTGCGCGCTTCCGCTGGCGCTGACCGGCTGCTCAACGATGAGCGCGGTCAACTGGTCGGCGGCCTATCCGTGGAACTGGTTTGGTTCTTCCACCGAGGTGACCGAGCAGGGGGTGGGGAAACTGACGGCGTCCACGCCGCTCAACGAACAGGCCATTAGCGATGCGCTGGGGAGCGACTACCGTTTGCGCAGCGGAATGAAGACCGATAAGGGGAATATCGTCCACTACTTTGAAGCGCTGAAAGAAAACAGCGTGGCGCTGACCATCAATGGCGACAACGGCGCCATCAGCCGGATTGACGTCCGCGATGCCGAAATCAAAACCGCCAGCGGCGTGAAAATCGGCACACCGTTCAGCGACCTGTACAGCAAAGCCTTCGGCAACTGCCAGAAAGGCAGCAATGACAATGGCGCGGTCGTCGAGTGTCAGGCCGAGGGGAGCCAGCATATCAGTTACGCCTTCACCGGTCACTGGAGCGGCCCGGACGAGCTGATGCCCTCCGACGATACGCTGAAAAACTGGAAGGTCAGCAAAATTATCTGGCGTCGCTAAATTGATCTGAAGAGACACGATGGCCCTGAAAAACGGTTACAATGGCGCGTTAGCAACGCGAGAGCGTTGTAGTTGCATCATTTCAGGAGGAGCGATGTCTCAGGTTCAGAGCGGCATTTTGCCGGAACATTGCCGCGCGGCGATTTGGATTGAAGCCAATATCAAAGGGGACGTTAACGCCCTGCGCGAAGCGAGCAAAAATTTTGTCGATAACGTGGCCACCTTCCAGGCTAAATTCCCCGACGCTAAACTCGGTGCGGTGGTGGCGTTCGGCAATACCGTCTGGCGTCAGCTGAGCGGCGGCGAAGGGGCGGAGGAGTTAAAAGATTTTCCGGTCTACGGCAAAGGGCTGGCGCCATCCACCCAGTATGACCTGCTGATTCATATTTTATCCGCCCGCCATGAAGTGAACTTCTCGGTGGCGCAGGCCGCGCTGGCCGCCTTTGGCGACGCTATCGAGGTGAAAGAAGAGATCCACGGCTTCCGCTGGGTGGAAGAGCGTGACCTCAGCGGCTTCGTCGACGGCACCGAAAACCCGGCGGGGGAAGAAACCCGTCGTGAAGTGGCGGTGATCAAAGACGGCGTGGATGCGGGCGGCAGCTACGTATTCGTCCAGCGCTGGGAGCATAATCTCAAACAGCTGAACCGCATGAGCGTGCCGGATCAGGAGATGATGATTGGCCGCACCAAAGAAGCCAACGAAGAGATCGATGGCGACGCACGTCCGGTCACGTCTCACCTGAGCCGCGTTGACTTAAAAGAAGATGGCAAAGGGCTGAAAATCGTCCGCCAGAGCCTGCCGTATGGCACCGCCAGCGGTACCCATGGCCTCTATTTTTGCGCCTACTGCGCGCGTCTGTACAACATCGAGCAGCAGCTGCTGAGCATGTTCGGCGATACCGACGGCAAACGCGACGCGATGCTGCGCTTCACCAAACCGGTGACCGGCGGCTATTACTTCGCGCCGTCCCTGGAGCGTATTCAGGCGCTGTAATGCTTTCCCCTCACCCTAACCCTCTCCGTGAGGGAGAGGGCCGGGGTGAGGGGGAGAGTTCCTCGTGCGTGCGCAGGATCACCTGCAGCACGCCGGTTTCGTTCCGGTCATACTCGATATTCCAGAAGCGTAAAACGGTCCAGCCTTGCTGCTTAAGCCATGTTGTGCGCCGGGCATCGTATTCAGTCCGGTTGTCATGCTGGCCGCCGGCGAGCTCAATCACCAGGCAAAATCTTGAATATAGGGTCCGGCGGGATGCTTGGCGGTGAAACTTGTAGCTGGCAAAACGGCGATCGCGCAGCTGGTGCCACAGGCGGCGCTCCTGCGGCGTCAGGTGGCGGAGCAACTGCCGGGCGTCATTTGTGCTGTTTTCCATTAACAAAGTGTGCCACGCTGTTCGCTCCTCGTCCGATTTCATCACCTTATTTGCCAGCCGTTTTCAGCTAAGCTTTGCCAGGTGCTTATTCCCTTTTCGACTTCCAAATCGCCAAACGGTATATAAAACCGTTACTCCTTTCGTACCCGTTATAAATATGATGATCATCAGTAAATGATCATTTTTGATAAGGGTGCGCAATGGCCGTTAAATCACTGAAAAAAGGATATCTGGCGCTGGCGGCTTCCATGCTGCTGGTGGCGCAGGCGCAGGCGACGGAGCTGCTGAACAGCTCCTATGATGTCTCCCGCGAGCTGTTTGCCGCCCTTAACCCGCCTTTTGAGCAGCAGTGGGCGAAGGACAATGGCGGGGACAAGCTGACCATCAAGCAGTCGCACGCTGGCTCGTCCAAGCAGGCGCTGGCGATCCTGCAGGGCCTGAAGGCGGACGTGGTGACCTACAACCAGGTGACGGACGTGCAGATCCTGCATGACAAAGGCAACCTGATCCCGGCCGACTGGCAAAGCCGCCTGCCGAACAACAGCTCGCCGTTCTATTCGACGATGGGCTTCCTGGTGCGCAAAGGCAACCCGAAAAACATTCATGACTGGAATGACCTGGTCCGCTCTGACGTTAAGCTGATCTTCCCGAACCCGAAAACCTCGGGCAACGCGCGGTACACCTACCTGGCGGCCTGGGGCGCGGCGGATAAAGCCGACGGCGGCGATAAAGCCAAAACCGAACAGTTTATGACCCAGTTCCTGAAGAACGTCGAAGTCTTCGACACCGGCGGACGCGGGGCGACCACCACCTTCGCCGAGCGCGGCCTGGGCGATGTGCTGATCAGCTTCGAGTCGGAAGTGAACAATATTCGCAAGCAGTATGAGGCGCAGGGATTTGAAGTGGTGATCCCGAAAACCAACATTCTGGCGGAGTTCCCGGTGGCCTGGGTGGATAAAAACGTCAAAGCCAACGGCACGGAAAAGGCGGCGAAGGCCTACCTGAACTGGCTCTACAGTCCGCAGGCGCAGACCATCATTACCGACTACTACTATCGGGTAAACAACCCGAAAGTGATGGATTCGCTGAAGGATAAATTCCCGCAGACCGAACTGTTCCGCGTGGAGGACAAGTTTGGCTCCTGGCCTGAGGTGATGAAAACCCACTTCGCCAGCGGCGGCGAACTGGACAAACTGCTGGCGGCGGGGCGTAAGTAATGTTTGCTGTGTCGTCCAAGCGCGTGCTGCCGGGCTTTACCCTGAGCCTCGGCACCAGCCTGCTGTTTGTCTGTCTGATTCTGTTATTACCGCTCAGCGCGCTGGTGATGCAGCTGGCGCAGATGAGCTGGGCGCAGTACTGGGATGTGATCACCAACCCGCAGGTGGTGGCGGCCTATAAGGTGACGCTGCTGTCGGCGTTCGTGGCCTCGATTTTTAACGGCGTCTTCGGCCTGCTGATGGCGTGGATCCTTACCCGCTATCGTTTTCCGGGCCGCACGCTGCTGGATGCCTTAATGGATCTGCCGTTTGCGCTGCCGACGGCGGTGGCCGGCCTGACCCTGGCTTCGCTGTTTTCGGTTAACGGCATTTACGGGGAATGGCTGGCGAAGTTCGATATTAAAGTGACCTATACCTGGCTCGGTATCGCCGTGGCGATGGCGTTCACCAGCATCCCCTTCGTGGTACGTACCGTGCAGCCGGTGCTGGAAGAGCTGGGTCCGGAATATGAAGAAGCAGCGGAAACGCTGGGCGCTACGCGCTGGCAGAGCTTCCGCAAGGTGGTGCTGCCGGAGCTGTCGCCAGCCCTGCTGGCGGGCATTGCCCTGTCGTTTACCCGCAGCCTCGGCGAATTTGGCGCGGTGATTTTTATCGCCGGCAACATCGCGTGGAAGACGGAAGTGACGTCGCTGATGATCTTTATTCGACTGCAGGAGTTTGACTATCCGGCGGCGAGCGCCATCGCCTCGGTGATCCTGGCCGCCTCACTGCTGCTGCTGTTTTCCATCAATACCCTGCAGAGTCGCTTTGGTCGACGCGTGGTAGGTCACTAATGGCGGAAGTTACTCAATTGAAACGCTACGACGCGCCCCGCATCAACTGGGGAAAATGGTTTCTGATTGGCGTCGGGATGCTGGTCTCCGCCTTCATCCTCGTGGTGCCGATGCTTTACATCTTTATCCAGGCCTTCAGCAAAGGGTTAATGCCGGTACTGGAAAACCTGGCCAATCCGGACATGCTCCACGCCATCTGGCTGACAGTGATGATCGCCTTGATTACCGTGCCGGTGAACCTGGTGTTCGGGACCTTGCTGGCCTGGCTGGTCACGCGTTTTACGTTCCCGGGACGCCAGCTGCTATTGACGATGCTGGATATCCCGTTCGCTGTCTCGCCGGTGGTAGCCGGTCTGGTTTATCTGCTGTTCTACGGCTCTAACGGTCCGCTGGGCGGCTGGCTTGATGCGCATAACCTGCAAATCATGTTCGCCTGGCCCGGCATGGTGCTGGCGACGATCTTTGTCACCTGTCCGTTTGTGGTGCGTGAGCTGGTGCCGGTGATGATGAGTCAGGGCAGTCATGAAGATGAGGCGGCGGTCTTGCTGGGCGCTTCCGGCTGGCAGATGTTCCGCCGGGTGACGCTGCCCAATATTCGCTGGGCGCTGCTGTACGGCGTGGTGTTGACCAACGCCCGCGCCATCGGCGAATTCGGCGCGGTGTCGGTGGTCTCCGGTTCGATCCGCGGAGAAACGCTGTCGCTGCCGCTGCAAATTGAATTACTGGAGCAGGATTACAACACCGTCGGCTCGTTTACCGCCGCGGCCCTGCTGACGTTAATGGCTATTCTGACCCTGTTTTTAAAGAGTATGTTGCAATGGCGTCTGGCCAATCAGGAAAAACGCGCGCAACAGGAGGGAAATCATGAGCATTGAGATTGCCAATATTAAGAAATCGTTTGGTCGCACCCAGGTGCTGAATGATATCTCGCTGGATATCCCTTCCGGACAAATGGTTGCGCTGCTGGGGCCTTCCGGCTCCGGGAAAACGACCCTGCTGCGGATTATCGCCGGGCTGGAACATCAGACCAGCGGTCATATCCGCTTCCACGGTACCGACGTCAGCCGGATGCACGCCCGCGACCGTAAAGTGGGCTTCGTCTTCCAGCACTATGCGCTGTTCCGCCATATGACGGTGTTCGATAACATCGCCTTTGGCCTGACCGTGCTGCCGCGCCGCGAACGACCCAACGCCGCGGCGATTAAAGCCAAAGTGACCAAACTGCTGGAGATGGTGCAACTGGCCCACCTGGCGGATCGCTATCCGGCGCAGCTGTCCGGTGGTCAGAAACAGCGCGTGGCGCTGGCGCGCGCCCTGGCGGTAGAGCCGCAAATTCTGCTGCTGGATGAACCTTTCGGCGCGCTGGATGCGCAGGTGCGTAAAGAGCTGCGCCGCTGGCTGCGTCAGCTGCATGAAGAGCTGAAATTTACCAGCGTGTTCGTCACCCACGATCAGGAAGAGGCGATGGAAGTTGCCGACCGGGTGGTGGTGATGAGCCAGGGCAACATCGAACAGGCCGATGCGCCTGAACGCGTGTGGCGTGAGCCGTCGACCCGCTTCGTGCTGGAGTTCATGGGGGAAGTGAATCGCCTGCAGGGGGTTATCCGCGGCGGACAGTTCCACGTTGGCGCTCACCGCTGGCCGTTAGGCTATACCCCGGCTTACCAGGGGCCGGTGGATCTGTTCCTGCGTCCGTGGGAAGTGGACATCAGCCGCCGAACCAGCCTGGATTCGCCGCTGCCGGTGCAGGTCCTGGAGGCCAGCCCGAAAGGTCACTACACCCAATTAGTCGTCCAGCCTCTGGGGTGGTATGACGAACCGCTGAGCGTGGTGTTAACGGGCGATGAGGCGCCGTCCCGCGGCGAACGGCTGTTCGTCGGGCTGCAAAACGCGCGCCTGTACAACGGTACCGAGCGTATCGAGCCGCGCGGCGAGCTTGCTCTGGCGCAGTCGGCCTGATAGCTTAAATCCATGTGCTTTTGCCGGGTGACGCTGTGTTTACCCGGTCTGGAATTATCACGCGTCTGGTAGGCCGGGTAAGCGAAGCGCCGCCCGGCTTTTTTATTGAGTAAAAATCGTGAATACACTCGAACACACCATCGGCAATACCCCTCTGGTCAGGCTTCAGCGTCTGGGGCCGGACAATGGCAGCGAAATCTGGGTCAAACTTGAAGGCAATAATCCAGCCGGTTCGGTGAAAGATCGCGCTGCGCTGTCGATGATCGTTGAAGCGGAAAAGCGGGGCGAAATTCAGCCCGGCGACGTGCTAATTGAAGCGACCAGCGGCAACACCGGTATCGCGCTGGCGATGATCGCCGCGCTGAAAGGCTACCGGATGAAGCTGCTGATGCCCGACAACATGAGCCAGGAGCGCCGGGCCGCGATGCGCGCCTATGGCGCCGAGCTGATCCTGGTCACCAAAGAGCAGGGGATGGAGGGGGCCCGCGACCTGGCCCTGGAGATGGCTCAGCGCGGGGAGGGCAAACTGCTCGATCAGTTCAACAACCCGGACAACCCCTACGCCCACTACACTACCACCGGGCCGGAAATCTGGCAGCAGACCGCGGGGCGTATCACCCACTTTGTCTCCAGTATGGGGACCACCGGCACCATTACCGGCGTGTCACGTTTTCTGCGCGAACAGAGTAAACCGGTGACCATTGTCGGCCTGCAGCCGGAGGAGGGCAGCAGTATTCCCGGGATACGCCGCTGGCCGGCAGAGTATATGCCGGGGATCTTTAACGCTTCGCTGGTGGATGCGGTGCTGGATATTCATCAGCAGGATGCCGAGAACACCATGCGTCAGCTGGCGGTACAGGAAGGCATTTTCTGCGGCGTCAGCTCTGGCGGCGCGGTAGCCGGGGCGTTACGTATCGCTCGCGAAAACCCAGGCGCGGTGGTGGTGGCGATCGTCTGCGATCGCGGCGATCGCTACCTCTCCACCGGCGTTTTCGGCGAGGAACACTTTAGCCAGGGGGCGGGTATTTAATCATCGAGCAGGTCGGTGCCGTAGGAGTTATCGACGGTGCACAGCCAGCGCTCGCCCTGCTTCTGAAAGACATAGGTTGCGCGTCGCGTAACCTGTGTTATCCCCTGTGCCGTCGGGATATCCAGCCGGGTCTCCATAATCACCAGCGCATTGCCGCCGCCCTCGATGATCTCCATTTTCCCCTGAGTCACGATCAGCCGGTGCTGGAAATAGTCGGCAATGGCGATAAACGCTTTGCGGATATTCTCTTTCCCTCTGACCACCATGCCCGGTTTGACGACCAGCGCGGCGTCTTCCGCGTAATAGCCCATCAGGGTATCGTAATCTTCCTGCGAGATAGCGCGGTCGCAGGCCTCAATGACTGTTTTTAGCGTCAGGTCAATGTGATGCATCTCTGGTGCTCCTTATTGTGAGCGATTTATCAGCCACCGAGAGTGTTGTATCCGTCTCAACGTTCCGGTCATGCAGGTAAGACTACGCCTGTTTTCGTCTAATTTTTCAGTAACTTGTCGACAGCTTCCATCCCTCCCCGATGCGTTCGGCGCACTGCCTGCGTCAGGGGGCGTCTAACACCTGGGCTATATCGGCCGCCAGGCGGGCAATCTCAGCGTCGCTCAGGTGGCCCAGCGACAGGCGTAGCCCGTGGGAGGGCGTACGGATGCCAAACACCTCCCCCTCGCGGACCAGCCAGCCGGCCCGGGCCAGGCGTAAGGCGTAGGGTTGGCTCGCCGTTGGCAGCGGCAGCCAGAAATTGAGGCCATCGCCAGGCGCAGCATGACTGTCGCCGTGCCGGGCCAGCGCTGCCGCCAGTTTCTCATTCTGTTGCCGATAGTGACGGCGGGTCTCCGTCATCGAGGCGATAAACGCCTTATCGGTGAGACAGGCCAGCGTCAGATCCTGCAGCAGATGGCTGACCCACTGGCTGCCGGCGTTAAGCCGCAGACGCAGCGCGGAGGAGGTGTCGACATCGCTGGCGATAAAAGCCAGCCGCAGGTCTGGCCCGAGGGTTTTTGACATCGAACGCACCACCGCCCAGCGTTGGGTGCTCGCTGGCAGAGGAGAAAACCAGGGCGTGGCCGACAGCAGGGCAAAATGGTCATCGACGATCGCCAGTACCTGCGGATAGCGGGCCAGCACCTCCCGCAGGGCATGCGCCCGGGTTTCCGTCAGGCTACAGCCGGTAGGATTGTGCGCGCGCGGGGTCAAGATCACCGCCCGCGCGCCGTTGCGTAACGCCTCCTCCAGCCCGTCTGGATCCATCCCCTCCGCATCCACCGCCACCGGGCAAGGGGTAAAGCCAGCGTAACGCACCATATTGATGCTGCTGAGAAAACAGGGATCTTCAACCACCACGCCGTCGCCGGGGAGCAGCAAGGCGCACAGCAGGCGCTCCAGCGCGTCAATCGCCCCGCTGGCGAGATTCAGGGCAAAGGGAACGGTTATCTCCCTGGCAAACCATGCCTCAGCCCATTCTCCTAGCCGCGGCTCGATGGGGGCATCGCCATACAGGCGGGGCGTGCGGGCAATTTGGCCCAGATAGCGTGGTAAATCAGGCAGCCTGGCGGGGTCCGGATTGCCGCTGGAAAGATCGTTCAGCGGCGTCGTGGGGTCACCGCCTTCCAGCGCCGGCAGCGGATCCCGTGCTTTGATAGCTGTGCCGTTCCGTCCCTGGCTGACGGCCAGCCCGGAGGTGACCAGCCGTTTATAGGCGGCGGCGACGGTATTGCGATTCACCGCAAGCTGGCTGGCGAGCTCGCGGACCGGCGGCAGAACCTCTCCGGGCTGCAAGCCACCGCTCTGCACCAGATGGCGGATATGATCGAAGATATCGCTGGCGGTTTTTCCGGCAAACATTATTGACCTATGACAAAATGAAATTTAGCATAGGACGAATCATAATCAGAGCGTGACCCGCTGTCCAGCGGGGGGAGAAAAGATGGGCCAGCAAGATGACATACAATCAGTGCTCTTTCACGACAAAAGCCGGGCGTCGGAAGTCGATATCGTCGCCGTGCAGTCGCAGGTAGTCTACGGCAGCGTCGGCAACAGCATCGCGGTACCGGCGATTAAACAGCACGGTCTGCGCGTGCTGGCGGTACCGACGGTGCTGTTCAGCAATACGCCCCATTATGAGACGTTCTATGGCGGCATTATCCCGGAGGAGTGGTTTGTCGGGTACCTGCAGGCGCTGGAGGAGCGCGACGCGTTGCGCGAACTGCGTGCGGTGACGACCGGTTATATGGGCAACGCCGTGCAAATTGAACGTCTGGCGCAGTGGCTGACGCGGGTCCGCGACCGCCATCCCGATCTCTGTATTCTGGTGGATCCGGTGATTGGCGATGTCGACAGCGGCATCTACGTCAAGGCCGAGATCCCGGACGCCTATCGTCAGCACCTGCTGCCGCTGGCGCAAGGGATCACCCCTAATCTGTTTGAGCTGGAGACGCTGAGCGGCCAGCGCTGTCGCAATCAGCCGGAGGCGGTCGCCGCGGCGCGTAGCCTGCTGTCGGACAGCCTCAAATGGGTGGTGATCACCAGCGCGCCGGGAGAAGCTGATTCGACGATCAATGTGCTGGTGGTGACGGCCGATGCGGTGGAGGTGGTGGTTCACCCGCGGGTGGAGACGGATTTAAAGGGTACCGGCGATCTGTTCTGCGCCGAGCTGGTGAGCGGGTTGCTTTCCGGCCTGGCGCTGGGTGCTGCGACGGAGGCAGCCGCCCAGCGCGTGCTGGAGGTGATGAACTGGACTGCCGCGCAGGGATGTGACGAACTGATCCTGCCGCCGCTGGAGAAACAGAGATGAAAAGCTATCGGTTAGTGATCCGTCAGCAGGGACGCATTGTTGGTCATTTTGATACTTCAGGGGAGGCGGCGCTGGAGGATGCCTGCGTGGCGCGGTCGCTGTTCGGCCTGGCCGGTGGATATCAGTGTGAACTGCTGGTCTCTGACAGCGAGCGGCGAATTCTGGAGAGCACTCCGGAAGGATTGCGTATCTTATCCCGCGAAAAATGCTATCAGCCGGTGACCCACGCGATATAAAAAAATGGCGCCTTTCGGCGCCATTTTTATGCAGCAGATATTACTTCTTGATGCGGATTACCGGGGTTTCACCCACGGTCACGCTACCGGACAGTTTGATCAGCTCTTTGATCTCGTCCATATTGGAGATAACCACCGGAGTCAGGGTCGACTTGGCTTTCTCTTCCAGCAGCGGCAGATCGAATTCGATAACCGGGTCGCCGACTTTCACGCGCTGGCCTTCTTCAGCGATACGCTTGAAGCCTTCGCCTTTCAGTTCAACGGTATCAATACCGAAGTGAACGAACAGCTCGATGCCGCTATCAGATTCAATAGAGAACGCATGGTTGGTTTCGAAAATTTTACCAATGGTACCGTCTACCGGCGCGACCATTTTGTTGCCGGTCGGTTTGATGGCAATCCCATCGCCCACAATTTTTTCCGCAAAAACCACATCCGGCACGTCTTCAATGTTGACGATCTCACCGGAGAGGGGAGCAACAATCTCAATAGTTCCGGTGTCTTTCTTGTCATCAGAAACCAGAGATTTCAATTTATCAAACAAACCCATGATCTTCTCCTAAGCAGTAATTTGGGCCGCGCATCTCGTGGATTAGCAGATTGTTTTTTCTTCAATGAACTTGTTAACCAGCGTCATTAACTCGTCCGTTGTCGGTTGAGCAAGAGCCTGCTCTGCTAATACTTTCGCATCTTCGAAGTTCGTGTTACGAATAATCTTCTTGATGCGCGGGATGGAAATGGCGCTCATAGAGAATTCGTCCAGCCCCATACCCAGCAACAGAAGTGTAGCACGTTCATCGCCCGCAAGCTCACCGCACATGCCAGTCCATTTACCTTCAGCGTGAGAAGCATCAATAACTTGCTTAATCAGATTCAGTACAGACGGTGACATCGGCTGGTAAAGATGTGAAATCATATCATTACCACGGTCAACTGCCAGAGTATATTGCGTTAAATCATTGGTGCCGATACTAAAGAAATCAACTTCTTTGGCCAGATGACGAGCAATAGTCGCCGCAGCCGGTGTTTCCACCATCACGCCGATCTCAATGGATTCGTCAAATGCTTTACCTTCGTCACGCAGTTCCTGTTTGTAGATTTCGATCTCTTTCTTCAGCGCACGCACTTCTTCAACAGAGATGATCATCGGGAACATAATGCGCAGCTTACCGAAAGCGGAGGCACGCAGGATGGCGCGAACCTGATCGCGGAGGATCTCTTTACGATCCATCGCGATACGCACAGCACGCCAGCCGAGGAACGGGTTCTCTTCTTTCGGGAAGTTCATGTACGGCAGCTCTTTGTCGCCGCCGATGTCCATGGTACGCACGATAACGGCCTGAGAGCCACAGGCTTCAGCCACCGCTTTATAAGCCGCAAACTGCTCTTCTTCGGTTGGCAGCGCGTCGCGATCCATGAACAGGAATTCAGTACGATACAGGCCTACGCCTTCGGCGCCGTTGCGCTCAGCACCTTCGACGTCGCGAACGGTACCAATGTTGGCGCACACTTCAACCTGATGGCCGTCGAGAGTAATCGCCGGCAGATCTTTCAGTTTCGCCAGTTCGGCTTTTTCTTCCGCAACCTGAGCCTGCAGATTACGCAGCGCTTCAATTTGCTCGTTAGACGGGTTGATCAGAACCTGGTTGTTCACCGCGTCGAGAATCAGATAGTCGCCGTTTTTCACCTGCGCCGTGATGCTGCCGGTGCCCACGATGGCCGGCAGTTCGAGGGAACGCGCCATGATGGAGGTGTGGGAGGTACGGCCGCCCGCGTCGGTGATGAAACCCAGCACTTTTTTCAGGTTCAGCTGTGCGGTTTCTGACGGGGTCAGATCGGCGGCGACGAGAATGACTTCATCCTGAATCGCGCTCAGATCGATGATGGCCAGACCAAGGATGTTGCGCAGCAGGCGCTTACCGATATCACGTACGTCAGCCGCACGTTCTTTCAGGTATTCATCGTCCAGCTCTTCCAGGGCAGTGGCCTGACCGTCGATAACCTCATTGGCTGCCGCGTCGGCAGTCATATGCTTATCTTTAATCAGGGCTATGATTTCCTGCTCAAGCTCCTCATCTTCCAGCAGCATAATATGCCCTTCGAAGATGGCTTCTTTTTCTTCACCGAAAGTTTCACCAGCTTTGGTTTTGATGACCTCCAGCTGGGCGGAGGCCTTGGCGCGGCCGCTCAGGAAACGTTCGACTTCCTGATCAACCTTATCGGCAGAAATTTTCTTCCGGTCGATGACAATTTCATCTTCCTTCAGCAGCAGTGCTTTGCCGAAGGCGATACCCGGGGATGCTAAAATGCCTGAAATCATAACCCTACCTTACTTGTGACTGATATGAAAAAGAACCCGTGAACTTACTCGAGTTCAGCCATCAGTTTAACCAGATGCTCAACCGCTTTCTGTTCATCTTCGCCTTCCGCGGAGAGGGTTACTACGGTGCCCTGGGTCAGGCCCAGAGTCTGCAGTTTGAACAGGCTTTTGGCGCTGGCGCTTTTGCCGTTGGAGGTTACAGTGATCTCAGAAGTGAAGCCTTTAGCTTCTTTAACAAACTGAGCAGCAGGGCGGGTGTGCAGACCGTTCGGAGCGGTAATGGTAACTTCTTGCTGGAACATTATATTTCCCCAACTTATAGGTTTAGTGTTGTGGACCTAAAGTCTAGTCTAACGACTCGACTTTAGCCTGTATTGTTAGCGCCGGCGTTACGTTTCCGGCCTTGGCGTCGGCAGCGCCTGGCGCTGCGAAGACCTGCGGGCCATTGACGTCTAGCACGTCATTAAACATTATGCCGCGAAAGGAAGACTTGAACCAAATCATAAAATCGATTCAGCTGGCGGAAATCCTCTTCTGAATAATTTCGCGCATCAAAATAAATGTGCTGGTTAAATACCAGACCCTACGAGGTGAATCAATGCCAGGAGGGGTAAAACTTTGACGTATGCCACAAAAAAGCACCTGAAAAGGTGCTTTTTTACACATTATTTACAAGCTGGCACTACTGTTGCAGTTCTTTCTCGGTGAAGAGATCGGCAAACAGCGCGGTGCTTAAATAACGCTCACCCGAGGAAGGCAGGATAACCACAATATTCTTGTTGGTAAAGGCTTCATCTTCCTGCAGCTTCAGCGCCGCGGCAACGGCGGCCCCGGAAGAGATACCCGCGAGGATGCCTTCTTCTTCCATCAGGCGGCGTGCCGTGGAGATCGCTTCATCATTGGTAATGCCGATCACTTTGTCCACCAGCTTCAGATCCAGGTTACCAGGAATGAAGCCGGCGCCGATGCCCTGAATTTTGTGCGGGCCCGGCTTGAGCTCTTCACCCGCCAGCGCCTGGGAGATAACCGGCGAATCGGTCGGTTCAACCGCGACAGTGAAAAGATCTTTTTTGCCCTTGGTGTTTTTAATGTAGCGGCTGACGCCAGTCAGCGTACCGCCGGTACCTACGCCGGAGATGAAGACATCCACCTGACCGTCGGTGTCTTCCCAGATTTCCGGGCCGGTGGTCTTTTCATGGATTTCCGGGTTAGCCGGGTTGCTGAACTGCTGCAGCAACAGGAATTTTTCCGGGTTGCTGGCGACAATCTCTTCCGCTTTCTGAATGGCGCCTTTCATGCCTTTGGCACCTTCGGTCAGCACCAGGTTGGCGCCCAGCGCTTTCAGAAGCTTACGACGCTCGATGCTCATGGTTTCCGGCATGGTTAGCGTTAGCTTGTAGCCGCGAGCCGCCGCCACGTAGGCGAGGGCGATACCGGTGTTGCCGCTGGTCGGTTCGACCAGTTCCACGCCCGGTTTCAGCACGCCGCGCTTTTCAGCATCCCAGATCATATTGGCGCCGATACGGCATTTTACGCTAAAGCTCGGGTTACGAGATTCTACCTTTGCCAGGATACGGCCGTTACCAATGCGGTTCAGGCGTACCAGCGGCGTATGACCGATAGTCAGGGAGTTGTCTTCAAAAATCTTACTCATGGCCCGTCCTTAACTGTATGAAATTTGGGGGTACGGCATCAGCATACCCGCTTAAAGAATATGCGGAAGTAAGGATTTAGCATATCTATATGCGGAAGGGAAATAATGATGATCAAGAAGGAATAAGTGAGATATAAGGAGCGGCTCTCGCCGCTCCAGGGGAGGTGCTGCTGTTACTTCCAGCTGGCGTGTCTGTCGCGATAGCAATCGACCCACATGGCGGTGGCGCCGCAGATAGCCACCGGGAGGATCACCAGGTTTAACACCGGGATCATGGTGAACAGGCTGGTGAGCGCGCCAAACTGCATATTCATCACCTTGCGGCTGCGCAGCGCTTCGCGCATGATCCTGAAGGGGACCTTGTGGTTATCGAAGGGGTAATCGCAGTATTGAATCGCCAGCATCCATGCGCTGAACAGGAACCAGAGTACCGGGGCCACCGTCTGGCCAACGCCGGGTATAAAGTAGAGCAGCAACAGCACGATGGCGCGGGGCAGGTACCAGGCCAGCTTCTGCCACTCACGCTTCATGATGCGCGGAATATCCTTCATGATGCCAAAGACGCCGACGTCAGGCGGGGTGGCGCCAGTCAGACGCGCTTCCAGCTGTTCCGCCAGCAGGCCGCTGAACGGGGCGGCAATCCAGTTGGCAATAGTAGAAAAGAAATAGCCAAACACCAGCAGGATCGACAGCACCACCACCGGCCACAGCAGGTAGTTTAGCCACTGCAGCCAGTCAGGCACATGGCTCATCAGCGAAGGGATCCAGCTGTCGAGACGGGTAAACAGCCACCAGAAAGCACCGCCCATCAGCAGCACGTTAACCAGTAAAGGCAGGAAGACATAACGACGTATGCCCGGCAGCCTGATGAGTTTCCAGCCCTGCGAAAAGTAGTATACGCCGCTACGCGGGGTCGGTGCGGATGATGAAACCATAGCCAGGCATTGCTCCTTTTTGAACATCCAGTGTGAATGCTCGCTTATTTTATCGGGTCGTCAGACAATAACCAGTTAGGAAATGTTCGAAAAAACAGCAAAAAGCACGATTTAGTTCATCTTTATGTGGTGAAAGCGACCGACGCACTTGCACTTGAGGTAATCGGCAAATACTCTTAGTGAGTAAATGTTTGCCGTGGTGGCAAGGTGTTAGAACAACAGAGAATATAATGATGCAGGATTTGCGTCTGATATTAATCATTGTTGGCGCGATCGCCATAATCGCTTTACTGGTACATGGTTTCTGGACCAGCCGTAAAGAACGTTCTTCGATGTTTCGCGATCGCCCACTGAAACGTATGAAGTCGCGCGACGATGAGTCGGAAAACGACGACTTTGATGATAATGTTGAAGGCGTAGGTGAAGTCCGCGTTCATCCGGTGACTCACGCTCCGCACGGCGCGCATGGGGAGCATGAAGCCCCTCGTCAGGCGCCGCAGCACCAGTACCAGCCGCCTTACGAGCGCCAGATGCAGCAGCCTGTGCGTCCTGAGGAACCGGTTCGTCAGGCGCCGCCGCGCCAGGCCCCGGTACAACCGCAGGGACAACCGTCTGCGCCGCATGCGGCTCCGCAGCCTGGCTGGCAACAGCCGCAACCCGCGCAGCCGCCCGCGCAGCCGCAACACCAGCCGCAACCTGCTGTGCAACAGCCTGTCGCGACGCAGCCGGTGACCCCGACCGTCGCCCAGCCGCAGCCGGCCGCTCCGCAGCAGCCTGCGCCCCAGCCTGTTGCCGCGCCGCAGCCCGCGGTTGCTGAACCGCAGCCGACAGAGTCGCAGCAGCCTGCAGCGCCGCAGCCCGCGGTTGCTGAACCGCAGCCGACAGAGTCGCAGCAGCCTGCAGCGCCCCAGCCGAAAGAGCGTAAAGAGACGGTCATCGTGATGAACGTCGCCGCGCACCATGGCGCGCAGCTTAACGGCGAGGTGCTTATCAATAGCATCCAGCAGGCCGGGTTCAAGTTTGGTGAAATGAATATTTTCCACCGCCATCTGAGCCCGGACGGCAGCGGCCCGGTACTGTTCAGCCTGGCCAACATGGTGAAGCCGGGGACCTTCAACCCCGACAGCATGGCGGATATGATGACCCCTGGGGTGACTATCTTTATGCAGGTCCCTTCCTACGGTGATGAACTGCAGAACTTCAAGCTGATGCTGCAGTCTGCGCAGTATATCGCCGATGAAGTGGGCGGCGTGGTGCTAGACGATCAGCGTCGCATGATGACGCCGCAAAAACTGCGTGAATACCAGGATCGTATTCGCGAAGTGAAAGACGCGAACGCCTGACGTCCCGCGTTATCTCAACTCCTTCTCAACCCCCGCCTGTCGGGGGTTTTTTATCATTGATGGTGTGATATGGAACCGATCGAACAACAACTGACTGAACTGCGAACCACGCTTCGCCATCATGAATACCTGTACCACGTTATGGACGCACCGGAAGTGCCCGATGCGGAGTATGACCGGCTGATGCGCGAGCTGCGCGAGCTGGAGAGCCAGCATCCGGAGCTGATTACCCCGGATTCACCGACTCAGCGCGTGGGGGCGGCGCCGCTGACCGCCTTCAGCCAGATCCGCCATGAAGTGCCGATGCTGTCGCTGGACAACGTGTTTGACGAAGAGAGCTTTCTGGCCTTCAACAAGCGGGTGCAGGATCGCCTGAAAAGCACTGACCCTCTCATCTACTGCTGCGAGCTGAAGCTCGACGGCCTCGCGGTGAGCATTCTCTACGAAAACGGCGTGCTGGTGCAGGCGGCGACCCGCGGCGACGGCACCACCGGCGAGGATATTACCTCTAACGTGCGAACCATCCGCACCATCCCGCTCAGGCTGCATGGCGATAATATTCCCGCACGCCTGGAAGTGCGCGGGGAAGTATTCCTCCCGCAGGCCGGGTTCGAAAAAATCAATGAAGAAGCTCGACGCACCGGCGGAAAAGTGTTTGCTAACCCGCGCAATGCGGCGGCGGGCTCGTTGCGCCAGCTGGACCCGCGCATCACCGCGAAGCGACCGCTTACTTTCTTCTGCTACGGCGTTGGGGTGCTGGAGGGCGGTGAGCTGCCGGCCAGCCACTCGGCCCGTTTACAGCAGTTTAAAGCATGGGGATTACCGGTGAGCGATCGCGTCACCCTATGTCATACCCCCGAGGAAGTGCTCACTTACTATCGTAAAGTCGAGGAAGATCGTCCCCATCTGGGCTTTGACATTGATGGCGTGGTGATCAAAGTCGATTCGCTGGCGCTGCAGGAGCAGTTAGGTTTCGTGGCCCGCGCGCCGCGCTGGGCCGTGGCCTTTAAGTTCCCCGCCCAGGAGCAGATGACTTTCGTCCGGGACGTGGAGTTCCAGGTGGGCCGCACCGGGGCGATTACGCCGGTGGCGCGCCTGGAGCCGGTCCATGTCGCCGGCGTGCTGGTGAGTAATGCCACGTTGCATAATGCCGATGAGATCGAACGCTTAGGCTTGAAAATCGGCGACAAGGTGGTGATTCGCCGGGCAGGCGACGTGATCCCTCAGGTGGTCAACGTGGTGCTTTCCGAACGCCCGGCAGATGCCCGGGATGTTGAATTCCCGACCCACTGCCCGGTCTGTCAGTCCGACGTTGAGCGAGTGGAAGGCGAGGCGGTAGCCCGCTGTACCGGCGGCCTTATCTGCGGCGCGCAGCGTAAAGAGTCGCTCAAGCACTTTGTCTCCCGTCGCGCGCTGGACGTTGACGGCATGGGCGACAAGATCATCGACCAGCTGGTGGAGAAAGAGTACGTCCATACCCCGGCGGATCTGTTCCGGCTGACCGCAGGGAAACTGACCGGGCTGGATCGGATGGGGCCGAAGTCCGCGCAAAACGTGGTCAACGCTCTCGAGAAAGCCAAAGAGACAACCTTTGCGCGTTTCCTCTACGCCTTAGGCATTCGCGAGGTAGGAGAAGCGACGGCGGCGGGCCTGGCGGCGCATTTCGGCACCCTCGAGGCCCTGGAGCAGGCTTCCATTGAGGAGCTGCAGAAGGTCCCTGATGTCGGCATTGTGGTCGCCACCCATACCTTCAACTTCTTTGCCGAAGAGAGCAACCGCGATGTCATCGCGCAGCTGCTGACGGAAGGGGTTCACTGGCCGGCGCCGGTGGTGGTGAAGGCGGAAGAGATTGACAGCCCGTTTGCAGGCAAAACCGTCGTCCTGACCGGCAGCCTCAGTCAGCTGTCGCGGGATGACGCCAAAGCGCGTCTGGTGGCGCTGGGGGCGAAGGTGGCGGGCAGCGTATCGAAGAAGACCGATCTAGTGATTGCTGGCGAAGCGGCGGGTTCTAAGCTGGCGAAAGCGCAGGAGCTCGGCATCGAGGTGATTGACGAAGCCGAAATGATGCGTCTGCTGGGAGAATAACGTGGATAAAGCGCAGCTGGTGGAGATCGCCAATACTGAGATGCCGTTCGGTAAATACAAGGGGCGTCGTTTAATCGATGTCCCGGAGGAGTATTTATTGTGGTTCGCGCGCAAGGATCAATTCCCTGCCGGCCATCTCGGCGAGCTGATGGCGCTGACCCTGCTGATTAAAAGCGAGGGGCTGAGCGATCTGGTCCAGCCCCTGAAGAAAGCGCGTTAAGCTTTGGCGGCGTTGGCCTTTTCCTGAGCGAGACGCGCATCGGTTTGCTGTTTATAGCGCCGCGCCAGCACCGCGCAGACCATCAGCTGGATTTGATGGAAGATCATCAGCGGCAGCACCATGATGCCGAGGATGGAGGTCGGAAAGAGAATATTGGCCATCGGGATGCCGTTGGCCAGGCTCTTTTTCGAACCGCAGAAGACGATGGTAATTTCATCGGCTTTGTTAAAGCCGCAGCGGCGGGCGACGAACACATTGACCGCCATGACGATGGCCAGCAGCACCAGGCTGACCACCACGATAAACAGCAGCGATCCCAGACCCACTTTATGCCAGATGCCGTTCACCACCGCCTCGCTAAAGGCGGAGTAAACCACCAGCAGAATCGAGGTCTGGTCGGTCTTACCAATCCACTTCTTATGCTTCGCCACCCAGTTGCCGATCCACGGCCGCGATAAATGGCCGAGCACGAAAGGCAACAGCAGCTGCAGCATGATCTTTCCGACCTGCTCGAGGCTACCGCCTGCGCCATGAAGGTTCATCAGGGCACCCACCAGCAGCGGTGAAACAAAGATGCCCAGCAGGCTGGAGGCCGAGGCTGAGCAGACCGCCGCCGCGACGTTGCCTCCGGCCAGCGAGGTGAAGGCGATGGCGGATTGCACGGTGGCCGGCAGAATGCACAAATAAATAAAGCCGCTGTAGAGCATCGGATCGACCTTCACCGGCGCCCACCAGGCAAACAGGACCCCCAGCACCGGGAAGAGAATAAAGGTGCTGCACATCACCCAGAGATGCAAACGCCAGTGGCTGCCGCCGGCGATAATTGCCTCCCGGGAGAGTTTGGCGCCGTGCATAAAGAACAGCAGGGCGATGGCGGCGGTGGTCAGATGTTCAAAGAAGGGGACGAAAGCGCCACGGGCCGGGAAGAATGAGGCCAACAGGACAACGGTGACCAGGGTTGCCGTAAACGGATCGAGAATGCGGAAAAGTTTCATAAACGCTCCTGAAAAGAGATGCGTTATTGTGCTTTTTTTGATTTGAGAAATAAAATTGATTTATTGCATCTATTCATGAATAAAAAAGATGAATTACTCTCTGCGTCAGTTAAAAGTATTTGTTACCGTCGCCCGCGCCAGGAGCTTTAGCCGGGCGGGGGAGATGATTGGCTTAAGCCAGTCGGCCGTCAGCCACAGCGTCAAGGAGCTGGAGCATCAGACCGGGGTCCGTCTCCTCGACCGTACCACCCGGGAGGTGGTCCTCACCGAGGCGGGTCAGCAGCTGGCAGGCAGGCTGGAGCGTTTGCTCGATGAGCTGGCGGTGACGCTGCGCGATGCCGGTCGGGTAGGCCAGCAGCTGAGCGGCACCGTCAAGGTTGCCGCCAGTCAGACGATTTCCGCCCACCTTATTCCCCAGTGTATTGCCCACAGCAATCGTCGCTATCCTGATATCGATTTCGTGCTGCACGACCGGCCTCAGCAGTGGGTGCTGGAGAGTATTCGCCAGGGGGAAGTGGATTTCGGCATTGTGATTGATCCTGGCCCGGCGGCGGACCTGCAATGTGAAGTGGTCCTGGCGGAACCTTTTTTGCTGCTCTGCCGGGAGGATCATCCTTTTGCCAGCCTGACTGAAGTGCCATGGCAGGCGCTACAGGATGAGAGACTGATCCTGCAGGACTATGCCTCCGGCAGCCGTCCGCTGATTGATGCGGCTCTCAGCAGGCTGGCTGTCCGGGCGAACATTGTGCAGGAGATTGGCCATCCGGCAACGCTGTTTCCGATGGTGGAGTCGGGAATTGGCATCAGCGTACTGCCGGCGCTGGCGCTACCGTTACCGCAGGGAAGCCATCTGGCGGTGAAGCGACTCACTCCGATAATGGAGCGGCAGCTGATGCTGGCATGCCGGAAAAATCGCTCGCTGTCGACCGCCGCCCAGGCGTTATGGGAAATCGTGCGAGAAGAAGGGGAGAATCTCACCGCCGCCAGGGTTGAAGATCCGCTGTATCAGCGTTGATAGCGGTTTATCGCCACGGGGAGGCTCGTGGCCAGAGCGTGCGTTCCGCGCATAGCAAAAAGGCGCCTTTAGGGCGCCTTTTTACATTGGTGGGTCGTGCAGGATGACTCGGCTTCACCTCGCCCTTCGGGCCGTCGCCGCAAGCGGCTCCGTTGTCTCACTGCGTTCGACCCGAACCTGCTGCAGGTTCGAATCGTTGAGTTCCGCGCATAGCAAAAAGG
>NZ_JBEAKW010000008.1:0-165866 GCF_040065795.1 Klebsiella sp. JB_Kp004 | reverse complement strand
GGCCGGGTCAGGCGCAGCCGCCACCCGGCAAAAAAGCGGCATCATGGCCGCGACCTGGCGAAAACGATTTTGTCGCTCGGGTGGATACTGTAGCGGCAAAACGCCTCTGCGTTTGTCGGTAAGAGCTCAGGTTCGCCTCCGGCGAGTGCGTCGCGGTTTCCTCTTTTAGCTTAGCCGTTCGCGGCGCTTTGCAACAGGATGCGCCACTCGCTGAGGGCGGAGGTGCTGAACCCCTGGCGCCAGATAAGCTGGGTGGTCGCCTCGCACAGCGGTTCGCTTAAGCTGTTTTCGGGAAGCGTCATCAGCGCCAGCACGCTCTGCGGCAACAGGCAGGCGTAGCGCCCGGAGGCCACGCAGGCCAGCATGCTGTGATAGGAGCTCACCTCATGCACCTCCACGGCCGCCTGTTGTTCCGCCAGCCAGCGCTCTCCCAGCGCCCGATAGCTGCAGCCGCTGGCAAATGCCGCGAACCGCAGCGGGCCAGCGCTCTGCGGACGGACCAGCATCAGGGTTTCCTGAAACACCGGGACAGATCCCAGGCCGGGCGGGCATGCCGGTTGGCCATCCGTCCCTGGCGGCAGGCAGACCAGCGCGGCATCAAGGGCGGCGGTTAATACCCCCTCGGTTAACTGGCGGGTCGGCCGGGTGCTGAGCGTGACATCCACCTGCGGGCACCGCTGTTGGAAGCGGGTGAGCAGCGGCGGCAGACGGCTGGCGGCGGTCGCCTCCATCGCTCCCAGCCGCAGGCTGCCGCCGGGCGTGGTTGGATGCAAACTCTGCTTTGCCTCTTCCGCCAGGCTCAGGATCCGCCGGGCATAGCTGAGAAACTGAACGCCTGCCGGCGACAGCACCATTTTTTTGTTGCCGCGGACGAAGAGTTCCACGGCAAGCTCCTCCTCCAGTTGCTGAATACGGGTGGTGATATTGGACTGGGCGCGGCCAAGCCGTTTTGCTGCCAGAGTGACGCTTTGCGTGTCGGCCACCTGGATAAAAATCTGCAGTGTGCTGTGGTTCATATTTTTATTCTCAATATGATAATGATGTTGATCTTATCATCTTTAAAAGAGATGGTAAGCCTCCGGCATCGCTCATGAACGAGGAACCCATGCAAAATTCACTGCTTTCGCTTCTTGATATTGACTACCCCCTGATCCAGGCCCCGATGGCGGGCGTCTCCACCCCCGCGCTGGCTGCCGCGGTGAGTCATGCCGGGGCGCTGGGTTCGCTGGGGCTGGGCGCTTCAACCGTTGCCCAGGCGGAAGCGATGATCGTCGCCACCCGCCAGCTGACGGACCGGCCGTTCAATGTCAATCTGTTTTGCCATGCGCCGCCCCGGCGCGACGCCCGACGGGAGGCGGACTGGGCTGAGACGCTGCGCCCCCATTTTACCCGCTTTGGCAGTCTCCCTCCGGCGTCGCTTAGGGAGATATACCAGACGTTTATCGGCCACACCGCCATGCTGGAGCTGCTTCTCGATCTCTCACCCGCGGTGGTGAGCTTTCATTTCGGCCTTCCTGAGCGCGAGGCGATCCAGCGCCTGCGACAGCAGGGGATCGTCACCATGGCCACGGCGACGTCGCTTAAGGAGGCGCAGGTCATTGAGGAGCAGGGGATTGACGTGGTGGTCGCTCAGGGCTTTGAGGCGGGCGGGCACCGGGGGATCTTCGACCCGCAGGAGCCAGACGCGCAGATGAGCACCTTTACTCTGGTGCAACATCTGCGGCGTCAGCTGACCATCCCGGTGGTCGCCGCCGGGGGCATCATGGACGGCGCGGGGATCGCCAGCGTGATGCAGCTGGGGGCGCAGGGCGCTCAGCTCGGCACGGCGTTTTTACTCTGTCCGGAATCGGCCGCCGACGCCGGCTACCGCGCGGCGATCGCTAACAGCATTGACGGGCGTACGGTACTGACCTCAGCGATATCCGGGCGTCCGGCACGTTGTCTGGCGAATACCTTCTGCGCAGTGGGGGAAGCCTGTCCGGCGAGCGCTGTGCCGGATTATCCGCTGGCATATGATATCGGCAAAGCGCTGGCCGCCGCCGCGAAAGCCCAGGGCGTCCATGAGTATGGCGCGCACTGGGCCGGGCAGGGTGTGGGGTTGATCCGCGAGTGTGACGCCGCCAGTCTGGTCCGCCAGCTGGCGGCTGAGTGCGGCTGGAATTAATATCTGACGGTTAGCGGCGGTGTGCCAGGCGGCGCACCAGCCGATCGCCGGCCATTTGTACGCCCTGAACCATCGCCACCAGGATCAGCACCGTGCCAAACATCACCTCATTATTGAACCGCTGATAGCCGTAGCGGATGGCGAGGTCGCCGAGTCCGCCGCCGCCGATCACCCCGGCCATCGACGAAAAGCCAATCAGCATCACGATGGTCAGCGTAATCCCGGCCAGCAGCGTCGGCAGGGCTTCCGGCAGCAGAGATTTAAAAATCACGTGCCAGACGTTGCCGCCCATCGACAGAATGGCTTCGATTCTCCCGTAATCCACCTCGTCGAGCGCGTTTTCCGTCAGACGGGCAAAGAACGGAAAGGCGCCGATGGTCACCGGCACGATAGCGGCGGTGCTGCCCAGCGTGGTGCCGACGATCAGGCGGGTAAAAGGGATCAGCGCGATCAGCAGCACGATAAACGGTAACGATCTGCCGATGTTGATCGCCGCCCCCAGCAGCGCGTTCAGTTTCGGCATCGGCGCGAGGCCGTTGGCGCGGGAAATAAATAACAACACACCGGTGGGCAGCCCGATCAGCACGGTAAACAGGGCCGCCAGGCCCACCATATAGAGCGTATCCAGCGTGCCGTCGAGTAATAACGGCCACAAATCTTCCCAGCTCATGCTACTCCGCATAATGGCCTCCCCTGAACGCCGTGACGGGTAAGAAAATCCTGTTCAGCCTGCGGGTCGTGCAGCAGCGACTGACGCAGCCGTGACCACGGGGTCACCAGCAGGTCGGCGAGTTTGCCGCTTTCGACAATTTCGCCCTGTTCCAGCAGCGCCGCGTGGTCACAAATGGTTTTCACCACCTCCAGCTGGTGCGTTATCAGCACAATGGTCAGATTGAGCCGCTGGTTAATATCCGCCAGCAGAGCCAGCACCGAGGCGGTGGTCTCGGGATCCAGCGCGCTGGTCGCCTCATCGCACAGCAGCACCTCCGGTCGGGCGGCCAGCGCCCGGGCGATGCCGACGCGCTGTTTTTGCCCGCCGGAAAGCTGAGACGGGAAGGCGGCGGCCTTGTCGCTGAGATCCACCAGCTCCAGCAGTTCGCGCATCCGCGCTTCGCGAGCGGCCCGCGGCACCCCGGCTATCTCCAGCGGCACCGCGATGTTGTCGGCGACGGTGCGGGCATGCAGCAGATTGAAGTGCTGGAAAATCATCCCGGTACGCAGGCGATAATCCCGCAGCGCCGCCTTGTTCAGCTGTGTAATATCCTGTCCGTTCACCAGAATGCGGCCCGAGGTGGGCCGCTCCAGCAAATTGAGACAGCGGATGAGCGTACTTTTGCCGGCGCCGCTGCGCCCGAGAATGCCGTATATCGCCCCTTTCGGGATCTGTAACGCGATATCGTTCAGCGCCGGTCGGCCGGTTCCGGCGTAGGTTTTGCTCAGCCCTTCGATGGTTATCATGACTGAGGGGCCACCGGGATCACCGAGCCGTTGTAGTTTTTACGGATAAACTCCGCTACCTGTGGCGACGTCAGGTCTTTCGCCAGCGCCTTAATGCGCGGGTCATTGGCCAGGGCTGGGGTGGTCACCAGGATATTGGCGTAGGGGTTATGCTCGGCACTTTCCAGCCCCAGAGCGTCTTTCGCCGGCACCAGCCCGGCTTCGAGGGCGTAGTTACCGTTAATCACCGCCAGGTCGACATCGTCGAGGGAGCGCGGGATCTGCGGCGATTCAATCTCCAGGATCTTCAGGTGTTTCGGGTTCTCGACAATATCCTTTGGCGTCGCCAGAGTGGTGGCCGGGTCGGTAAATTTAGGGTCCAGCTTGATAAGCTTCTGCGCCTGCAGCAGGAACAGCGCACGGCTCAGGTTGGTGGTGTTATTCGGCACCGCCACCGTGGCGTTGTCCGGCAGCGACGAGAAATTTTTATGTTTATGCGAGTAGATCCCCAGCGGCTCAATGTGCACGGTGGCCGCGACGGCAAAGGTTTTACCCAGCGCTTTTTCCTGATCCTTCAGGTAGGGAACATGCTGGAAGTAGTTGGCATCCACGTCGCCACTGGCCAGCAGTTCATTGGCGTTGACCCCGCTGGTCAGCTCCACCACCTTCAGATCGAGGCTGGGATCGATTTTTTTGATGTAGTTGAGGATCTCAGCGTGGGGAACCGGGTCCGCGGCGACGCGCAGCGCGGCGGCCTGGGCAGACGTCCATGCCAGAGAAAGAGACAGTGCGACCCCTGCCAGTTTAAAAGCGGCATATTTCATGGTGTGTTCCTTTTTAGTTATGGTTAAACGATCAATTGCTCGGCGCGTTCGCGAAACACGTCCTGATAGTAGCGTTCCGCCACGTCCGGATGGGAACGCAGACGGCCCTTGAGATAATTCCAGCCGACATCGCGCAGCAGCGGATTGTGCGGGTCGCTGTCCGGACCGCGCGCCTCACGCGCCAGCTCGGGCGGCAGGGTATAAACCGGCACCACCGCGTCAAGCTGGGCGCCAAGGAAGAAAGCGATGGAGAGGCGCTGCTGCTGCGCCGGCGGCGACACCACCCGGTGAACGGTAGCGCGCAAATAGCCGTTGGTGGCCAGCTCCAGCAGTTCGCCAATATTGACCACAAAGCTGCCGGCCAGCGGCACGGCGTCGATCCACTGCCCGGGCGCCACCTCAACCTGCAGCCCTTTCTGTTCGTCCTGCAGCAGGAAGCTGAGAAAACCGGAATCTTTATGGGCGCCGACGCCCTGGCTGCTTTGCGTCTCCTGCTGGCCGGGATAGCGGATCAGTTTGATATGCTCGTTGGGTTTGTCGCCATAGAGTCGGTCAAAGGCATTCTCCGGGAGCTGCAGCGCTTCGGCAAAGGCGCGCAGCAGGCGGATCCCCACCTGGGTCATCTGCTGTTGCCAGTGAAGTAATACCGGTTTAAGCGACGGCAGGGCGGCAGGCCACAGGTTCGGACCCTGCAGGCGCTGCCAGCGCGGGGCGTCATCGCTGAGGGTCAGCGCCGGACGTTCGGCGCCGATATCAAACTGCTCTCGCCAGTCAGGCTGGCCGCGCGTCAGCTCAGAGGCCGCGCGGTTATAGCCGCGAAAATGGGGGGAGTGGATCATCGCCACCTGCTGTTTTTGCGCCTCATCGAGGGCAAAAAAGCGTTGGGACTGGCGCTGAACTTCATATTGAAGCGCGTCGTCGACACCGTGGTTGATCAGATAAAAGAAGCCGATGTCGCGGGCGGCGTGGCGCAGGTCGGCCAGGAAGGCCGCTTTATCCGCGGGGTCCGCGTAGCGGGCCAGATCGAGAATCGGCAGGGTTGTCGCGTTCATTGTGTTCTCCGAAAACGGGATAATATGTTATGGGTCGATTCAGGTTCAGGGTTCGGGCACAACAGCAGCGCATGGTGATTTCCTCTGTTCGGGGCTGAGCACAGCTTGCCTCAGGGCCAGATAATCAACCAATAACGTTATTTTCTAATTTATGTTCGCGCGGGGTTCAGTGCTTTTGCGTTAAATAGATAAAGGCGTAAGGGCGAACTGAAGCCGTTGCGCCCGTCATCGAGAGTCAGTAAGGTGGGCGCACTTTTTTAATGCGGAACGGATGTATCCTCATGCACAGTTCAAAAGATCCCCTGCACGGCGTGACGCTGGAAGCGCTGCTCAATGCCCTGGTCGCGCGCTACGGCTGGGCGGAAATGGCCCGCCAGGTCAACATTAACTGCTTTAAAAGCGATCCCAGCATCAAGTCCAGCCTGAAATTTCTCCGCCGGACGCCGTGGGCGCGCAAAGAGGTGGAGGCGATGTATCTGGCTTCGCTCGACGACGATGCGCCGGCAGAGAAAGCGGATCCATGGGCAAACTGGCAGAAAAAATAACCCTTACCACAGGACATCATTATGCAGAGCTGGAGCAGTAAAGATTTCACCGCCGACCGCGCGTGGGGCGCGCTGGATATCGCCAATTTTTCCGGCACCACCGTGCGCCTGCACTGGACCGACCAACCCTATATCTGGCACATCAACGACGGTCAGGAGGTGTTTGCCGTCATGGATGGTCAGGTGGCGATGCATGTGAAAGTCAACGGCGAGGAGCAGGTGATCGTGCTGAACGCCGGCGATATCTTCTACGCCGAGGTGGGATGCGAGCATGTCGCTCATCCCCAGGGGGCGGCGCGTATTCTGGTGATTGAGAAAGAAGGGTCGGTCTGATCCCGCCGGCGGGCCATTCGTTAGTCCGCCGTTTCATCGCCTGTCAGACTCCATATACCGCGTTGATATAAATCACGTATCCAGCTTTCGATATACTTAATTCTTGTTTGCCATTCCCTTCACCCCAGCACTATCTTTTGCCGCAGACGCCTGAACAGGCACAACCGCGGGAGAGATCATGGCAACCTTGCAGTGGGACCACGCAGTACAGTTTGTGAATCAGCCGGAAGCGGCGATTGAAACCTTTGCCGGACAGCAGCTGCGGGCGGTGGCCGGCGGGCGCCATCCGGGGTGGGGAACCCGCAATGCGCTGAGCTATTTTGGTCTGACCTATATCGAATTCCTCGCCATTTCCGACCCGGACGAACTGCGCGCCGCGAGGGACAGGTTTCTGCTCTCGCGGGATGCCGCGCGGTTGCTGCCGGAGAACGAAGCGCTGTTTCGCGTCGCGCTGCGCAGCGACGACATCGACGCCACCCATGACCACTTGCGGCGCAAGGGGCTGGCGGTGTCACCGATCGTCGATGGCCAGCGCCACGATCCGCAGGGCAATGTCATCCGCTGGCGGATCTTCACCATCGATGGCGACACCGACGGGCTGGTCTATCCTTTTGTGCTGCAGTGGGGAGAAGACGACGAGACCCGGCTGGCGCGGCTGCGCGCCCAGGGGCTGGACGTGCCTCATCCGCTGGGCGACATTGTGCTCGAGCAGGCGGTGTTCGAGGTGGACAATCCGCAGGCGGTGCGCGATCGCTGGCAGGCGCTGCTGGGCTTCCCGCCACAGGGGGAGCAGGGGCTGGACGTGGGCGGCCAGTGGTTTACTTTCCGCGAAGGAGCCGCCAACCAGCTGACCGAACTGGTGTTTCGCGTCGCCAACCCGGCGCTTAAGGGGCAACGCTTTCGCGTTGGCAACGGCGTGTATCGCTTTATATAAAGGCTGACTCTAGCGTACCGTGGCGCGCAGGGCCCCCGGCGGCTGGCCGGTGATGCGTTTGAAAGCCCGGCTGAAGGCCGCCAGCGACTGATACCCGAGGCGGAAGGCCACCTTTTCCAGCGCCTGGCCTTCGTGTGTGATGTACTGCACCGCCAGCCGCATACGCAGCTCGGTCAGATAGCGGGCGGGGGTGGTGCCGGTGGCGGCAAGAAAACGCTCGGCGAAGAGAGAGCGCGACAGCCCCGCCTCCCGCGCCAGATCTTCCACTTTCCAGTTCACGCCCGGACGCTGATGCATGGCGTAGATCGCTTTCGCCAGCCGGGGATCGCGCAGGACCTGCACCCAGCCGGTGGCGTTACCGCACCCGCATGCCACCCAGCCGCGGACAATCAGCGCGGCCACCACGTCCGCCAGCCGGGCGAGGATCCCGGCATAGCCCGCCTGGCGGGTGAGCGATTCCCGCTCCATTGCGGCCAGCAGCGGTTGGATCTCCGGCCAGGTGTGGAGCAGGCAACTCACCCGCATCACCTCGGGCATGGCCTTCACCAGCGGCTGCATGCCGCCGAGCTCAAAGTCCATGCAGCCGCTGAAAATCACGGCGCGCTCCGGGCAGTCAGGCTGGCCGCCAGCGTTGATGCAACTTACCGTGCTGCACACCGTTTCGCTATTCAGCTGCGCCACATTCACCACCGCGGCCTGCGGATCGGAGAGCAGGGCGTGTCCGTCGCCGTTGGGAATAAACAGCGCGTCGCCGCTCTCCAGGGTGAACTGTTCTCCGCTGGCCATGCGCAGCAGCACCGGCCCGCGGCTGATGAAATGGAACTGGGCTTTGCCCGCCACGGCGCTAAAACCGACGCCAAACGGGCGGGAGGTTTCGATGCGCCGGTAATTCACGCCGGAAAGGCGCATACCGCGCAGCAGTTCGCTGGTCAGGTCGATAGTAGGCTGGCTCATGGTAATTCCGGACGAATAATCAATAACTGAAGAGTATGCATCATATATCGTCCAGAGGTAAGCCCCTAAGATGGCCAGGATGTTAATAAACCTGGAGAGATGTATATGACTTCCTGCATAGCTGCTGATGCAAGCCTGACCCCCGTCAGGCCTGCCTGGCGTGCCGTCTATGCCCTGGCCCTCGGGGTGTTCGGCCTGATCGTGGCCGAGTTTCTGCCCGCCAGCCTGTTAACGCCGATGGCCAGCAGCCTCGGCGTCAGCGAAGGGATGGCCGGGCAGGCGGTGACCGCCACTGCGCTGGTGGCGTTAGTCACCGGCCTGCTGATCGCCACCGCCACCCGCAATATCGACCGCCGCTGGGTGCTGATGTTTTTTTCCGTGCTGCAGATTGTCTCCAGCCTGATGGTCGCTTTTGCCGGTTCGCTGGCGTTTCTCCTGCTCGGTCGTCTGCTGCTGGGGATCGCCATCGGCGGTTTCTGGGCGATGTCCACCGCCACGGCGATGCGTCTGGTGCCGGCGGCCCATGTGCCGAAGGCGCTGGCGATCATCTTTTCCGCGGTATCTGTCGCCACAGTGGTGGCCGCGCCGCTCGGCAGCTACCTCGGGGAGCTGATCGGCTGGCGCAACGTGTTTATTCTCTGCGCGATACCCAGCCTGCTGGCGCTTCTCTGGCAGCTGTGGGTGCTGCCCTCCATGCGCCCGGAAAGCGTTGGCACCTTCTCCACGCTGTTCAGGGTGCTGCGCCGTCCCGGTATGCTGGGCGGCATGCTGGCGTCGATCCTGATTTTCAGCGGCCATTTCGCCTTCTTCACCTACCTGCGTCCGTTCCTTGAGACCGTCGCGCAGACCAGCGTTGAAGGCGTTTCACTGATTTTGCTCGGCTTCGGTATCGCTAACTTTATCGGCACCTCGGTAGCGAGCTATCTGCTGAGCCGCAGCCTGCGTCTGACCCTGGCGCTGGTGCCGCTGATGATGAGCGCCCTGGCGCTGCTGATGGTGACGTTTGGCCATCTGAGCGTGCTCGACGGGCTGCTAGTCGCCCTGTGGGGGTTTGCCTTCGGTCTGGTGCCGGTGGCCTGGTCCACCTGGCTGGCCACCACCGTGCCGGATGAGGCGGAAAGCGCGGGCGGTCTGCTGGTGGCCTCTATTCAGCTGGCCATCAGCGCCGGCGCCGCCGGCGGCGGGGCGGTGTTCGATCTGCACGGCGCCAGCGGCGTCTTCACCGGCAGCGGTGTGCTGCTGTTGACCGCGATGGTCGTGGTCTTCACCGCCGTGCGGGTGAAACCGGTCGCCCGCGCCGAACAGCCGGAGACCGGTCGCTTATCCCGCGAGATCGATAACTAAATTGGCCGACAGGCTGCGGGAGCAGCACAGCGCAATATGCTGCTCCGCTGCCTGTTTTTCCGCCTCCGACTGCACGGTATCCCGGTGGTCGACCGTTCCCTCCCGCACCGGCGTCAGGCAGGCGCCGCAGATCCCCATTTCGCAGGAGAGCGGCACATCGACGCCATGCTCCTGCAGCACCCGGGCGATGGTTTTGTTCCCCGGTACCGGCCAGCGCTCCCCGGTGGAGGCGAGGGTGATGGTGAAGGTTCCGTCCGCCGCCGAGGCCGCCGTCGTGGCGGGCGGCTGGAACGCTTCGCTGTGCAGTTGCGCCTCCGCCCAGCCGGCCGCCAGCGCGGTGTCGCGCACCTGGTTCATAAACCCTGCCGGTCCGCAGAAATAGACTCGGGTGTCGGCGTCCGGCGCGCCCAGATCCTGCGCCAGCCGCAGGCGCGGACTCTGTCCGTCGGCAGAGCAGTGGATCAGGCAGGTTCCGCCGGTGAGCTGGCTGGCGATCTCGGTGGCGAAGGCGACCTCCTGCGCGCGGCTGACGTAGTAGTGCAGCGTAAAGCTGGCGCCGGACGCCGCCCGGGCGTAGGCCATCGCCAGCAGCGGCGTAATGCCGATCCCGGCGGCGAGGAGCACCACGTGGCCGCCCCCGCGCAGGGGAAAGTGGTTGCGCGGGGCAGAGATCAGCAAGGGCTGCCCCGGACGCAGGGTGTCATGAATATAACGGGAGCCGCCTCGCGACTGCGCCTCGCGGGCGACGCAGAGCAGATAGTGATCCCGCCCGGCCGGGCTGCCGGTCAGCGAATACTGACGGATCAGCCCGCAGGGGAGATGGAGGTCGATATGGGCGCCGGGCGTCCACGCCGGCAGCGGTTGCCCATCGGCGCTCACCAGACGAACGGCCAGATTTTTCGCGCCCTGGCGCCACAGGCCATCGACCACCACCGGGAGTATGTCGCGCATAAGACCTCCACTCATACCAGAAAGAAATCGCCAAAGCCCATCTTCTTCAGCCCACGGCGGTAGGCGATAGAGCTGCGGTCTGCCGGAATATGCGCCTCCAGGGTCAGATCCAGCGGCAGCCGCTCCGGGCGCTGGGTCTCAACCATCAGGCGATCCTCCTCAAACACCCGCAGGTTGAACGCATGAACGTCTTCCACCGGCACATGCAGGTCAAAATTGCGGGCGATAGGGGCGAACATCCGCGTCACGCGCGACGACACCGGCGAGGCGGCGTTCATGATCACCAGCTTCGCATCGGCAGGGAAATGGATGGTCAGCGTGGCGGTGAAGGGCAGATGCATTTCAAAGTGACGCAGCCACTGGAACCCTTCCGGCGCGCGGAAATCGGAGCTGGCCGGGTAATTGCCCACCGAGCTCCAGTAGTCGGCAACAAAACCGAACGGTGTCTCCTGCGGGGTGTAGTCCGGCACCTGCTGATTGTCCGGGTCGGCGAAGGTATCAGTGTGGATCCACGCAAAGTGGGCGACATCGAGAAAGCCTTCGACCTGGCGGCCGGCAAAGCCCTTCACCTCGAAGGCCGGGCAGTTGATTTGCTGAAAGCCGGCGTCGTCCCAGTGCGGCATGGTCGGTAACGGCGGCGGATTGTCCGGATCGCAGGCCAGACAGGTCCAGATCAGCCCGTAGCGCTCCTCCACGGCGAAGCTGGTGAGATGCAGTTTGGCTGGAATGGGTTGCCCCGGACTGGAGGGGATGCGGTTGCAGCGGCCATCCTCGCCAAAGCGCAGGCCATGATAGGGGCAGACGATGCCTTCTTCTTCATGAAACCCCAGGGTCAGCGGGACGCCGCGGTGCGGGCAGACGTCGCGGGCGACCACCACCTGACCTTTAATGCGATAGATAACCAACTGTTCGTCCAGCAGGGTGGCTTTCACCGGGGCGCCGCCAATATCGCAGGCGCGGGCCACCGGGTGCCAGCAGCGGGCCAGCCGCAGCCAGTCCTCTGGATCATAGGTGCAATGGGCGGGGGGCGTGGGGGTGGTTGTCTTCATGGTTTCTCTTCCTGCTCACATCGGTGATTGTTTTATTGTTGTGAGATTATTGTTGTCATATTAGGGTGTTCACATCCATCACCATTAATTCACTCTGCTGTTGCAAAAAAGAGTACAGGGTCGCCATGAGTCCATTTTCCCGTTTCGCCCACTATTTCATCGCCGTGGCCCGCTGCGGCAGTCTGCGCCGGGCCGCCGAGCAGCTGCATATCTCCGCCTCGGCGATTAACCGCCAGATCCTGCAGGCCGAGGAGACCTTCGGGACACCGCTGTTCGAGCGGCTGCCGGAGGGACTGCGGATGACCACCGCGGGCGAACTGCTGTATGACAATCTGCTGCGCTGGCAGAAGGAGTTTCGCCAGACCCGGCAGAAATTTGATGAGCTGCAGGGGATGAAGCGCGGGAGCGTTAGCGTCGGTATGGTGCAGGCGCTGGCGGAAGGTGGCTTCGCCGCCGCGCTGGCGGAGATTATCGCCAGCTGGCCGTGGCTGGAGCTGGATCTGCAGGTGGCCGACAGCCACACCGTCAGCCAGAAAGTGCGTCAGGCGGATCTGGACGTCGGTCTGATCCTCGATCCGCAGGGGCAGGCCGGACTCAGCGTGCTGGCCTTTGCCGAACTGGAGGTGGGGATTGTGATGCGCCCGGACCACCCCCTGGCGGGGGCGAGGGCCCTGTCTTTGGGCGAGCTCAGCCTCGAGCGGCACATCGTGCCCGGCGCGCCGCTGATCGTTCATGAGCGGGTGGCGCTTCTCTATCGCCACCATGACTTTGCGCCAGAGAATACCATCAGCTGCAATGATATCCGGCTCATTAAGTCGCTGGTGCTGCGCGGCAGCGGCGTGACGCTCCTCAGCCTGCTCGACGTGCTGGACGAGGTTCAGCGCGGACAGCTGGCCTTTGTCCCGCTGCGCAGTACGCTGCTGCGGCCGCTGACCCTGGCGCTGTGCACCGCGCCTTCGCGTCAGCTATCGCGTCCTGCGCAGATGGCCATTCAGACGCTGAGCGCGGTGATTGAATCCATGGCGACCGTCAGCCCAGCGGCCCGCTGAGGATGGTATCGCACATGCCGTTGATAATCCGCTCGCCGGTCTCCTCCCGCAGCTCCTGGTACCAGGCTTCAGTGAGCTGCATATCCTTTCCGTGGGTGATATCGCAGCGCTTGCGCGCCTTCAGTACCAGATCGCGGACCCGGTCGCAGCGCTGGGCTTCATACTCGCGCAGGGCGGTCGCAATATCGCGGGTCTGGCGGAAAACGGCGCCCAGCACCACCGCATCTTCCATCGCCGCGCATCCCCCCTGGCCAATATCCGGGGTGGTGCTGTGTCCGGCGTCGCCCAGCAGCGCGACGCGACCGCGCACCAGGCGGCTGAATGGTTCGATATCGTGGATTTCAATACGGTTGGTGGTCTGCGGGTCGAGGGCGGCGATCAGCTTCTGCACCGGCGGCGCCCAGCCGGCAAAGTAGCGGCTGAGGTCAGCGCGCAGGGTGTCACGATCCTCCGCCAGACCCGCCGGCAGCGGCACATCAAAGAAAAAGTAGAACCGGCCGGCGGAGACCGGCATCAGCGAGACGCGCTTGCCTTCGCCGACAAAGGTGGTCCACTGATCGCCGGGCGCCAGCGCTTCATCTATTTCCACCAGACCGTTCCAGTTGACGTAGCCGGCGTAGCGGCGCTGCGGGGTAAAGCCGAGCACCCACGGACGCAGCGCGGAATGGCTGCCGTCGGCGGCAATCAGCAGATCGCCGCTGGCGCTGCTGCCGTCGGTAAACCACACCGTCACGCCGTCGGCGTTTTCTTCACAGCGGGTGACGCGTTTGCCGAACTGCACGCTTTCCCGTCCCCAGTAATCCAGCATTTCCCGCTGCAGCTCTGCGCGGGAGACCGGGCAGGGGCGGCTGCCGGTACGTTCGATCAGCGGCGCGAGGCTGAACTGGGTCATGTTCTCGCCGCTGCGGAAATCGCGATACGCCATGCGGCGCAGCGGTCCGCCGAAGGTTTCCATGATATCGCCCATACCGAGGTGGGCCATGCACTTCACGCCGTTGGGCCACACGGAAATTGCCGCGCCGACCGGTTTGATCTCTTTCACCGCTTCATAGACTTCGCAGTCGATCCCCGACTGTTTGAGCGCCACTGCCGCACTTAAGCCGCCGATGCCGGCGCCAATCACGATTGCTTTCATTTTTTTCTCCTTCTCCCGATGTTGTGACTGACTACAGCAATTTGCGTACCAGTTCGCCGGAGGGAGGAAAACCGCCGGCCTGAGGCACAGCGATAGGTCATGACGCACCACATCGGTGCAATGTGACGCATTGGTTGCCTTTTTATGAATCAAAAGTTTCTTTATGTTGCATTAAGAATCTATCGTTTCAGCACTCTGGTTCCGCAGCGGTGGGGAGCGAGGCGTGACTGGAGTGATTTAACTAATTGATATTAAAGTATTAATAAATTTATTCGTTCGCGTTGGTCGTCTCTGGCCTGCTTTGTGCAGAAGCTCTTGCACTTCTCTTTGCTACGGGATAACACCATGTCTGACGAACATCACAGCGGCCTGCTTTACGGCCTTGAACAGCGGATCCCACCGCTTGCGGCCTTTTTTAGCGCCCTCCAGCATGTGCTGGCGGGTCTGGTGGGGATCATCACGCCGCCGCTGATTATCGGCGCCACCCTCGGACTTGGCGACTGGCTGCCGTATCTCATCAGTATGTCGCTGCTGGCCTCGGGTATCGGTACCTTTCTGCAGTCCAACCGGGTCTGGGGCATTGGCGCCGGGATGATCTGCATGCAGGGCACCAGCTTCGCCTTTCTTGGCGTGGCGGTAGCCGGAGGGATGTGGGTGAAAGCGCAGGGCGGCGGGCCGCAGGATATTATGGCGATGCTGTTTGGCGTTAACTTTGTCGCCGCCCTGGTGCCGGTGATTGTCAGCCGCTTTATTGAACCGCTGAAGAAAATCTTTACTCCCATCATTACCGGCAGCGTGATTGCGCTGATCGGCATCAGCCTGATCAAGGTCAGCGTTATTAACTGGTGCGGTGGAGAAAAGGCGCAGGATTTCGCCAGCATGAGCAATATCGCGCTCGGGGCGGGTACCCTTGGCGTTATCGTTCTGCTGAGCTGCGCCAAAAACCGCTGGCTGCGGCTCTCCTCGGTGGTGGTGGGCATTGCCGTGGGCTGTGTGGCGGCAGGACTGAGCGGTCAGTTCCACCTTCACAGCCTGGGCGACACCCTGTTTCGCCTGCCGACGCTGTTTCCGTTCGGCTTTCAGTTCAACAGCGCGATTTTTCTGCCGGTGGCGCTGGTGTCGCTGGTCTGTATTCTGGAGGCGGTGGGCGATCTGACGGCCAACTCGCTGATTTCGCAACAGTCTGTTGACGATCGCGCTTTCCGCAACCGGTTGAAGGGCGGTATCCTGGCGGACGGCGTCAGCTGCATGGTGGCCGCGATGCTCAGCGCCTTTCCGAACACGACTTTCGCGCAGAACAACGGCGTGATCCAGATGACCGGGGTGGCCAGCCGCTATGTCGGGCGCTACATTGGCGTGATTCTGATCCTGCTTGGGCTGTTCCCGCCGGTGGGCGAACTGCTGCGGCAGATCCCGGCGCCGGTGCTGGGGGGCGCCACGATGGTGATGTTTGGCTGTGTGGTAGCGGCCGGGATCCGGATCATTACCCAGAACCCGCTCACCCGACGCGATGTGCTGATCGTTGGTCTGGCGTTTGGCGCGGGCCTTGGCGTGGAGTCGGTGCCGGCGTTTCTCAGCCATTTTCCGCCGATGGTCGGCGATCTGTTCGGTTCGGCGGCCACCAGCGGTGGGCTGGTGGCGATAGCGCTGAACCTTGTTCTGCCGCAGGAGCAGGCGGCGACGAAAACGATAAGGAGTCAGGATGATCGCGCTGAGACAGTTTAACCGTCTGAGTCATGATGAGGCAGTGGCGCTGCTGGCCCCCTGCGTGGCGCTCCCGGCCTGGAGCGATACGCTGGTGAGCTTGCGACCCTTCGCCTGCCGTGAAGCGCTGCTGCAGGTCGCCCGGGAAGCGATGGCCGACTGGGGGGAGAACGATCTGAACGCGGCGCTCAGCGCCCATCCGCGGATCGGCGAAAAACCGACCGGCAGCCAGGCGCACGCGACGATGTCGCGCCAGGAGCAGTCGGCGGTGGACAGCGATAATGAAAAGCTGGCGCAGGCCCTGCGGGAGGGGAATGCCCGCTACGAGGCTCGTTTTGGCCGGGTGTTTTTAATCCGCGCCAAAGGGCGCAGCGGCGAAGAGATGCTGCAGGCGCTGACGCGCCGGCTGCAGCATACCGCCGACGAAGAAGTGGCTGAGGCGCTTGCCCAGCTGCGGGAAATTACGATGTTAAGACTGGAAGGAGCGATTGGCGAATGAGTACCCTGAGCACCCATATTCTGGATATTTCCACCGGCACGCCGGCGGAAGGCGTGACGGTCAGCCTGAGCCGGGAGGGCGAGACGCTGGCGAACCTGGTGACGAACGCCCAGGGGCGTATCGCCACCTTCAGTGCCGCGCCGCTGCCGGCGGGGCGCTACTGCTTAACCGCGGAAACGGGGGCGTGGTTTGCCCGCGTCGGGCGCGAGAGCGTTTTTAGCCGGGCGCAGATTGATTTTGTCATTGGCGAGGCGACAGATGACCATTTCCATCTGCCGTTTCTGATAGCCCCGGGCGGGTGGTCGACCTACCGCGGCAGCTAAGCCCGGCTGCCCGTTGCCGGGCGGCGCAGCGCTTGCCCGGCCTGGATCGTTACGGAGCAGGCAGAGACAGCCGTAGGCCCGGTAAGGCGCAGCCGCCACCGGGCATGTAAAGGTGTCTCCGGCCACCATTGTTCCTGTTTTATCCCCACACAAGGATAATTATACTCCTATCCCCACCAGGGGATAACCTTGACATTATCCCCTGTAGGGTATAAAAGCAGATTTATCCCGATAGGGGGATAAACAATGGTGAGGAACAAGCGATGCATTCCCCTCAGATATACAGTCCCGTTCAGCTGGCCAATTACCTGAAACTGCTGCGCCAGCAAAATCACTGGACTCAGGAGGCGCTGGCCAGCCGGATCGGCATTAAACAGGCGACGCTGTCCAATTTTGAAAATCACCCGGACAAAACCACCTTGACCACCCTGTTCAAGATCCTCCAGTCGCTGGGGGTGGTGATGACCCTGAACGCCAAACCGGCCGAGACGGCGACGGCCCCCGATAACACCACGGATCTGGACTGGTAATGGCGACGCTCACCACCTGGATGAACAATGTGCGCGTGGGAACCTTAACCCGCCAGGCCAACGGGGCGCACAGTTTCCGCTATGATGACGAGTGGCTGCGCAGCCCGCGCGCCAGGCCGCTCTCCCTCTCGCTGCCGCTGCAGTATGGCAATATCACCGCCGACGCGGTGTATCACTATTTTGATAACCTGCTGCCCGACAGCCCACAGGTCCGCGACCGGATCGTCAGGCGCTATCAGGCGCGCTCGAAACAGCCGTTCGATCTGCTGGCTGAGGTCGGCCGGGATAGCGTAGGGGCGGTGACTCTGCTACCGCCGGGGGAAGAGGCGCATCTTGCAGCGTTGCGCTGGCAGACGCTGGATGAGGCGCAACTGACCGCGTTGCTGACCGCCTACCAGTCGGATATTCCGCTCGGGATGGTGACCGGCCAGGACGATTTTCGTATCTCGGTGGCCGGCGCTCAGGAGAAAACCGCGCTGCTGCGAATGGGCGAGCACTGGTGTATTCCGCAGGGCACCACCCCGACCACCCATATCATTAAACTGCCCATTGGCGAGATAAAACAGCCCAATGCGACGCTGGATCTGCGTGAAAGCGTGGATAACGAATATCTGTGCCTGGCGCTGGCCAGGGCGTTGGGCCTGGCGGTGCCGGAGGCGGAGATTATCACCACCCCGCGGATCCGTGCGCTGGCGGTGACCCGCTTCGACCGGCGCTGGGCGCAGGAGGGGCGCGTGCTGCTGCGGCTGCCGCAAGAGGATCTGTGTCAGGCATTCGGCATCCCGTCGTCGATGAAATACGAGTCTGACGGCGGGCCGGGTATCGCCGCGATCATGACCTTTCTGCTGGGCTCCAGTGAAGCCCTGAAAGATCGCTATGACTTTATGAAGTTCATGGTGTTCCAGTGGCTGACCGGGGCAACGGACGGGCATGCGAAGAATTTCTCGCTCTTTCTACTGCCCGGCGGCAGCTACCGGCTCACGCCGTTCTACGACATTATTTCGGCATTTCCGGTGCTGGGAGGGACGGGACTGCATCTGCGCGACCTGAAGCTGTCGATGGGGCTCAACGCCACCCGAGGGCGGAAAACGGAGATTAACGCCATCTATCCGCGTCATTTTCTGGCGACCGCCAAAGCGGTTAACTTTCCCCGGGATCAGATGCTGGCGATCCTTGACGAGTTTGCCGACCGCGTGCCACAGGCCATCGAAAGCGCCCGCCGGACACTGCCGGTGGACTTTTCCGCCCACGTCTGGCGGGCGATCACGGAGAACATGCTGAAACTGCACGCCCGCCTGCAGCAAGGGCTGCAGGCGCGATAGCGAAACCGAGTGGCGGTTAGCTCTGCGGCTGCCCCCAGCGGCTGCGCAGGTAGTTAACCGCCTGGCGGGTCTGCGGCTGATTGAGGTTGTTTTCGCGGAACAGGATGGTGCCCTGGATCTGCGGCAGGGACTCATTGAGATCGAGCTGCTTTTTCAGCTCCGGCACGCCGCCATCCACCGTCCAGTCAGGCTCATTTTTGGACGGCTCACCCACCTTATACAGCGCCACGCCAATATACAGCCGGGTATGGGTGGGCTTAACCACCTCGGCCCACCAGTTGGCCAGCACATCATAGCGCGCCGCATCGCGGGAAAATGGCCAGTAGATCTGCGGGGCGATGTAGTCGAGCAGTCCCTGCTGCACCCAGCTGCGGGTATCGGCATAGGATTCATCATAGGCGGCCGCGCCACGGGTATCAGACCCCGCTGGATCGTGGGAGCGGTTGCGCCACACCCCGGCCGGGCTTACGCCAAACTCGACGTTCGGATTGAGTTTTTTAATGGTCGCGGAGACCTGGGCAATAAGCTGTTGAGTGTTATGCCGCCGCCAGTCGCCCTTCGAGGCATAGCCCTGCCCGTAACGGCGGAAGGTCTCGTTGTCGTTAAGCGGGGAAGCGGCGGTTTCGGTGTAGAAATAGTCATCGAACTGCACGCCGTCAATCGGGTAGTTCTGCACCACTTCAGCGACGATGCTGGTGATCCAGTCACGCGCTTCGGGAATACCCGGGTCGAGAACAAAGCGATCGCTGGCGGTGCGGATCCAGTTACGGTGCAGGACAAACACGCTGGCCGGCACCTGAGTGAGGGTGTTATTCAGCTCGGCAATAGTCGACGGTTTGGTGTTGACCGAGACGCGGTAAGGGTTAAACCACGCGTGAACCTTCATGCCGCGCTTGTGCGCTTCATCCAGCATAAACTGCAGCGGATCGTAGCCGGGATATTCGCCGATTTTGCCGGTCAGCATATCGGACCACGGGAGAATATCCGACCGCCAGAGCGCCGTACCGTCCGGTTTCACCTGGAAAAAGACGGTGTTGATCCCCAGGCGCTGCAGATTATCGAGTTTGGCGATCAGCGCCAGCTTCTGCTGCGTGATGCGGCTTTCCGGCGTACTGGCGATAATCGACCCGACCGGCGGCCAGTCAAGGCGCGAGACGGTGGTCAGCCAGATGCCGCGTACCGGCTCCCGGTGCGTCTGACCGGCTTTAACGGCCGCGCTCTTCGGCGGCGTGACGAGGGATTTCGGGGCCTTACTGGTGCAGCTGAACAGCATGCCGGCGGCGATGAGCGCCGCGCCTGCCAGCGCCACTTTGCTGGCTAAAGGGAATCGACGAGAATGGCTGATGATGAACTCCCGTGTAATCAGATCGTCGCGTGTAGGCGCTATTCTCTTACGATTCGCCGGTCAGAGCAATTCCTTGTTCGGACTGCGGCCATCAAGAGAGAGGCGTCAGTCGGGCTGCCCCGCCAGAAGGTAACTCAGCGGATCCGCGACTGCTCGTCGTCGCGCAGCGTCAGTATCTCAAAACCGTTGGCGGTCACCGCCACGGTGTGCTCCCACTGCGCGGAGAGTTTTTTATCGCGGGTGACCACCGTCCAGCCATCCTTTTTGGTCTTGATACGACTGTCGCCCTGGTTCACCATCGGTTCAATAGTGAATACCATGCCTTCCTGCAGCACGGCGCCTTCCCCGGGCCTGCCGTAGTGCAGCACCTGCGGCTCTTCATGCATTTCCTGACCGACTCCGTGACCGCAGTATTCTCTGACCACGCTGTAGCCATGGTCCTCGACCCAGCGCTGAATGGCATGGCCGATGTCGCCCAGCGTCGCGCCAGGTTTCACCACCTCAATGCCTTTCCACATCGCTTCATAGGTGGTTTTTACCAGCCGGCGCGCCAGCGGGGAAACGTCGCCTATCAGGTACATCTTACTGGAGTCAGCGATCATGCCCGCTTTCTCGAGGGTAATATCGACGTTAACGATCATCCCGGAGCGCAGATGCTCGGTCGCCTTTGGGATGCCATGGCAGACCACGTCGTTAATCGAGGTGTTCAACACATAGGGAAAGTCGTATTGCCCCTTGCTGGCCGGGCGAGCGTGCAGCTGGTTGACGATAAAATCTTCCACTCGATCGTTGATTTCCATCGTCGTCACGCCGGGAACGATAAAGGTATCCAGCATGGCAAACACCGATGCCAGCAGCTGGCCGGCATGACGCTGGCGCGCGAGCTCATCGGCGGTTTTAATGATTATTGATGGCATTGATCACCTCCAGCAGACGGTCAGAGCCGGATTTCAGCATCAGCAGTTTGATCTGCTGGTGGTTAAGCTCGGGGTAGAGTTCGCTCATCATGCCCAGACGGATCCAGTATTCCGCCTGCGCATTGACGGAGCGGGACATGGCTTTGCTGGCATCACGAATATCATCGTGCAGCAGATCGGAGATTTTGACGATTCCCATAACAAAAACCCATATATGATTCGTATATGTATCGTATACCATCCAGTGCGGATTGTCCCTGGCATTTTGTGGCCTGGGTGGCGAACACCATGCAAAAAAGCCCGACCGGCGGGCTTATTTTTCAGCATGTGTTCAGGTTAAAAATTCGCGCTGTTTACCATGGCGAAAATTACCCATTAGGTTATCAGTATGCGGAATGAAAATAACATGATGGCGACGCATCAATATATTTTATGCAGGTGTTAATTTTGCGTATGAATATTCTCCCGTCAGGCCGGGAATCCGGGGGATTTACAGCGCGTCAGTGAGTTTATCCACCACCACTTTACCCGCATTATCAAACTGCGTAATGCGGAAGCTGTCGCTCCAGGAGCGGCGGGTGGTGAAGCGGTCAAACAGGGATACCCGACCTTTACGCTGGCCATCTTTACTTAAAATAACCCATTCGGTCACCGAAGAATAATGCTGACTATTGTCATGACGACTCTGTTGTTCAACCAGGCGATCTTCTTTTTCCACTTTTAAATAATCACGCAACATATTTAACCTCCATAGAAAGTATTATTAACATTACTCCTTTTATTTATTCTTTCAATCAAACTTTTTAATCAATAAAAGTAACTATTAGTGGGCGACCTAAGTGGGAAAATCGCCGAGTTTGTCACTCCCGAAGATGGCCAGGTCCACTACGCTTAACAGGCGTGTGCGCCGCGCGGTCGGCGCATGCCCGGGCCGGAAAGGCGACCATAAAACACCTTAACCTTGTATTCATTATGGGCGTGATTCTGTTATATCTAATGCGTTTTGCCACGACCGAGCCACAGAGAGCGCTGTACCATGAGTAACGATCACCTGACGGACATTGCCTATCGCCACTTTATTGAAAGTGTTAAAGATTATGCCATCTATATGTTGAGCGCCGACGGGACGGTCATCAGCTGGAACGAGGGCGCCCGCCGGGCAAAAGGATACCTGAGCGACGAGATCGTCGGTCGCTACTTCGGTCTCTTCTATAGCGAAGCCGAACAGCTCTCCGGGGTGCCGGCAAAAAATCTGCAAATTGCCCTGCGTAGCGGCCAGTTTGAAGGCGAAGGCTGGCGGTATCGTAAAGATGGCTCCCGGTTCTGGGCGCATGTCATGATCGATGCCATCCGCGATGAACACCATAACCTGCTGGGCTTTGCCAAAATTACCCGCGACATCAGCGAACAGAAGGCGATCAATGACCGCATCGCGTGGATGGCGCGCTACGATGCGCTGACCGGTTTACCCAATCGGGTGGAGTTCTTTGAGCGGGTGGAAAAGCTGATCACCGGTAATGACGCCCGCCGCTTTGCCGTTTTCACCATCGATTTAGATAAGTTTAAAGAGATTAACGATCTGCAGGGCCATCTTATTGGCGATCAGCTGCTGCAGCGCGTGGCAGGCGCCGTGCTGAAAACGCTGCAGAAGGAGGAGATGGTCGCCCGCTTCGGCGGCGATGAGTTTGTGGCCGTCAAACCTTTTGCCGATGAAAGCGAAGTGGACGCCTTTGCCACCCGTCTCTGGCACTGCTTCAGCGGTAAGCAGACGTTTGCCGCGACGGAAGTGATCCTCTCCGCCAGCATAGGTATCTCCGTCTACCCGGAGGACGGGACGGATATTAATACGGTACTGAGCAATTCCGATCTGGCCATGTATCGGGCAAAGAGCAGTCTCGACCACAAGATTTGCTGGTACGAACGTGAGATGGACGACAAGACGCGGCAGCGGAATATGATGGCCGCCGACATCCGCCGCGGTATTCAGGCGGGGGAGTTTTCGCTTCACTATCAGGCGATCCGCAACATTAAAGATCGTCGCATCACCGGTTATGAAGCGCTGTTGCGCTGGCAGCATCCGCAGCTGGGGGCTATCCCGCCGGAGGTGTTTATTCCCATCGCCGAAGAGAGTGGCGCTATTGTGCCATTAGGCTACTGGGTACTGGAGCAGGTGTGCAGCGAATCACTGGATAATCGGCTGAATAAAAAAATCTCAGTCAATATCTCACCGGTACAGTTACGTCACCGCAGCTTTATCGAAAAAGTCCGCGAGATCCTGATGCGAACCGCTTATCCGGTTAGCCTGCTGGAATTTGAAGTGACGGAGACGGCGTTTATCATCAATAAACAGCTGGCGTTCAGCGTGCTGCATCATCTGCAAAAGATGGGCATCAGTATTGCGCTGGATGATTTCGGCACCGGTTACTCCTCCCTGAGCATGCTGCGCGATTTTCATTTCGACGTCATCAAGCTCGACCGTAGCTTTATGCAGGATGTGGAGAGCAATCCTCAGGTTCGCTCGTTCGTGCGGGCGATTATCTCGCTGGGCAACTCAATCAATACCCCGCTTATCGCCGAAGGGGTAGAAACCGAGGGGCAACGGCAGATCCTCGAAGAAGAGGGATGCGACGAAATGCAGGGCTTTCTGTTCGGCGAGCCGGTCGATGTTAAACATCTGCCACGGCAGAATTAACGCACCCGCCGTTGGCTGGTGGGCGCGGGATCGTTACTGATGCGCTAACGTAGGCTGCCCGGAAAGGTGCAGCAGTGCCGCGCGCAGGGAGACCTCGAACATCTGACCGTGCGTCAGGCCAGGGTAGCGCCAGAATTGCACCGTCAGACCGTTGCTGGCCAGCTGCTGCTGGGTCTGACGCAGTACGCCCAGGGAGGCTTCATGCCCGGAGGGCTCGCCAGCGGCTTTTCCGTCGCCTTCCAGCAGATACAGTGACGTCCCGATAAACGCGGTGGCATCAAGGGTCTGGGTGTCCTTCAGGGGAGACGTCTGCGCCTGGCCAAGCGACGGGCTGGCAGAATAGTAGATCCTGAAAAGGGAGTGGTTTCGCCACGCGTCGAGTACAAACAGTCCGCCGTAAGAGTGGCCCCAGATAGCGCGCTGGCGAGGATCGATTTTCAGGTTAGCTTCTGTTTGCGGAACCATCGTTTCGCTCAGCAGCTGACGAAACAGATCATTACCCCCGGTTTTTCGCGGCGGCAGCGCGGTTTTCCCGGCGCGAGGTTCTTGCGTCTTCAGCGGCGGAGTGTAATCCCAGGCCCGGGCGGCGGTATCGAAGGGCAGCGCCGTCTGGTAACCAATAGCGACGATGACCGGTGGGGAACCGGCGGAGAGCTGTTGCAGAAACGCGTCGTTGAGTTTATCCATCACCGCATTGCCGTCCAGCATATACAGCACCGGGTAACCGGCGGCCGGCGGCGCTTTATCCGGCACCGCGGTCCACACCCGGTAATGGCGTTCGCCATCGGCAGAGTCGTACTGGCGCTGGGTAAAATGATAGAAAGCTGACCCTTTATCCGCAATATTCGGTCCCAGCGGCTGCAGATCCGGCCGGGCGAAACTGCCGCTGCTGTAAAATAGCGCGCCTATCGCCAGCGTCAGCAATCCGTGCGTCTGCCGCGCTGTGATGATCCCTGAATCCTGCTTCACCTCGTCTGTCCTCCTGTTCTCTGTCATCTGGCGTTTTGCCTGGGCTGACACGTTAGCATAGCTTCATTGATAATGGTTCTCATTTCTTTTTATGCGCGCAGTAGCAGGTGGCATGCCGCTGAGGCTGGTGGCGGAATCAGACCAATAAATGGAGGGGCCGGGGGCAGCGCCCCGGCCGGTGGCGCACTTAATGGGGCAGTGCGTTATGCTGGAGGATCTTCAGGAAGTCATTTTTGTCAGAGATTAATGACAGCGCATTCGCGATCAGCTCATCGCTGAATATCGAGGCAATTTCTTTGAGCACGTCAATATGCTCTTTCTCTTTCGCAATCACGCCAATGGCAATAAACATCACGTTGCCGCGATCCCAGATAACGCCATCAGGAAACTGAAAGATCTCAATCCCGGTTTTAAGGATGATATCCGTCGCTGATTTCGGCAGATGCGGCAGGGTGATGCCATTGCCCAAAAAAGTGGAAACCTGATGTTCACGCTCCAGCAGAAAGTGAACGCACTCCTGATTGACATAGCCTTTGGCTTTACACTCCTCGCCAATCATGGCGATGACTTCCGCTTTATTACTGGCCTTGCAGCCGATGTGCAGATTATCCAGCGTGATGTTATCGATCATAGCCAACCTCCCTGGTGAGACGAGTGGATTTTTTATCCTCATGATTCGCTGACAGCTCTGCTTCTAACTGCTCCAGCGATTTATTGGAGGTCTCCGGCAGGGCGAACACCACGAACAGAATCGCCAAATAGTTGATGGCCGCGAAGATGAAGAAGACCGGCCCCAGGCCCAGTTTCGCCTGCAGCAGCGGGAACAGGTAGCTGACTACCGCGTTCATGATCCACATGAAAAATACCGAGATCCCCATCGACAGTCCGCGGAATTTCAGCGGGAACAGCTCGGCTAATACCACCCAGGTGATAAAGCCCATCGAGCCCTGCATCACGCCGACGAACAGCGCGCCCAGCAGCCAGATAGCGGTGGCTTTCAGATCGCCCACCAGGGTGTAGTCGACTGCGGCGATAATCAGATGCAGCGTGGCCATAATGGCGAAGCCGTAGATGATGATCGTCTTACGTTTGAAGCGGTCGACAAGGAACAGCACGCCAACCAGCATACCGCCGACGGAGAAGACACCGTTCAGCACGTTACAGATCAGCGAGGTACGCTCTGAGAAGCCGGCGGTACTCAGGATTTCCGTACCGTAATACATAATGACGTTCACCCCGGTGGTTTGCTGCAGTGCGGCCCAGGTAATGCCCACCAGCAAAATTTTGAGGATCCATGGCGTTTTGAGGATAGTGGTGAAGGTGTTCTGAGTGCTGTACTTATTGCCGGCTTCAATTTTGATCAGGGTGGAGATGTCGTCATACTCTTTCTGTGCGCGTTCCGCCGGGCGGATCTGTTGGAGAATATGCAGCGCTTCTTCGTGGCGGTTTTTGCTGATCAGCCAGCGCGGACTTTCCGGCGCGCGCCACATACCAACAAACAGGCAGATAGCGGGGATCGCCTGCACTAACAGCATATAGCGCCAGACGTCCGGCAGATGGCCCCAGATGATGCCAATGATCGCGTTAATGGCAAACGCCGCCAGCTGGCCGATAACGATGGCGACTTCATTCAGGCCGGTCAACTTGCCGCGCATCTCGGTGGGCGCCACTTCAGAAATAAAGGTCGGAGCGGTAACCGAGGCGCCGCCGACGGCGTACCCCAGCAGGGCGCGGGCAATCAGCAGGGTGGTGATATCGGGAGCCGCAGCGGAAAGCAGGGCGCCGATGAGAAAGATAAAGGAGAGGAAGAGTAAGTATTTGCGCCGGCCGAAGTAGTCGGCAAACTTGCCGCCAAACACGCTGCCCAGCGCGGCGCCGACCAGCAGGACGCTCATCACCAGCCCTTCGGTGGTCGGGGTCAGCGCCATGTACTGCTTCAGTGAGGAAAAGGCGCCGTTGATAACGCCAGTGTCGTAACCGAAAAGCAGGCCGCCGAAGGTGGCCACTAAGGTGATCTGATGAAGTCGTTTTCTCTGTTGCTGGTTCAGGTTTGTTATAAATGACATGGTAGTCCCTTTATTTTGTTGAACGACACAAGATAAAAATACATCTCCCCAGTCAGGATTTATCACGCCTGTGTTGTCGTATCTAACTGAATTAAATGATTTTCTTCTTTGTGTAATTGCTCAGCACATGGCAGGGTACGCTAAGCAATGGCGGTCAAAGAGGTTTACGGCTTGGTGGTGATATGGATGTTGTCGATATCCGTTCTCCTTTTCGGGGTTAGCGGTCTTCAGTGCGTCGGCAGGACAGCGCCCTGGTGTGGCATGTTGCTGTCGTTCCGGCGATTTACTGTGATAAGAATATGGCACAAAGAAATGGAACGAGCATGCTACAAGATCACATTATGAAAATTTAATTTCAAATCAGTGTTGCAGGAAGGTAAATACATGAAGCCAATCACAATGGCATGCAGCGCGATATCCCCATGAAAAGGGGGTTGATTTTGCGATTGAGTAATAATTATGTTGTTTTCAGTGGGTTAATGTAACTCAAAGAATACAACGCAGATCACATTTTTACGCCATAATATCGAAGAATAGAATTTATATTTCATTACTCCGATCAGGGAAAAGCGTGGCTGGCGACTCTGGGTCGTCGGTCTGGAGGGGGGAGCGCAGGCCATCGACGCGTCTGTGCGGAGGGAGGTTATGGGGCAGGCATTGCGCTGATAACCCTGCGGAGAGAAGGTCTCCCGGCAGGGTTGCGGCAAAAAATCAGTGCAGCGCGGGCCAGTAACCTTCGTTGGCGACGATCAGCTCATCGAGAATCGCTTTCGCCACCGCGGCGCTGGGCACCGTTTTTGACAGGGTGATGGCCTGCCACAGTTTCTGGTAGCTTTTCTCAATCCAGGCGTCAACGACCAGCTTCTCTACCGCCACCTGCTGCTCCATCAGTCCTTTCTGGAACGAAGGGATTTTTCCCATCGCCAGCGGTTCCGGGCCGTTGACGCCCACCAGGCAGGGGACTTCCACCATCGCCGTCTCGTCAAAGTTGGCGATCGCCCCGTTGTTTTCCACGATCAACAGCATCCGCTCCTGGGTGTTAAAGGCGATGGCGCAGGCGAGGTCGACGATGAAGGTGGCATGGGCCCCGGCATGGAAATGTGCGCCTTCCGCGGTGCCGCGACGGGTGATCTCCCGGGCCATATCGAAGACCTCTTTTTCACGCCCGGCCATCACCTCGTTGGCCCGCGTAAAGTCCGGGTCAGAGTGCGCCACCTCGTAGTCAGGGTAGAGGTAGTATTTCAGGTAAGTGTTAGGCAGGGTCAGGGGATCAAGGGCAAACACATCCTTCACCTTTTTAAAGGTCTCGATCCAGCTCGGCGCCTTATGCTGAAAATCCTCTTTTGGGCTACTGTAACCCTGCTCCGCCACGTGACGCTTCAGCGCCGGCATCAGATCGTTACCGGCTTTATCGGTGATGCTGGTCCACCAGCCAAAATGATTCAGGCCGTAGTAGCGGACGTTCAGTGCCTTGCGGGACGGCAGACCGAGGATGTCGGCAAACAGCCCCTCAATGGCCACCGGCATATCGCAGATGTTGATAATGCGCGCGTCGGGACGCAGGCGACGGGTCGCTTCCGCGACGATGGCCGCCGGGTTGGAGTAGTTGAGCATCCACGCCCCCGGGGCGTACTGCTGCATATAATCGACCAGCTCCAGTACGCCGGCAATCGAGCGCATACCGTAGGCGATCCCCCCCGGCCCACAGGTTTCCTGGCCCGGCACGCCATATTTCAGTGGGATCTTTTCATCCTTTTCCCGCATCTCATACAGGCCAACGCGAATATGCGCCATCACAAAATCAACGTCGGTGAAGGCCGCCTGCGGATCGGTGGTATAGCTGAACTTCACCTGCGGGAAGCGTTCAGCCACCAGAATGGCGCAGGCGTCGCCGATGGTCTTCTGACGCTCGTGATGGTTATCGTACAGACGGATCTCCCGCAGGGGAAAGCGCGCCATATTTTCCAGCAGCATCATGACAATCCCTGGCGTATAGGTACTCCCGCCGCCGGCAATCGTGACCACAAAGTTATCTTTCATTTACCACCTCGTTATTCAGTTACACCCAGACTGGCGTTGACCGCCGTTCGAATTTTGTTAACTCCCAGGCCATAGATCACCTGGACATGATTGCCTTTAATCAGCACGCTGCTCCCGCCGCTCTCTTTCAACAGCGTCTGCTTGATGAGAGCAGGGTCGCGCACATCGATCCGCAGACGGGTAAAACAGTTTTCCACCGTACAAACATTCTCTTTACCGCCCAGCCCCGCAATCACCAGCGCGCCTTTGTCTGAATCGCCATGCGCCTGATCCGTCTGTGGGGAAGACGCCGCATCGGCAGCGGCTTCGCGCCCCGGGGTAAGCATTCGCAGGCGGGTAATGCAGAAGGTGCCGACCAGGTACATGGTGGCGGTTTCCAGCAGGCCGAGCAGGACAAATACCGGCCAGCGCGTCACGCTGGCGCCGGCGGGCAGGTTATAGACGACAAAATCGATAAGACCGTTTGTGGCGCAGACCCGCACGTGAAGCAGCCAGGCCAGCATCTGGAAGAAACCGTCCAGCAGGGAGTAGATAAGCCACAGCAGCGGGGCGGTGAAGATAAAGAGAAACTCAAACGGTTCGGTGATCCCCACCAGCACTGAGGTGACAATTAAGGGGATCAGCGTGACTTTGAGTCGCTGTTTATTCTCCGGTTTCGCCGTGCGGTAGAAGGCGAGCGCCATACCGGCGGTGCCAAAAATCTTCACCATCCCATAGGTTAAAAAGCGGGCGGAATCACTGAGCGCGTCAACGGGATGACGGGCGATTTCAGCGAGGAAAATAGGCTTGGCGCCAATGACGGTCTGGCCATCAATCAGCAGCTGACCGCCGATAGAGGTAAAGACGAACGGCGACCAGATCAGATGATGCAGCCCGGTGGGGATCAGGAACCGGTTGAGAAAGCCGTACAGGAAGACCCCGATGGCGCCAAACGATTTCATAAAGCCGGTCAGCGCCGAGATGCCCAGCTCCACCACCGGCCAGAGATAGACGGTGGCGATAGCAAACAGGCCCACCAGCGGCAGCATCACGATCAGCACCAGCTTGCTGTTGCCGTAGATCGACAGCGCGCCGCGAAATTCGATGCCGACCACGCGATTGTGAACAAAGGCGACAGCGCAGCCAAGGATAATACCGAGGAACACGCCCATATCGATGACCTGAAAACCGAAGATATAGGTTTGTCCGCTGCCATACAGTTGCGCGTTGGTGGCCCCGGTCGCCAGGCGATGGGTCAGGGTCAGCCAGCTGTTGTTCGCCGCCAAATAGACCAGCCAGGTCATTGCCGCCACGAAAGCGGCTTCGGCTTTGCGGGTTTTCGCCAGACCGCTTGCCAGCCCGAGGCAGAACAGAAACCCGAGATTGTTCATCAGCGCCCAGAGCATGCTGGAGACGAATTTCCCTAACAGATAGATCCCGCTGCTTTCCTCCACCCACAGCCGGTTGGTGGTCATGCTGAACAGGGCGATCAACAGGCCGATAGCCGGCAGATACAGCACCGGCCCGATCATCGCCTTGGAAAAGTCCTGAAGCTTTTTCACGCCAATCATGGTTGTCCTCTCGTCTTCATAGCCTGCTGTCATCACCTGATCAATAGGCTTATCAGACTAGGAGCAGACCACCGGGATCCCGAGCAGGAAAATGGCCATCTGTGACGAAAGTCATATATATTGTTGCAGGAGAGATATATAAATATAGCCATTTTTATAGATGAGTTAACGTCTGATTTTTCGCATAAAAGTTAAATTTTATCTATAAACACAATGCGTTATTTGTGGTTTCTTTCTACGCCCTCCATCTCACCGAGACATCTAAAAGTGATTTATAAAAAGATTGCCACCGAACTAAAGGCCCGTATCAACAGCGACGACTACGCCGTCGGGGATATGCTGCCCAGCGAAAAAGCGCTGGCTGCGGAGTTGCAGGTCTCGGTGATGACGCTGCGCAAAGCGCTGGCGCTACTGGAGGAGGAAAAGCTGATCGCCCGGCGGCACGGCAGCGGAACCTGCATTGTGCGTAAGAGTAACTATCATGGCGGCGAGCTGGAGGGGTTTAACTACCAGATGCAGGTGGTGGGGGTCACCAACTACCGTAATAAGGTCATTGAGTTCACCTTGCTTGACGCCCCACCGGCCATTGCCCAGCAGTTAAAGATCCAGCCGGGAGAGAAAGTCTACTACGTCAGGCGGCTGCGCCTGATTGATGAGGTCCCGATCCTGGTGGAGAACAGCTACATTCCGTACGCCGCTTTTCCGTGGCTCAGCGTGGGTAACCTTGAGCAGTCTAAGTTCAACTATTTCAAAAAAGAGTGCCATATCACCATTATCGAGAGCCACCGCAGCTATACGCCGGTGCTGGCGACCCGCGAGCAGGCGGAGCTGCTGCAGGTGGCGCCTAACAGCCTCCTGCTACGGGTGCAGTCTGTCAGCTACGCCCAGAACCGGGCGATCGTTGATTTCTCAGAGATCTACCAGAACACCAGTAAATACAATGTGAAGCACATTACCCGCCGCTAGGCCGATCCCCCCAGCAGCCCCCGGAGGACAAGCTCCAGCCCCAGCGCCAGCAGGAACAACAGAAAGCCCTGACGAAAGCGCTGCGGGCTGAGACGCGAGCGGATCCGCTGTCCCAGCCACATACCGAGCAGCGCGGGCAACAGCGCCAGCGCCGACAGCAGCAGCGACTCTGCGCGCCAGCCAGCGTGCAGGGAGAGGCCGGCCGCCATCGCCAGAGTGGAGAGGGTGAACGACAGTCCCAGGGCCTGGACCAGCTCGTCGCGACGAAAGCCCAGCGCCTGCAGCCAGGGCACCGCCGGAATAACGAATACCCCGGTCGCCCCGGTGATCAGTCCGGTCAGTCCGCCCATCAGCGGCGACAGGCGCTTTTCCACGCGGGCGGAAACCTGCACCGCCGGACCACGGAGCGCGTATCCGGCATAAGCTATCAGCACGGCGCCCAGCGCCAGCGCCGACCACCGCGGGTTCAGGTGGATGAGCAGTGACGACCCCGCCAGCGTGCCGATAATCATCCCGGTCATCATTAACCAGAGGCGACGCACAATCTGCGCCAGCGCGGGGCCTGCCAGCAGCTGCCAGAGATTGGTTAACAGCGAGGGGAGCACCAGCAGGGCCGCCGCGGCCGGTGGCGGCATCAGCAGTCCAAGCAGGCCCATCGCCACGGTGGGCAGTCCCATGCCGGTCACCCCTTTGACCAGCCCGGCGGCGATAAAGATCAGCAGTAAACAGAGAGTGTGAAGATCAAACATCATGGCTCACTTATCGGCTCAGAGAAGGCCATTGAAACAACTGGTCGCCGGGTGGACAATGCGGTATGTTGCCCGCAGGCTACGGTAAAACCGAAGGGAAAGGAGGGCGTTATGCGACTGGATCTCGCCGATCTGCGACTGTTTATCGCCATCGTGGATAGCGGCAGCATTACCGGCGGGGCGGCGGCGGCCCATCTGGCGCTGGCCTCCGCCAGCGAAAGGCTGCGCAAAATGGAGGCGGAGGTCGGTGTGCCGCTGCTGCACCGTCATGCCCGGGGGGTGACAACGACCGAGGCCGGGGAGGTGCTGGCGCGCCATGCTCGTCCGTTGTTAGAGCAGCAGCGGCGTCTGCGCCAGGCGATGCACGCCTTCGCCCGCGGTCAGCAGGGCACGCTGCGCCTGTTTGCCAATACCTCGGCGATGTCGGCTTTTCTGCCGGGCAAGCTCGCCGCGTGGATGGCCGCGCATCCCGGGATACAGATCGACACCGAAGAGCGCACCAGCGCGGATATTGTCAGCAGCATTCTGGCTGGCGTGGCGCAGGCCGGGGTGGTGTCCGATGCGGTCGACCCCGGGCCGTTGCGCCTGGAGCCCGTCGCGGAGGATCCCCTGGTGCTGATCGTGCCGCCGGCCCATGCCTTGAGTGACGCCGCCGAGGTGGCTTTCGCAACGATCATCCATGAGCCGCTGGTCGCGCTCTATCAGACCAGCGCGCTGCAGCAGCATATCGAAGAGCAGGCCGCCGGACTCGGCCAGGCGCTGAACGTCCGCATCAGGATGAGCCATTTTGAAGGGCTTTGCGAGATGGTGGCTCACGGCGCCGGCGGGGCGATCCTGCCGCGCGTTATTGCCGAACGCTACCAGCCGCGCTACCGGTTCGCCGTTATCACATTGCAGGATCGCTGGGCGCTGCGTCGGCTGTGCCTGTGCTATCAGGATGACGAACGCCTGTCGCCAGCGATGCGCCGCTTGCTGGAGTGGCTCCGCCAGCCCTGAGCCGCGATAAACATGGCTATCATGTAGTGACAGTGTCACTTTATATGGCGGTTATTGCTACTGACATCCGTGCCAGAGATGCGATAGTAGACGTCCGCCATTTATTAACACCCGAATCAGGACAGACAAGATGAGTACATTACCAAAAGTCGCGGTGCTGGGACTCGGCGCCATGGGACACGCTTTTGCCAGCAATCTGCTGAAGAAGGGCTTTACCGTCGCGGGCTGGAACCGTTCGCCAGCGCGCGGCGAGGATTTACAGGCGCAGGGATTATCCCTGCACGCCACGCCGCAGCAGGCGGTGGCCGATGCCGAGGTGATCATCAGTATGCTCGCCGATGGTCAGGCTACCCTGCAGGTACTGGCGCAAATAGCGCCTGCCTGTCAGCCGCAGGCGATCTATTGCCAGATGGGCACCATCGGCCTGGCGGAGACCCAGGAGGCTATCGCTTTGTTGCGGGAGCGTCAGCCGGCGATGACCTTCGTCGATGCCCCAGTTTCAGGGACCAAAGCCCCGGCGGAGAAGGCGCAGATCCTGGTGCTCGCCAGCGGAGATCGTGAAAAGTGTGGCGCGGCGGAACAGGTATTTGCCGCTATCTCACGTGGGACGCAGTGGTTTGGCGAGGCGGGCAACAGTCAGAAAATGAAGCTGGTCCTCAATGCCTGGCTGATTGCGATGATGCAGGGCATCGCGGAAAGCGCACAGCTGGCGAAGACGCTGGGCTTTACCCCCGACCAGCTGTGGAGCGCCCTGGAGGGCGGCCCGCTGGCAGCGCCGTATGTCAAAGTCAAACTGGACGCCATCGCCAATGAGCAATTCGCGCCGCAGATGCAGCTGGCGCATGCGCTGAAAGATGCCCGGCTGGCCTTGTCCCTGTCCGAGCCGCACACCATGCCGAGACTGGATAACATCGCCGAACTGTGGCAGCAGGCGGCGGATGCGGGATTTGCCGGGCAGGACCTGTCCTCGATATATCAGTGGCTGTCGACGTCGGCGAAAGCATAGTGTAGCGCCCTCAGGAAAAAGTGGCCTCGGCGGCCACTTATCCACAGGGGAGTTATTTTCCGGAGAGAGCCGGGCGAGTGTCGATCCCTTCGTCAATGCGCTTGATCATATAGGGAAAGAACGGATTGGAAGACTGGCGCATCAGCGAGTCCAGACCCACAACCAGCACAGAACGCTCACCGCGAGCTGCAAACGTGCCAAGGCTGATCCCGTATTGATTCAGCGGATGGGGATAGCGCCCGTACAGCGAATCGCTCAAGGGGAAGGGGAGCGCGACATGCGAAAGAGAGTAGACGTCCGGTAAATAGTGCATTCCCTGCAGCTTTTCCACCGTGGTGTCTGTTTTCCCGGCGCGGGTGGTGCGAATTTCCATCTCTGTACTGGCGGAATTGGCGTTAGTGATGATCGTGGTTTGATAAGCCCGCGGCGCCGCGGGCAGCAACCGCGCCAGCGCGGTGTAAGACGTCCGGCGTAATAATGAATTAAACCTGACCGCATGATTTAAATCGAACAAGACAATTTCACTGCCATTATCCGGTAAGCGGTTATACAGCGCTGTCACGATCGCCCGCGTACTGACCGTTGAATCCACAACGGACTGAAAGGTCAATACCGGCGGTAAGCTGTTAAGCCTATGATTTCTCGAATCCGTCACTATCTGCTTTTGCAGCGCTTTGGTCAGCAGAAACGACTGACGGGCGGCATTCGTCGGGAAGGAGTTATATTTGAACGGATTAAACTCAGGCATGATGTTTAACCATGCGGCTTTCGAGAAGGCGGGAAGAAACGCGGGCCAGCCCGCGAGGCCGGAAAAGCGCGCGAAGCGGGTAATACCGATCATTGGAGAAATCAGGATCACCCGCTGGGGTTTTGCCAGTTCGGCATTATCCAGCGCGTCCAGCGAATACTTCATTGCCAGCGCGCCGCCGTTGGAAAATCCGACGATATGCAGGGGCGCATCATGCCCCGTCAGTCGTTTCGCTTCTCTCACCGCCAGGCGCGTGGCGGCCAGCCAGTCCTGCCAGTCCACGTCGGTCAGCCCGGCGGGTACCGTCCCGTGGCCCGGTAATCTGATACCGATGGCGACATAACCCTGTTGCCGGTAATTTTCGGCGATATGCCGCAGACTGTAGGGTGTATCCGTCAGGCCATGCAGCAACACCACAGCGCCTTGCGGTTTACCATCCGGCATCATGATATATGACCGATTCCAGTTGGTGGGAAACGAGTCCGGATAGATGGGGCTGTGACTGTAGTAACGATTCAGTTCGGTTTGCTGTTCAGCGTCCAGCTTATCGGAAACCTGGCGTTTTACCTCACCGAAGAGCGCATTCTCTTTGTTGAGGTAATCGTTCCAGTCAGCATTGTCGATTTCATCCGCGCCCATTTCATGCGGAACCCAGGTATGCCAGGGCTGCAGTTCGGGCCCGCGCTGAATGTCATAAACGCGTAGTCCCAGAGCGCCAACAATCAACAGCAGCAGGGACAACACGATACGTTTTAACCAGGTTACCCATTTCAACGCGTGGCTTCCTTTCTTAATGACCTGTTTTCTGAGTATAAATAATCATAGTCAGGGAAGGTTTACTTTTTATTAGGTTTCCTGTTACCCAAGCGTTGCAGCAGCAGGTGAGCAAGTTCTTTATCTTGCAGCGAATAACCTGGCAGAACCCTGAGACGAGGATACGACGGCACGCCACTCATTTTTCATGAATCTCGCCGGAGGAAGTCATTCTCAGCTGTAGCAACAGGCTAAACGATGCAGGTAAAACGGTCAGTGTAACCAGCGTGGCAACCAGTAGTCCCCCGATAATCGCATAGGCCATCGGTCCCCAGAATACCTGATGAGAAATGGGGATCATTCCCAGAATGGCTGCACAGGCAGTCAGGCAGATGGGGCGCGCACGATGCTCTGCGGCCGCAATAATGGCGGCATCGCTTGCCATCCCCTGAGTAAGATTGCTGTCCACCTCGCTAATCAGTATGACGGCGTTACGAATGATCATGCCAGCGAGCGCAATCACGCCAAGCAGAGCGACAAATCCCATTGGTGTTCCGCCAGGTAACATAGCCAGCACGATACCCGGTAAACCAAACGGGGCCATCAGTATAGCCAACACAATACGGGAATAGTTGCGCAACTGGAGCATCAACAGCAAGAGCATGATGACCAGTGTCACCGGTAGAACCGCATAGACCGAACTATTACCTTTTTCAGATTCAGCAACCGCGCCCCCTTCTTCAATGCTGTAGCCTTCAGGCAGTTCCGCGCGCAACCTGTCTACCGCTGGTCGCAACGCTGCGGATACTGCTTCGGCGCGAAGTCCCGGGGCGAGGTCAGTTTGCACGGTGATGAAAGGCAAACGCTGTCGACGCCAGATAACCGGATCATCCACGCCCCAGACTGGCGTGGCAAAGGCGCTGAGGGGGATTTGTTTACCGTCATTCCCCTGAATAGTCAGCGAAAAGAAGGTGGCGAGGTTAAGACGCTCATTGTCCCTGGCCCGGAGCACCACATCGACAAGACGGTCATTATCGCGAACCGACGTGACTATACTGCCGGACCAGACGGTATTGAGCATCCGGGCCAGACTTTCTGACGACACGCCCGCAGCCCGGGCGGCGGTCTGATTGACCTTGAGGGTAATGACTCTCTCCGGTTCGCCTGCCGTCTGATTAACCTCGCGGGAGGAGGGTGACCGGCCAATGACTTCGCTCAGGCGGTTCGCGATCGACCTGACCTTCAGATAATCTGGCCCACTCACCCGGTATTTGACTGGCCAGCCGACGGGGGGCCCAAGTTCCAGGGGCGATACGCGAGTGATGATGTCGCTAAAGCGCGTAGCCAGTATCCTGTTTAACTGTCGATGAAGACGATCCCGCGCTTTAAGATCTTTAGCCACCACCACCATCTGGGCGATATTTTCATTTGCCAGAAGCACATCCATAGGCAGGTAAAAACGGATCGCTCCCGACCCAACGTATGTCGAAAATCGCTCAACGTTGCGGTTGCCTGCCAGGGCCTTCTCCAGCTGTTCAGCCCTATTTTGCGTTTCCGACTGCGAGGCATTGGCCGGTAGCGTCAGGCTGACCAGCAATTCAGGCCTGTCGGAGGTGGGGAAAAACTCCCCCTGCATAAAGGTTGTTCCGTAAACGGACAGACCAAGCGCAATGAGAGCAATACACACGGTGGCGAAGCGGTAACGTAACGCCTTGCGCAGTAGCCACTGGTATCCGCGGGCCATCCGTCCAGGACCTTTCGACTTCTGTCTGATGTTGTCAGATAACAGCCACGTCCCGGTTAACGGTGAAAACAGGATCGCGACAACCCATGAGCACAGCAGGGCGATGAGCACCACGGCAAACAGGGAAAAGCAATATTGACCGGCGCTGGACGCAGCAAATCCCACGGGAATAAACCCGGCAATCATCACAAGGGTGCCCGTCAGCATCGGAAATGCGGTCGTTTTAAAAGCCCGGGTAGCCGCCTGCCGGCGGGAATCCCCGGCTTCCAGACCAGAGACCATGGTTTCCACGGTGATCATGGCGTCATCGACGAGCAGACCCAGCGCGATAATCAATGCGCCGAGAGAAATACGTTGCAGACCTATTCCTGCCAGCATCATTCCCGTAAAGGTCATGGCCAGAACCAGTGGGATGGCCGCAGCCACGACCAGCCCAGCTCGTAAACCCAGCGAGACAAACGAAACGGCCAGGACGATCGCCACGGCTTCGATAAGCACCCGGATAAACCCGCTTACGGCATCGCTGACCACCGCTGATTGATCGGCAACCTTGACCATCTCAATACCGTGCGGCAGCGTGACGCTGATGGCATGCATTTTGGCATTCAGCGCGGCGCCGAAACGCAGCATATTACCCGTCGGCGCCATCGAGATAGCCAGCCCGATGGCGGGTTTGCCGTTGACCCGGTAAACCGGCTGGGGAGGCTCGGCGTTTTCCCGGCTAACGGTGGCAATATCCGTCAGAGGAAGGTAACGATCGTTAATACGCAGCGTGACGGCACGTAAGCTCGCTTCAGAAGTCAGTTCCCCGCTGACCTTTATCGCCATATTTTCCTGTCCGGTGCGGATCATACCTGCCGGGACAATCGCATTTTGTGCTCTGAGGGCATCCGCTACCTGCTGGATGTTCAACCCCATACCTGCCAGACGCGCCGGGGAAAAAGAGAGAACTATCTGTTCCTGCTGCTCACCCAGCAGGCTGGTTTTTCCGATATCCGGTAACGACATGAGTTCCCGGCGAATGGTCTCAACACGGTCCCGGACCTCCCGCAGGGTATAGCCCTCAGGTATAAATCCATAAATCGTACCGAACGTGTCATCAAATTCGTCGTCGACGGCGGGGCCCTGAACGCCTTCTGGCAACGATGGGGCAATGTCCTGCATTTTCTTACGTACCTGATACCAGATATCCGGCACCTTTTCCGGCGGGGTATCGTCACGGAGATTGACATAAATAACGGATCTTCCGGCTCGGGTTTCACTTTCGAGATAATCAAGCCAGGGGGTTTCCTGCAGCTTTTTTTCCAGCGTATCGGTCAGCAGTCGGGTGGTATCCGTCACGGATGCCCCGGGCCATTGCGCAGAAACAACGGCCGTTTTAATCGTAAACGCCGGATCTTCGTTACGTGGCAGCTTCTCATAACAGAACGCGCCCATAGCCATGATCAGCAGCATGAAGAAACTGACCATCTGTTGATTATTTAGCGCCCAGGCGGACAGGTTAAATTTCTCATTCAATACGGGTTTCATGATTCGCGCTCCCCGGCAATCACCGGCTCGCCGGAGCGTAATTTACTCACGCCGGCGGTAATCACCCGGTCGCCTGGTTCAAGGCCGCCGGAGATAATAACCGCGGTGGCGGTATAGTATACTGGCACCACCACGCGAAGCTGTGCCTGCGACTGCGGATTAATCACATAAACCGCCGGTTTGTCGCCGACGCGGCTCAGCGCTGAAGCGGGAAGGGCGTATCCATGCGGGCCGGTTGCGGGTAACGTGACGGTAACGCTGGCGCCCAGCGCCATCGCCAGCGGTGGGTTTTGTAGGGTAGCCCTGACGCGCCACGTGCGGGTCTGAGGATTGGCCTGCGGGCTAATATCTCTTACCGCGGCGGACGCTTGCACCGACGGGTCGCTGAGGAGAGAAACTCGCAAGCCAGCATGCTCCTGTGGCGGGATCGCCTCGGGTTTAGCGATATCAAACACCACATCGCGGGCTTCACCGGTCGCCAGCGTCAACACCGACTGACCACCACTGACCACCTGACCCGCAGAGGCGCTGACTTCGGTGATCACGCCGCTTTGCGGCGCCATCAGACGCGTCCAGCCAAGGCTTTCGCGGGCATTACGCAACGCGGACTCGCTGTTTTTTAAACGCGCGCGGGCGACAAGCCAATCTGCGCGGGCGGTATCGAGCTGCGTGCGGGCAATCGCGCCAGTAGGCATGAGCTTTTGCATTCGGTTGACGTTAAGTGCAGCAACCTGAGCAGCGGCTTTGGCTCCTTCATAGTCAGCCTGTGCGCCATCGAGCTGATTCTGATTGGTTGTATTTTCAAGCGTGGCCAGCAGTTGCCCTGCATTGACCCGATCGCCAATATCGACGCTACGCGTCACTATCCGGCCGCTGGTACGAAAGCTCAGAATCGTTTCATCGTGCGCATGGATCTCTCCGGTTCTTTCCAGGGCGGGAAGGGTTTGCGCTGAGCCAACAACAACGTAGCGCACCGTTCGCACAGGATCAGTCGTATTACCCTGGTTGTCCCCGCATCCGGGCAGCAGAAAAATCACCACCGAAAGAAGGGTCAGGGGAAGAAAGTGCAGCCAGGAAAGGGTGCGCGCCACGTCGTACAAATGGTGCAGACTGTGGCGGAGGGAGAGTAAAAATTCATCTGACATAACGCCGCTCCATAAAGGTTATGGCGTTATTAAATGCGCGCTTAGTCGAGAAAGATTCGACGTTTTGTCAAGGTATTATCAAGAGCGGCTATTTTCCATCTCAGACGACGTCCAGGGTAACAAAATGCTGACTGCGAGTCCGCCGGTTTCAGGTAACGACGCGCTGATACTGCCTCCATGAGCCTGACAGATCGCGCTAGCGATGGATAAGCCGAGACCGCTGCCGCCGGAGTGGCGGGCACGCGACTGCTCCTCCCGGCTAAAACGGTTGAACATTTCCGGCAGGAACCGGGGGGATACCCCCGGGCCGTCATCGCGAAATTCGAGGTAATATTGCCCGCTGGCGTAGTGCAGCGTGACATCAAGATGGCCGCCATCACGCCCGTAACGGAGGGCATTTTCCATAAGGATAGTAAACACCTGGCCCATACGGAACGTATCGCCTTTGAAGGGACACGCCTGAGAATGATGAAGCCTGATGGTAAAACGATGTGCATCAGCCTGGGGCATGATCCATGTCGCCCGTTCCTTAAGCAGCTCATCCAGACGAAAGGGTTCGTTTTCCAGAACCAGATTCCCGGCATCAGACAGTGAGAGCAGATGAAGTTCATCGGTCAGGCGATTCAGGTGCTGAAGCTGTTTCATTACCATTGCCAGTTGTTCCGGGCTGGCATCAAACACGCCATCCAGCATGCCCTGCAAACGTCCGATAGCGGCAGTCAGTGGGGAGCGAAGCTCATGCGCCATGGCCACATGAGAGGTACGTAACTCTTTTTCATAGCGGGCCAGTTTCCCCGTCATGGTATTAAAGTCACTGGCAAAGCTGACCATTTCAGCCGGCGCATTCCTGATGAGCTCTGCCTGGCGGCCAAATTGCCCTTCGGCGACGTCCTTTGCCGCATCACGCAACCGGCTGAACTGCAGCGCCAGTGGCCTGGCATATCTCAACCCCATCACCACAATAAAAGGGATCATGACCAGGACCAGTAACGCCACGGTGACCCAGTCTGCCGAGGCGATGGAGGGTGTTGAATAACTCAACCCCCACCAGGTATCGACGATTTGATGGAAGCGCGCCGGGTCCGCCTGCGGGTTCTGGCTGAGCGCAAGAAACTCTTGTCGGACCGATGCCGGCATTCTGCTCATGATCCAGTAATTCTGCACCGCATAACGTAGCCACATACAGGTCGCTATGACAATTACGCTTCCGATGGCCAGCGCTAATATACGTGCGCAAATCCAGCGCCACAGGGAGGAATAGCGGGTTTTTGTCATGGTTGTCTGAACCTGTAGCCTACGCCGCGAACGTTAACCAGCACGCCGGAAATACCCGCCGCTTCGAGTTTTTTACGCAGGTTATAAATATGGGTATCCACCACACGCTCCAGGGCTTCACTTTCCGGCAAACAGTGCTCCAGTAAATGCTGGCGGGAAAAAGGTCGTGAAGGAGAGCGCATAAGCGTGGTCAGTAGTGAAAATTCGGTTGGGGTCAGATCCAACGTCCGCGGTGTGGTGTCCCCGTCGATAATGCTCGCCACGATGGCCGTAACATCCACTTCAAGTGATTGCCAGCGAAGGATCTCTTCCTTTGTTTCCGTTTTATTGCTGCGACGCAATACCGCCTGCACCCGGGCCACAACTTCTCCCGGATGGTAAGGCTTAACAACATAATCATCAGCGCCATAGCGCAGAGCGCCAATACGATCGGGAGTATCTCCCATGGCGGTGACCATGATCACCGGAACATCATTTTTACGACGCAGGCCAGCCAGGACTTCGGTGCCGTTAAGCCCCGGAAGCATCACATCCAGCAGGATCAGATCGGGTTTCCACCGGTGCGCCATATCCAGCCCGGAAAGTCCATCTCCGGTAATGACGACATCGTAATTTTCACGGCGTAAGTAGGCTTCGAGCACGCCAGCCGCATCGGCGTCATCTTCAATAATCAGCACTCTTCTGGACAACATCCGTTCACCTTGACCGATTCTTAACACTATCCCGACGATTCATTGATTTTGCCAAATCATACTGCGCCAACATTTTGTGGCAGCTCCTGCCTCAGGAGAAACCAGCATCCGTGAGGAGAACAGTATGATAGCGATAAAAAAAGCCCTGTATATGACCGTACCGCTTTTGACGGCCATCACATCCTGTGTACAGGCAAATGATGACGCCTCTTCCGGCTCTTTCACTATCGGGCTGGGAGGACGCTACGCTCCGCGATACTCAGGTTCAGACAAGCAGGTATGGCAGGTGGTTCCGGTGCTTCAGGGTCGTAACGGCGCTTTCTTTATTGATACGCAGAAAGGGGTAGGGTATGACCTGCAGAACGCCAGCGGCTGGTACGTCGAACATACGCTGGGATACGATCTGGGAAGGAGGGATAAAAACGCCAGCTGGCGGGCAGGGGCAAATAATCTGAAAGGGATGGGAGACATTGACGTCTCACTGAATACGGCCCTTGCCGTTGGCTGGCAGGCGCTTTCGTGGCTCAGTGTTGAAGGAAAAGCGACGCTGCCTTTAACGGACAGCCAGGGGGTAAGCTACCAGGCATCCTTGACGTTGCTCCCTGTACAAACTGACCAGGACACGGTCGCTTTTCAGACGGCGGCCCTGTTTGGCGACAACCGTTACCTGAATACCTGGTATGGGGTGGATCCGCAGCAGAGCCAGCGCTCAGGTTATAGCCGCTATTCAGCACCGGGGGGATTTTATGGCATAGACAACAGTCTGACCTGGAGTCACCAGTTTGATGCCCACTGGGGCACGCTCCTGAGCGCTGACTATACCTGGCTTGGGGAGCATGCCAATCAAAGCCCGATCGTGTTACGACGTAACGAGGCGGCACTGACAGCAGCAGTGACATGGACATTTTAGGGCGGAGAAAGTGCGGCGTGCGGTTTGCCGGGAACGGTTAAAATTGAGTGAGTCGGCATTATCTGGCAGATAGGCAACCAGAAGCGAAACATGTTGTTAACCGCGCCGGAAGACCTGGTGCGGTCCTCGTGTCGCCGACGTACGTTCGGTTATTGATCCCAACGACGATCGAGAGCGACGCAAACGTGCCGGAGGAGTTTTATGAACAACGCCATAGCTGTTCCGTCGGGAAGTTTTTGGACACGTCGTTCGTCGGCATGAGAATACCGAATCCACCAATAACAACACCAATCCGCTTTGTAAGGTTATCATCTTTATTACTCCAGCCGTCATCAACTGTCACCCGCCCTTGCTGAAGTTGTCTCGATATTACGCTACCGTAATGCCTCTTAGCTTTATTTCGAAGCGGCCACTCCGGGCGGAAGTAATATAATTCACTACCGATTTCACTTGTGGCTGTGGAGAATTTATTGAAGCTTACCAGCTGACTTTCTCAGCACAGTAATATCCCTCTTGGGTGATTCCCCGAACATCCGCGTATATTCCCGGCTGAAATGGGATAAGCTTTCGTAACCGACAGCATAGGCTGCTGTGGTGACATCATAATGTTCATTCAGCATCAGTCGCCTGGCTTCATTGAGGCGTAGCCATTTCTGATACCGGAGCGGGCTCATTCCCGCAAGCTGCCTGAAGTGTTGGTGAAAAGAGGGCGTGCTCATTTGCACCCGACTTGCCAGTTCCTCTACGCGTAAGGATGACGCAATATTGGTTTTTAACCAGTCGATAGCTTTACCGATACGGTAGCCATGGCCGTCTACTGCTGCAATCTGTCTGAGATGATCGGACTGATCGCTCATCAAAAGCCGGTAATGTATCTCTCTTTGAATCAGCGGCCCGAGGACAGGAATGGCTTCAGGCTCGTCAAGCAAAGTAAGCAGACGGCAGAAAGGTTCCAGCAAAACATCAGTAACCGTTCCTATACCGACACCCGTTCCCGCGTCTCGTTTTTTGACCGGCGGCAGGCTTCCCTGGGCAATTAATTCCATCAGCACGCGCTGGTCAAGTTTATAGGCCATGCCGACGCAGGGCCGGGATGTCGAAGCCTGTAAAACCTCCGAGCTGGCTGGCAGGTCAAGGGAGGTGATCAGGAATTTATCCGCATTGTATTCGTAAGGATCACCACCAACCCACATGATCTTCGCGCCATCGGCCACCAGAACGATACTGGGAGGGACCAGGCAGCTCACTGGAGGAGCGGGTTCGTTTCGGCGGAACAATTCGAGTCCTTCTACCGCTGTTGGGAAATCACCGGTGCCCGGAGTGCGCTGAGCAATTTCACGGGAAAGCACGCCGAGTAGTTTTTCAACCGTCTTGTCAGAAATCATTCTGTAATACCTCACGTTTATTGCGGCTTTTGACGTTAACAACTTAGCAGCGATGAAAATTGAAATATACGCTTTAAATTCAGTTTCAGAGGATCAGGCAAATAATGCAGAGTATTTTAATAACAACTTTCATGTAAGGCACTCAAAATAACAACACTGAAATGAAGCTGTGACCTGTCAGTCAGCTTTCACAGCGAGCCAATTTAAACCGTTCAGGTTAAAGCCATTTTTAACTGCCAGACAGGTTATCCGGAGGAGACATACGTGAAAGAGTTTACTTTCTACAACCGCACCCGAATCGAATTCGGTTCCGGAAAAGAGAGTTGCATCTGAAATACTCATGCATGCTGTCTGAAACTATCCCTCAACATCCAATGAAAGGTTTTAATATCATGACGCTAAAATCTTCAACGCGCTTTTTTAATGGCGCACTCCTCGCCGGAGCGATGGCTCTGATTTCAACAGAAGCTGCGGTCGCCCAGCCGGCACCAGGCACAGCAGATTCTTCAGTCCGTCTGGTTCAGACGTGGGATAAAACTTTCCCAAGGAGCGAAAAAGTGGATCATCAAAAAGTCACTTTTAAAAATCGTTACGGTATTACGCTGGCCGCAGATGTGTATCTTCCTAAAGATCGCGGGAACAAGAAGCTTGCTGCGCTTGTCATTTCCGGCCCGTTTGGCGCGGTAAAGGAACAGGCCTCAGGTCTCTATGCTCAGACTTTGGCAGAGCGCGGATTCGTGACGCTGGCATTTGATCCATCTTATACCGGTGAAAGCAGTGGTGAACCCCGCAATATTGCTTCCCCTGATATCAATACCGAAGACTTTATGGCCGCAGTCGATTTTATTGGGCTGCAACCTTATGTGGATCGTGAACGTATCGGTGTCATCGGTATTTGCGGCATGGGGGGGATTGCCCTGAACGCTGTTGCCGTAGATAAACGCGTAAAAGCGGTCGTTGCCAGCACCATGTACGATATGAGCCGCGTAATGTCGAAAGGCTACAATGACAGCGTAACGCCGGAGCAACGCGAGCAGGCGCTGGAGAAGATGAGTCTTCAGCGCTGGGAAGATGCGGCAAACGGCAAGCCTGCATACCAGCCAGCCTATAATAAACTGAAGGGCGGGGAAGCACAGTTCCTCGTGGACTATGCGGACTATTACATGACTAAACGCGGTTATCATCCACGAGCCGTCAACTCTGGCAATTCATGGTCGGTGACAACGCCGATGGCCTTCATGAATTTCCCGCTCATGACCTATATCAAGGAAATTTCTCCGCGTCCGATCCTGTTCATCCATGGCGAAAAAGCGCATTCGCTTTACTTCTCTAAAACGGCTTATGAAGCGGCAAATCAACCAAAAGAGCTTCTGATTGTTAAAGATGCCACACATGTCGATTTATATGATCGTATGGATAAGATCCCGTTCGATAACATCACTGCATTTTTTAACAAAAATCTTAATAAGTAAGCCATAGCACCGTCCGGTGCTTTCAGATGCAGTGTCTGTGCGACAAACGACAGACACTGCTCTTGAAAGAGGAGAAGTTTATGTTCTGGAACCCTGAATTATTAACAAGAATAGATGCGGCCGACGACCTGAAAATCGCTCCGTATCATCCCGATATGAATACGACCGGTACGCCGACGTGGATTTGGGAAGTGAAGGTGGAGAACAGACTTTTCGTCCGAGCCTATAGTGGTACCAGTTCAAAATGGTATCAGGCTGCATTGTCCCAGCAGGCGGGTAAGATACTGGCTATTGGACAAGAGTTCGATGTACTGTTCGCAAAACCATCAGACCCTGAGCTTGAAAGTAAAATTGATCAGGCTTACCAGAAAAAGTACTCCAGTAGCAGCTATGTTTCAGCAATGACAGGGACACGCGCCAGAGCGGCCACGATTGAGATTTTACCTTCGTAATTTCATGTCAAAGTGATACTGGGTGTTCTGTGAAACAAAATCTGCCTGTGTAGCTTTAATTTCCCTGAAACTGGAGGCAAGTAGGAAACATACATAACCGCCAGTTTCTGGTCCGTTGAAAGTTCATCTTCAGGAAGCATTGTCCATTAAGGTAGGAGTTTAAATATTGATGATAGGGCGAACATGTACTATGAACATAACGCAAGAAAAGGGATGTCAGTCATAAATAAGTACCGTGTTGATTTGTTAAGAGGCCGCTGTCAAATATGAAGTTATTGGGCATTACATGTCATTTAACATAATATACATTATGCGCACTTTGATTATAGTGGCTGAGTTGTAAGGTCTGCTCCTGGATAAGTGACACGTGGATTCACCATGGAGGGATTCTGATAACGTCTCATGCAGCGGACGTTTTCACTTTGGATGAAGTTAACCGACTCAAAATCATTCAGGACGTTGTCGACCGGCGACTGACCACGCAGATGGCCGCGCAGCGCCTGGGAATTTCCGATCGCCAGTGCCGACGCCTTCTGTCGCGTTACCGTGAATCAGGCCCGCTTGGTATGGCTAACCGCCGTCGCGGAAAACCCAGCAATAACCAGTTGCCTGATGGTCTTGCCCGGTACGCACTCAGTATTATCCGCGAGCGCTATACCGACTTCGGGCCGACGCTGGCGTGCGAGAAACTCGCAGAGCTGCACGATGTTCACCTGTCCAAAGAGACCGTCCGTTCACTCATGGTCAAAGCCGGTCTCTGGATCCCACGCAAACAACGTGCGCCGAAAATTCAGCAACCACGCTATCGCCGGGCCTGCTGCGGCGAACTGATCCAGATTGATGGCTGCGACCATCACTGGTTCGAGAACCGTGCGCCCGCCTGTACCGCACTGGTCTACGTCGACGATGCGACGAGTCGCCTGATGCAGCTTCGTTTCGTGAAATCGGAATCGACCTTCACGTATTTTGAGGCCACCCGGGGCTATCTGGAAAAGCATGGTAAACCACTGGCATTGTACAGTGACAAAGCCAGCGTCTTCAGAATCAACAATAAAAATGCCACCGGCGGCGATGGTTACACCCAGTTTGGCCGTGCGATGCACGAACTGAGCATCCAGACTATCTGCGCCAATACCAGCTCCGCCAAAGGCCGTGTGGAACGTGCCCATCTGACGCTTCAGGATCGCCTCGTAAAGGAGCTCAGGCTCAGGGGCATCTCTTCAATGGATTCAGCTAATGATTATGCCGATGAATTTATGGCCGATTACAACCGACGTTTTGCTAAAGCGCCCCGGCATGACTTTGATGTGCATCGACCACTTGAAACTGACGATGACCTGGCAGCATTTTTCACATGGAGGGAGCCGCGCCGTGTGTCAAAATCCCTGACAGTGCAATATGACAAAGTGCTCTATCTGATTGAAGATAATGAGTTAAGCCGCAGGGCTATCGGAAAATATATTGAGGTCTGGCATTACCCGGATGGTCGTAAAGAGCTCCGCCTTAATGGCGCTGTTCTTCCCTACTCCACCTATGATCGCCTTCAGGAAATAGACCAGGGCGCTATCGTGGACAACAAGCGCCTCGGGCGGACACTTGAGTTTATTAAGCTGGTTCAGGGCAAACGCGACGATAACCGTTCGCAAGCTCTCCCTGCCGGAGATGGCCCTTCCCGGCGGCGCAGAAAACCGACAGAGAAGAAATCCCAGCGTTCCCTGAATGGTGACGATATGCTGGAAGCATTGAAGACATTACAGTCCCGTTCTGAGGAAATTTTCGGTACAAGGAAATGACATGGATCTGATGGCAGACATAAGCCCGCCCCTTATAGAACTTTCCAATGCCTTCAGAATCAAACGCCATATGAATACTTATTCCGTAATAGTTGTTGGAAGAAATAATCACATAATTAAGTAGAAAGACTACTTACTTCTGCATGGATTCCAAGCAGCCTGTAAAGTGACTCCTTCATCCGGATTGTATTACCAGTGGTGTAAAAGCGGTATTTCTCCTGGCCGCGCTCTTCAGGCCAGTTGCAGCTATTCAACATTGAGGCCGCATGGCTGATAACCGCAGGGGCGGGATCATGTATTGTCACTTCTGCTGGAACAATCTGTTCAATGAGATAGCGGAGGAAGGGATAATGTGTACATCCGAGAACGATTTGGTCCACTCCGGCATCAATCAGAGGCTGAACAACGCGGTTAACCATTTTACGCACTTCAAATAGGGCATGAGGATGCCCCTCTACAGCATCAACCCAGCCTTCAGGTGTTACAGCGTACACGTCAACCCGGATAATTATACTCCTTTAAAATGCTGAAGATAACATCAGCGTCTATGCATCTGCATGCCCTGATAATCGTTATAAATGAAGGGCTGCGTCAGAGAATGTGAAGTCCTCAGTGCAGCCCTGGTACATTATTCCTCGACTGATTTACCGTTGGTCGCAATGAGTTTCTGATACCAGTAGTAGCTTTTCTTGCAGAAACGCCTGCCGTCACCACGCCCCAGATCGTCAAGATTGACGTAAACCAGGCCATAACGTTTTGACATCTGGTTTGACGAGCAGCTGATGATGTCGATCGGAGACCACATATAGTAGCCCAGCACTTCCACGCCATCGGCAATGGCTTCACCGACAGAGCGGATATGATCCCTGAAGAAGGCGATACGGTAATCATCCTCTACGGTTTCGTTAACCAGCTCGTCAAAGCAGCCAATACCGTTCTCGGTGATCATGATAGGCTTTTGCCAGCGATCCCAGAAGAAATTCAGCACATAGCGAAGCCCTACCGGGTCAATTGCCCAGCCCCAGGGGGTCTGCGATAAAAGCGGGTTACGCTTGTTATTCCCCCTGAACTGGTGCGCAATCTCAGCATTGCTTACATAGGTGGTGTAATAAGAAAACGTCATGAAATCTGCCGTATTCTTCAGGAGAGCTTTATCCTCATCCGTGATGCTGAGAACGATGTTTTTCTCTTTGAAGAACCGTTTGATATAGCCGGGATATTCACCACGCAGAAGCACATCCGCGAAGTAGATTTCATACTGGTTTTTCTGCCATGTGGCAAAGTTGTCTTCCGGACTTGTCGTTTCAGGGTAGGCAAAATCGGTATACAGCATCATGCCGATCTTAATATCTCCGCCCAGGGAGGCAGCATATTTTTTTACCATGGCCGAAGCCAACAGTTCGTGGTGAACGCCCTGATATTTATCCTGTTCCAGATAGGTGCCTTCGTCCTCGAAAATGCCCAGATGATTGAAGGACTCGTAGCGAATGAGGTTAATCTGGTTAAAAGGGATCCAGTACTTAACGCGATCGTGATAGCGATCGAGGCAAGTGCGGGCAAAGTTAAAATAAAAATCGATTAACTGACGGTTCTTCCAGCCATTATAATTCAGCGCGAGGTTCAGGGGCATCTCATAATGGGCGAGCGTAATCATCGGCTCCATGCCATTTTTGATGATTTCGTCTATCAGCTCATCGTAAAATTTCAGGCCCGCTTCGTTAGGTGCCGTGTTATCCCCGTCAGGAAAAATGAGTTAGACAGAATAATGACGGAACGACTGTTATTAATGACCTCTGCCATTTTTCTGCACTCTTCATAAGGTATATATTTATATATTTCCTCGATGACCTCTTTTTCAGTCATTCCTTTTATACCCTGATGCGTCAACCGATAGGGAGCTATGTCATTTTTTAATTCCTGGAACGAGCCGTATCCCAGTTCCCTGACGAATTTGGTGATGCTCGAAGGCGTCGTATTACAGTACGACGCCAGCTCTTCGATTTTCACATACGGAAATTCTTCGATTTTAGCAATTACCGCCATCGCAATGGCGGTAAAGACGTTTCGCTTACCGGCATAAAAAAGATATTCAGATACTCTCACATAAAGAGGACTGTAAAATACGCTATCCGGAGTGTTTTGCATGCCTGCCCCAACAGAGAGTTAACAGTGATTGCCTGACGGTCATAACAATAATGGAGCATACTACAAAGGTCGCGAATGTCAGTGCCGCCAGTGCAAGCGTGTGGTTCAGTGTGGTCATGGATGCCGTGTCAACCCTTATAAGGGCAGATGCCAGTGCCGTTGACGGGAAGGTAAATCCCCACCAGATCCGCCCAAACGTATCCGGGATCATTCTTCGCCACAGGCTGATGAGCACAATGGCAAAGAAAAGTGCGGTCCAGGCCATGAATTCAATTACGTCATTCATACCGCCATAAATACAGTACAGTCCGACGGCGATGACCGCAGGCGCTGAAACCATAATAGCCAGGCCGGGCATGGCCTTCTGCGGGGTAACAGGACGAACAAACACGATACGCCAGAGGATAAGCGGCATAAAAAGCGCCCAGCAGAGCAGAGCTGAAAACAGCAGCATCTTACTGAGGCCCGGAAACCCCAGATCCACGCCCGCGAAAGCCGGAGAGGCGTTGCCCACCATAGGTATAAGCCATACCGGGCTGATTTCATGCGTATCGAGCTGATCGATAAGCCAGCGGCGGAATGTACACGTGAGGAAAAAAATCTGGGCGGCGACGGCCGCTATCCAGAGCACCTTCGCCAGCAGGATACTGTAAGGTAGCAGTCCCATTGCGAGCAGAAAACCTGAAATTGTGGCAGCACAAAAAAAGTTCTTACTGGCACGTGAATGCCATTCTGCAAGGATAATCTGACGGCAAAAAACCAGCCGCAGAAGTTGGATACCGGTCAGTACTAAAAATACCGCTAATCCTGTCGCAAGGAATACTTCACCAGGCAACGCGGACACGTCGTAGGTTTTTGCTGCGGCCCGCCATACCAGGCCCAGGCCGGTTATCCCCATCACCGAGGAATAGAGATCGAAGCTGACAGTTTGAAATTTTTCGGACACCGTATATCTCACTTTTAATTTCCGGGCAAAATTACTGCGCCCAGGACAGATGCATGCTAAATTTCCGCTATATTGGTCCTGTGCCATTACTGTTTAAAGGTCCAATTCAGGTAAATAATTGGACCACAGGGGTTTGTGTGATTGAAATTCACCTCAGCCGCAGCGCGACGGCTCTTCCGCTTTACCAACAGATTGAGCAGCAAATCAGCTGGCAGATCATCAAGGGTCAACTGAATTATGGCGAGTACCTGCCCCCCTCCCGGGAGCTGGCCCGGCAGCTGAGAGTATCCCGGGGAAGCGTTGTCCGGGCTTATGAAGCGCTTTGCATGAAAGAGTACTGTCACAGCCATACGGGAAGAGGAACGATGGTGATTTACCGGGAAAAGCCGGATGCGTCACCGCCTGGTCCGGTTGCGGCTGCCCCCTCCCCGATCGCCTACGCGAGCGATAAATTTCTTCCCGGGGGCTTATCCCTGCTTCCCAGCCATGCCAGCACGGCTCATCTTCCGGTCGGTGAGTTCCGGCAGGCTTTCAACCGCGTGCTGCGTTATCCTGACAGGCTTAATCAGTTTGGCGAGAGCGCCGGGAATCTGGAGCTACGTCAACTAATCTGCGACCAAATCCTTCCTTCCCGGGGGATCTCAGCCAGTCCCCAGGAAGTGCTGATTGTCCCCGGTTCACAGTATGGAAGTCTGCTTCTGGCCATGACGGTACGCCAGGAGAGAACATGTTTTCATTTTGGCGAGCCGGGCTACCTGGAGTTTGCCCGTAATTTTTCGCGTTTCGGCTACAATCTACAGTCACACAGGATGGATCCTGAGGGAATCGATCTATCCGACTTTCGGCCAACGGCGAAGGATATTCTTTATCTGATGCCGGAACATCATTTTCCGCAATGCATCACGTTGTCGGATAGCAGACGAAGCGAAATAATTCATTTGGCAAGTCAGAAGAAGATACTTTTGCTGGAAGATGATTATGACAGTGAATTTTACTTCGACAAAGTTCCCCGCCCTGCCCTCCGTTCAACCGCAGCCTCAGAACAGGTCGTATATATGGGTACCTTTTCCAAAGTACTTTTCAATAACGTTCGGCTCGGATATCTGGTTGCAGACAGCCATCTAATACAACAGATGGCTGCTCTACACTGGAGTCTGTCACGCGGTACAAGCGGGCTTGTGCAACAATGGGTAGCTGAATTGCTGAAAAGTGCAACATATGCGAGACATTTGCGAAGAATGCGAACGGTATACCGGCATAAACGAGATGACATGGTGGCTCTGGTACGGAAATACCTGCCGGACGCACAATTCAGCGTCCCGCCAGGTGGCCTGCAACTTTACGTCAAATTCAGCGAGCCTGAAAAAGCCATCTGGGTTTATGACTGGCTTTCCGGAAACAATATTCAGGTTGCTGATACAGGAAACTACACGTTAGATACTGACGCGACGTCTGATTTTATCGTATTAGGGTTCGCGAATACTGATGTGAATGAATGCGAGACGGTTCTTGAAAGGCTGAGTCACGCACTGTATTCAGGCCTCGACAGGATCTGATTTCGCGGTATGACTATTTTACGTTTCATCAACGATCCTATGATCTTCCTTGTTACCAGAGTGACACCGGTAACATTCACTATATCATTGTGGCCACTGTCTGTAGTGGTTTAGTTAATTTGGTCACCTGAGTTGAGGTGTTATCCAAAAGTCTGGCGGAAAGTGGGCAAGATAGAAGAATGATATCTGTCGAACATTCTGGCGATATCATGTAGGTCATCAACTTGCTTATATCTGTCCCAAATAATCGTTTTCGTAATGCGCGTTTTTCGTTTCATGGCAACGTCCCCCTTGATTAAGGATAGCGTGCATCGACCCGTTAAACTCACAGCACTAAGCGGACATTTTGACTTTGCCCTGCCCCGGACATCTGAACTTAGCTTTGACATAGATTATGGTGGCTGAGTTGTAAAGCCTGCTCCTGGATAAGTGACACATGGATTCACCATGGAGGGATTCTGATAACGGCTCATGCAGCGGACGTTTTCACTTTGGATGACGTTAACCGACTCAAAATTATTCAGGACGTTGTCGACCGGCGTCTGACCACTCAGATGGCCACACAGCACCTGAGTATATCTGATCGCCAGTACCGACGCCTTCTGATGCACTGCCGTGAATCAGGCTCGCCAGATATCGCTAACCAACATTGTTGAAATCTCAGCAATAACCAGCTGCCAGATGACCTTGCACAGTACGCGCTCAATATTATCCGCGAGCGCTATACCGACTTTGGGTCTACGCTGGCGTGTGAGAAACTCGCAGTACTGCACGATGTTAACCTGTCCAATGAGACTGTCCGTTCCCTCATGGTTAAAGCCGGTCTCTGGATCCCCCGCAAACAACGTGCTCTGAAAATTCAGCAGCCACGTTATCTTCGGGCCTGCTGCGGCGAACTGATCCAGATTAATGGTTGCGACCACCACTGGTTCGAGAACCGTGCACCCGCCTGTATCTCACTAGTCTATGTCGACGATGCGACGAGCCGCCTGATGCAGCTTCGTTTCGTTAAATCGGAATCGACCTTCACCTATTCATGCCACTTTAAAATGATGGCGTGGAGATCGCTCTGTGGTCCTTACGCCTGATGTCACCTTATATTGATTGAAGCGTCGCAAGCGCCGAAAGCAGGATACCGATAACGACCGGATAAAAAATGCAGGAAATCAGGAATTCAGCTACCTTATGACCTTCACTTTGTATATGAATAGTTCTTCCTATACTTATCAGAGAGGCAAAAAAACCGATCGTCGCCACAACGGCGATGAAAGTCAGAATGCAATACAGCGTTAACCCGCCAGCCTCTCTTTTCACAAGGCAACCAAACATCGCCAGCGCCTGCAACAGGCTTAATGCGATCGCCCCGGAGCAGCTTTCACAAACCCTTCCATAGATACCAAACACTTCCCAGGCACGTTCGTTAATGCGCTTCACTCAGAATTCCTTCTATAAAATAAAAAAAAATAACAGGTGCTCAAGTTTTTACCTCTTCACCTTTGCAAATCTATATAAAAAATCCATTTAAAAAATGGTGTCCTCTTTTTTCAGGTATTCATAAGGGTTCACCCTTCCCTGCCCCTTTAGCGTAAAAACATCGTTATTTTCCGGCACAGGAACCATTCAGGATATTATTAACCATCGTCTGGCGCCATGCCTAAACCCCTTTGTAGTGCTCTTTACTCAGGCCATACTTCTTCATTCTGAGATAGAGTTTTTTACGCGGTATCAGCAGATACTCCGCCACCTCATTAATACGTCCCTGGTGGATATTCAGCGCTTCGGTGATAATCTGCCGCTCGACCTCCTCAACCCGCCGATCCAGCGGCGTCGGTTCGCCGACGAGCATCTGCGGATTCACCGTTTCCGCGAGCGGTAATACCCCCACCGCAAACAGCTCGGCGGCGTTCGCCAGTTCGCGAACGTTATTTGGCCACACCCGCCGCATCATCCCCTTCAACAGACCGGCATCCACCTCAGGGACGGGATGATTCAGCCGTTGACAGGTTTTTTGCAAATAGTGATGAAACAGCGGCTCGATATCATCAGGTCGCTTTGACAGAGGCTGGCAGCCAATTTGCGTCATCGCGAAGCAGTAATAGAGTTCCGCCACTATCTGGCTGCTGGCGGCCAGCGCCACCAGCGAAGCATTACCGATACCAATCAGGCGAAAAGGCCGTTTCTCATGACTCTGCAGCTGTACCAGATGATGTTGTTGCCCGTGAGACAGATGCTCCAGGTGGCTTAAGACCAGCGTCCCGCCCTGGGCTTGCGCGATCAGTTCATTCAGCGTGTGGGCGTTAGCCGTGCTGAGTTCGCAGGAGATAAACGGACCTTCGGCGTGACGCCCTAACTGGTGCAGGTAACGCGCGCCGGTCATGCGGCCGGTTCCCGGCTCGCCGTAAAGCCATACCGCAATATCCGTCTCTGCCAGCTGCTGAAGGCGCTGGCGATACCGATCCGTCCATTGGCTGCGGCCAATAAGCTCAACCTGTAATTTTTGCTGACAATACTGGCGACGGGCGATCACCGATTGCCTCTGACGCAGCGCGGCATCCACCAGCGTGAGCAGCTTGCCCGGATCGATCGGCTTTTGCAGGAAATCCCAGGCCCCTTTTTTCACCGCCTCCACCGCCATCGGCACATCGCCGTGACCGGTGATAAGCAGAATCGGCAGCAGATCGTCATCCTGATGAAACAACGTCATTAAATCGATTCCGGAGCAGCCGGGCATGCAGACATCGCTTAAAACAATGCCGGGCCAGTCCTTCGGCACCTGTTCCCGCGCATCAAAAGGATTATTACAGGCACTGACCTGATACCCCGCTTGCTCAAGCAGCTGCGTATAGGCATCCAGCACATCGGCATCATCATCAATCAGCAGAATCGAACAGTGATTACTCAACATCTTTTACATCCATCAAATTGAATTCCAGCACCACGCAGGCACTGCGCGTAAACGTTGACGCCAGGCGCAACGCCCCTTCCATTTGCGTCATCAGCGAAACACATATCGAAAGCCCTATTCCCAGACCCACGGCTTTGCTGGTAGTGAACGGCTTTAACAGCGAAGGGAGTAAGGCCGCAGGCCAGCCGGGGCCGTTATCGGCAATCAACACGCACAGCCTTTCGCCCTGGATGTGCCAGCTCACGGTGATTTGCGCTGCGTGCGGGCAAGCATCAAGGGCATTTGACAGCACGTTCACCAGCACCTGATGTACACGCACTTCGTCTCCCAGGATCCAGACGGCGTCATCCGGTATCAGCAGCATCCCCTGCTGAGGTTTATGGCGCATCGCCAGCAGTTCCCATGCCACGGTAAAGGTCTGGCGCAAATCGACCGGGTGCAGCGGCGTTTCCAGTTCTGCGCGGCGGGTAAACTGGCGCAGGGAGCGGATAATCGCGTCAATGCGGTTGATCAACCCTTCCGCTTTGCTTAACGTCGTCCGCGCCTGCTCCGTCTGTCCCTGCTCGATCGCCCTTCCTGCGGTAAAAAGATACATCGACAGCGCATTCAACGGCTGATTAATCTCATGCGCCAGGGTAGTCATTGTCTGCCCCACCACCGCCAGTTTAGCGGTCTGGATCAGCTCGTCCTGAGTGGCACGCAGATCGGCCTCAATCGCTTTCCTCTCGCCTATCTCCTGTTCAAGCTGCTGTTTTTGCGCATTAAGCTGACCGAGGGTATGGCGAAGCAAACCGGCAATACGTCCCAGCTCGTCGCGCCCGTAAACCGGAATGGTCGCCTCGGTCTGGCCCAGACCAATCTGCACCACCGCCTGATTCAGCGCGGTAAAGCGTTTCACCAGCCGCGAGCGAATAAAATAATGATTCAACCCCCACGCCAGCAGCAGCGCCAGCAGCGTCGCCACCAGGATTAGCCCGCCGCTGACCCGGACAATCTGCCCCATACGCTGATTAAACATCTGCATCTGCTGGTGACTGCTGCCAAGCTGGGCTTCCAGCAGCGTTCTGAAGCGTCCCAGCGTCGCTTCTCTGGCCCGGCTGGCTTCCACGAGCGCTTTTTGCGCGGTAACGTAGTCGCGCATGGTGTCCGGCATCTTATTTTTCACCATGCCAATTTCCAGCAGCTCATCGATCGTTTGTCGCAGGGTAATGGTGCTCGGCCAGTTATCCAGCGCACGAATATTTTCATCCGATGTTTTCTTCAGGTTTTCCAGATAACGGATATGCGTCTCCACCAGCATGCCGTCATCATTCCCGGATTTTAGTTCATTGAGCCTGTCGCGCAGGTCGTCAACGATCTGATTTTCAATACGCGCCAGCGTATAGACCTGCTGTTGTTCATTCTGCACTTCCCGGGAGCGTTTCAGGTACTGCGCCGCATCCCCCTGTCGGGCTTCAATCTGATCGAGCAGCGTTCCCTGTTGCCAGGTAAAATCCTGCACCAGCGAATTCAGCTCGGTGGTGAAATCATCGTGCAGCCAGTCGATCCGCGCCGAAAGCTCTCCCACCTTTTCGCGAACCAGAAACATGTTGTAGAGCACGCGATCCAGTTCCGCCAGCAGCGCGCGGCTGTCCTGCAATATCACCGCCAGCTGCTGGCGTTCTGCCGGCGACAGCCCCTGGCTCAGCCGCTCTATTTTATCCAGATGCTGGATAACCTGGTTGCGCAGCTGCAGCCGTACCGTGGTATTCGGCGCCAGCAGAAATTCATTGAGCTGATCGACCACCAGGTTGAGATTCCCTTCAATCAGAAAAGCCGAATGGATGCGCGGAAAATACTCATCCAGCGAATAGCGGATCTGCGAACTTTGCTCATGCCATGAATAGAGGCTGACGCTGCTGACAATCAGCGTAAGCAGCGCCCCCATCAGAAAAGCCCCGCGCAGGCTGCTACTGATACTGATTTGCCGCAGACGTTGCAGTATGGACCTGCCCATCATTTCAGTTCTTCCAGTTTATTAATCGCCTGCCGCTGATTGTTGAGAAACCAGAGCTGCCACTCCATCATCTGCTGTTCCGCGAAGCTCTTATTGTCGAACTGAGCCAGCCAGGCTTCATCCTCGCTGCTCGCCGGATCGACCGGCACACGGGTCAGCAACGCGCGAATCTCGGGCAGCGGACGCTTGAGCCGGGCCTCCGCGCTATGCAGCGCTCGCCAGGCATCTTTTAGCTGAGCAAGACGAAAGCTGATCGCCGTATCGAACATCCGTTGCACCAGGCGCTGGCGTTTGAGGATCAGCCGATAGTTCAATGGCGGTTGATTCATCAGCACCGCCTGCTGCGCCGCCCGGGGATTGCCCGCCGCCAGGGGCGTTACCGGGTATTTCCCGGTATTGGCATCGGCGAGGATCGTCTGGCCCTCCGGGCTTAACAGATAGCGAATAAACCGCCGCGCCTCGCTGGCGTGCTGGCTGTTTTTAAGCACCGCGACATAGGTCGGCGAAACCGCCGACTGCGGGAAATAGGTAAAAGCCAGGTGCGGATCGTTCATCAGCAGATTGGCGTAGTTATCAATCACCGGACCGGCCACGCCCAGGCCGCTTTTAATCTTATCCGCCACCCCAAAGCTGCGGGATGAAATGGTCACGAGGTTTCCCGCACTCGTCAACAGCGTTTCCCATCCTTTAATCCAGCCCTTTTGTTGCAGCAGCGACTCCACCATCAGATGGTTGGTATCCGAACGCGACGGACTGCTCATCAGCAGCGCCCCCTGATAGCGGGGATCGGTCAGGTCATCCCAGTCCGCTGGCGCAGGCAGATGCCGTGTCATCAGCGCCGGGCGATTAATCAGCAAACCGAACCCGGAAATCGCTACGGCCACGGAGGTGGAGCGAATGGATTCCGGCACCAGTTGTTGGCTGACTGCCGGCGCACCGCTGAACGGTGCCAGCTTTTTATGCTCCTGAAGATGCTGCAGCAGCATCGGCGACGAGGTCAGGATCAGATCGACATTTTCGCCATTTGCCGTGTCAAGCAGCTGTTCCAGCGAGGCGCTGGTGCGGTTGAGCGTCCTGATCGTCACTGACCCCGGTTCTTTCTGCCAGCGATCGATAATCCACACGGTGGCGCTGGGAGAAAATGTCGTCGCCATCACCAGCTCATTGCTTTGCGCCGCACAGGGTCTCAGCCAGGCGGTCAGCAGCAGCATCGCGAGCATTTTGCTCACTATCCCGCCCCGACGAAGAGACATGTTTGTGATCCCGTTCATAAATATTGAAATACCAAAAAAATTACGTTGAGACAAAACTTACCCGTTTATGACAGCTGGCGAATTAATCACCGCGAGCGGAAAAATAGTCAAACGGGCGCCCGGGATATCGCTAAAGATTACCAGATAATGATTGGGTAATTTGTTAGAGTCCGCACAAGCCGGACATAAAATCAGCGCAACATTAATTCCGCAGGCTCTCGCTCATTCAATATGAGTCAAAATCAACCCATCAATTCATTAGTTTGAGTCAGTTTTGACTCATTTCGACGATTTGTATTTTACGGCCGCTTATTTCACCCTTCAGGCCGAATGCTCCTGATGTTCACATCAATATAAAATACAGGTGACGACATGTTATCATTATTAAAAAAAGGGCCGTCGGCGAATACAGTTTCTGCTGAGAAAATTCAGGCAACGTATGGTCGATACCGTATGCAGGCGCTGCTAAGCGTATTTCTGGGATATCTGGCGTACTATATCGTGCGCAATAACTTCACCTTATCCACGCCCTATCTGAAAGAGCAGTTAGATCTTAGCGCCACGCAGATCGGTTTGCTCAGCAGCTGTATGCTCATCGCGTACGGGATCAGTAAAGGCGTGATGAGCAGCCTCGCGGATAAAGCCAGCCCGAAAGTGTTTATGGCCTGCGGTCTCGTACTGTGCGCCATCGTCAACGTCGGGTTAGGATTCAGCACCGCATTCTGGGTTTTTGCTGCGCTGGTTGTCCTGAACGGCCTGTTTCAGGGGATGGGGGTCGGCCCCTCTTTCATTACCATCGCGAACTGGTTTCCGCGCCGGGAGCGTGGCCGCGTAGGAGCTTTCTGGAATATTTCCCATAACGTCGGCGGCGGAATTGTCGCCCCGATCGTCGGCGCCGCGTTTGCGATTCTCGGTACCGAGCACTGGCAGAGCGCCAGCTACATTGTGCCGGCCTGCGTGGCGGTGGTATTCGCCATCAGCGTACTGGTGCTGGGTAAAGGTTCGCCGCGAGAGGAAGGCCTGCCTTCGCTGGAAGAGATGATGCCGGAAGAGAAAGTGGTGCTGAAGACCAAACACGCCCAGAAAGCGCCGGAGAACATGAGCGCATTCCAGATCTTCTGCACCTACGTCCTGCGTAACAAAAACGCCTGGTATGTCTCCCTTGTGGATGTGTTTGTCTATATGGTGCGTTTCGGCATGATCAGCTGGCTGCCAATCTACCTGCTGACGGTGAAACATTTTTCTAAAGAGCAGATGAGCGTCGCCTTCCTGTTTTTTGAATGGGCGGCGATTCCGTCAACCCTGCTGGCCGGCTGGCTTTCCGACAAGCTGTTCAAAGGCCGCCGGATGCCGTTAGCCATGATCTGCATGGCGCTGATCTTCATCTGTCTGATCGGCTACTGGAAAAGCGAATCACTGCTGATGGTCACGGTATTTGCGGCGATTGTGGGCTGCCTGATTTACGTACCGCAGTTTCTGGCCTCGGTCCAGACCATGGAGATCGTCCCCAGCTTTGCCGTTGGCTCCGCCGTGGGCCTGCGCGGATTTATGAGCTATATCTTTGGCGCCTCGTTAGGCACCAGCCTGTTCGGCGTGATGGTCGATAAAATGGGCTGGCACGGCGGGTTCTATCTGCTGATGGGCGGGATCGTCTGCTGCATCCTGTTCTGCTATCTTTCTCATCGCGGCGCGCTGGAGCTTGAGCAACAGCGTAAAAACAGCGAGCAGGAAGAGGCCCGGCTGGCGCTGGCTGACGCACAGTAAGCGCCTGAACCCGGGGAAACAAGAGCCAGCTTGCTGGCTCTTTTGCCGTTGAGAGAGGAATTGATGTCCGCAGCTGCTCCCGACGACGGTATAAAGCAAGTATCCCTGCCATCACTGATGTTACTACTGAGTGGAATGAACGGCCTACTTCGCCGGGATAATCAGCACTTGACCCGGATAGATTTTATCGGGATGCGTCAGCATCGGTTTATTGGCTTCAAAAATACGTTGATAATCATTGGCAGAGCCATACATCGCTTTGGAGATAGCGCTCAGGGTGTCACCGGATTTGACCGTGTAAAAACGACTTTCCGCCCCGCTTTGCGTCACCTTAACGCCGTCACTGACCTGACCTACGCCAGTGACATTCCCGACCGCTACCAGAATTTTTTCCTTATCCTCCTGCGAAGCGACATCGCCAGTGACCGTGGCGGTGCCATCGTCCGCAACATCAATATTGACCTTTTCGGCGCCAGGCAGATTAAGACCATCGATATGTTTTTTCAGTTTATCGGCCCGCTCTTCTTTACTGTCGCCGGAGACGGCGTCCCATATTTTCTCGCCCGCTTCTTTCACAAAACTTAATAATCCCATCTTTCCATACCTCCACGACTGTTACATGATCACATCATCATCGGACCTGTTGACCCAATGTCAGGGGGCTGGTTTGCTACCCGCCCTCGCGTCAACTGCCTGAAGCAGCACAAGCCACCATCAAAGTATAATCAATAAGCGTCAAAGTGCAGGATATTTGCCCCACTACGGCAGGAAAGTCTGTATTCCGGCAAGGTGACACGAAATGGAAGCGGACATAGCCCCCCCAGCCATGCAGAGAAATTATGGCCCCTCGTCGTACAATGGCTGGAGAGGCAATGCCCGGATAAGACGCGGACTACCTGAGCAAGATTTCAGAAGACGCCGCTTCCGGCGCCTCCTGTGATTCACCTCGCGGCTATTCCTCGTACGCAGCGTGATGGAAATCAATTTCCCACTGCAGTACTTCACCGTAAAGTGCCGACAGCGCCTGCTTTTCTTTTTCACTCAGCGCCATGGCGCAACGGTCGAGTTCGTTCTTTAGCCAGAGCGCCTGCTGATAGAATTCGTCCTCCGCGTGCATTTCCACCCAGCGTCGTAAATCAGCATCGCTCTGTCGATGTTCGCTCGCCCGTCGGCACCAGCGATAGTACATCCACTCCGCACCGAACATCAGGGTCACGATCTGCTCATAGCTGCCCTCGCGGGCGGTCCGCAGCATACCGTCGCGAAAGCGCCGTACACCGGGCAAATCATCCGGGTACCCAGCGGGATCGATCTGTCGCGCTGACAGCACCTGCTCAAACCACGCGATCTGCGTATCAACCAGGGCATTCAGCACGCCAATCAGCCAGCGCTGCTGATGAATACCCGGCGCTTTGCTGACCCCGAGGGCAACAATCGCGATGGCCGTCGCGACAAAATTGCCCTCAAACACCAGATAGCGGTTGAAGACCGCTGTCGGCAGTCGATCCTGTTCAATATCAGTGACAAACGGGTGCTGCTGCATCGCCTGCCACGCCGGTTGATGTTCGCGCAGCAGGCGTTCGCTAAACGCTTCCATTAGGCTTCCTCCAGCGCGGCCTGAGCGACCGACATAAAATGCTTCACCCGGGCCAGCTCAACATCGTTCCACCAGACGCCATCGACCTTCATCGTACTGGCCACAATGACCCCCTGGGTCCGCCCGAGGATCTGCCTCACGTTAGCCGGCGTTACCCCTGAGCCCACCAGGAGCGGTAGCGCCGTCGCCGCGCGGATCTCGTCAATTTCCGCCATCGTGGCGCTATCGCCGGTGCGCTGGCCGGTGGCGATCACCGCGTCGGCCTCGAAGAAATCGACATCGCGCGTCAGCTCCTGAATCGAACGATCGGCGACGATGGCATGGCTACCGTGCTTGACATGGCTATCGGCAAAAACGCGAATATGCTCAGCGCGCAGCATACTGCGGTAGCGCAGCGCCTTTGCCGCCGCCCCTTCGATAAATCCTTCGTTGGCGATATAGGCGTTGGCCCACTGGTTGACGCGGACGAAATCGGCGCCGCCCGCCAGCGCGATGGCCATCGCCGGGATCGCCGCGTTAGCCAGGACGTTAATACCCAGCGGGACCGCAAACCGCTCACGAACTTTCTCGGTAATGACCGCCATCAGCGCGGAGGTTTCATGGCCGATGTCCTCAGGTTTGGAAAACGGAATATCGCCGTGGTTTTCAATAATCAGACCATGAACACCGCCTGAAATATAATTTTCAGCATCGCGAAGCGCACGCTCAACAATATCGGAGACTGATTTTCCTCGATATTTAGGCGCTCCAGGAAAAGGATCGCAATGAATAACGCCAATAACGGCTTTGTTTCGTGAAAAAATAGCTTGTATTGCATTGGTTTTTTCTGCTGAGATAGCAACCATCTTATCCATCCTGTTAAGGGAACACTATGCGTGTTTACGTTACCGGTAATATTGCCGTCGATGAAACCTGGTCCATTCCGGATATACCGAAAAAAGGCACTTCCATTCACGGCGTTAAAGTTTCGCAGGATATCGGCGGTAAAGGCGCGAATCAGGCGATTATATTATCCCGCTGTGGAATAGAGACGCGTTTAATTGCCGCCACGGGAAATGACAGCAACGGCGCCTGGATCCGCCAGCAGATAAAAAATGAACCACTGACCTTACTTCCCGACCAACCTTTCAATCAACATAGCGACACCTCGATTATTTTAAATAGCGCTGATGGCGACAATGCCATCATTACCACGACGGCGGCTGCCGACGCCTTCAGCCTTGAGGATATTATTCCGCATATGGCGGATGCCGCCGCCGGCGATATTCTGCTGCAGCAGGGCAATTTCTCCCTTGATAAAACGCGGGCGCTGTTCCGGTACGCCAAAACTCTCGGCATGACCACGGTGTTCAACCCCTCGCCCGTCAATCCTGACTTTTGCCATCTGTGGCCGCTCATCGACATCGCGGTAGTCAATGAATCCGAGGCCGAGCTGCTTCGGCCCTATGGGGTGAAAACCTTAGTGATAACCCAGGGCGCCGCTGGCGCCTGGCTGGTTCAGGCGGAACAGCGCCAGTTTTGTCCCGCCGTGCCCGCCGAAGCGATTGATACGACCGGCGCAGGCGATACGTTCCTCGCCGTCATGCTGGCCTCCGCCCTGCTGCGCGGCGTCGCGCCGGATGACCTGGCGCTGGCGCATGCCAGCCGCGCTGCCGCCATAACCGTTAGCCGCCGGGGAACGCTCAGCGCGTTTCCCGGCAGCCATGAGCTCGCCGCCCTGTTAACCCAGGACAGCGCGCGTTGACCTACTTAAACAGCGGACGGTAAGCATCGACGTTCGCTTTGGTCACCACCGTCGCCGGAACCAGAATGGTTTTCGGCACGGTTTTTCCCGACGTGATGCTGTTCAGCGCATTCAGGGCCTCGGCGCCCATCTTTTCCGGATCCTGCTGCAGGACGGCGGTCACGTAGCCGCCGTCAATACCGGAAATCGCCTTCGCCGTCAGATCCCAGCCAAACACTTTAATATCCTTCTGGCGCCCCTGGTTTTCTACGGCGGCGATAGCGCCGAGCAGCGCGGGTTCGCCAGTAGCATAGATTGCTGTCAGATCCGGGTTGCCGGTGATCAGGTTTTCCGCCGCGGTCATCGCTTTATCCTGCACGTTCTGCCCGTCGACCACGTTAGCGATGGTAATGTTCGGATTGCTTTTCAGCGTCTCTTCGAACCCTTTCTGCCGCTGGTTCTGGATGGCCGAATTCAGCGCGCCGACAATCCCCACCCTCGCCTTGCCATCCATCTCTTTCTGCACGTTGTCCACAAAATATTTACCAATAATTCTGCCGCCTTCAATATTGTCCACGCCGACCTGGGCCGCCTGTGGTCCGGCCGGTAATACGGCATCAATCGCAATCACCGGAATGTTAGCGGCGGCGGCTTCTTTTACCGCTGGCATAATTCCGTTAACGTCGATAGCGGCGACCAGAATGCCTTTAACGCCTTGCTGAATATAGTTTTCTATCGCGTCGTTTTGCGCCACGGGATTATCGTTAGAATTGAAAATAACTAAATCCTTGCCGCTGGCTTTAGCCGCATCCTGCGCGCCTTTATTCATCAAATTAAAGAACAGCGCCTGCTGATTGATTTGCACCAGCGCATAAGTCGGACCGGCAGCGCTGGCGGCAGAAATAAAACTCATCGATGCCAGCATGGTCGTGGCGACAGCAAGTAAACGCAGTTTTCCGGTGTGAAATAACATCATCAGTATCCTCGTCGGGAATAGTTGATAGCCAGCAGAGTTCCGCGCCGCATGCGAACGCAGAAGGATTGTTTTTTTGGCGGGCAAATATCGTCTATATGGCCAGAACAATCATCGATCGTTCGGCGGATACCTGCTTAATGTCATCCCGGCAACCGGTCCGTGTCGGTGCGCGACTGGAATGACTTAAACGGGTTTGGGAATGACTTCCCGGATGATGCGGTAAACTGCCTATACAATTCTCTGCTGATTAAAATTTGTCAAGCATTTATTTTCGCTTATTACGCACAGAGAAATTGCTGTATCCACCGCGCTTAACTATGTTACAGATAGCCGATTCTGGCAGAGATGGCGCAGGAAATGAGTATAAAACGCGTATTGTTATCTGATGTGGCAAAGCTGGCGGGGCTGTCGAAAGCGACCCTGTCGCGCTATATGAACAACAGTATTGTGCTGCCGCAGGACACCATCGACCGTATCGAAACCGCCATTCGCGAACTGGACTATCGCGGCAATAGCCTGGCGCGCCGTCTGAGCAAAGGCGGCAGCGAGACGCTTGGCCTGGTGCTCCCCGACATTACCAACCCCTTCTTTGCCGAGCTGGCCGACGCTGCCGAAGAGGCCGCTTCTGCCAGCGGCTACAGCCTGGTGTTGTGTATCACCCGCAACAACCCGGAAAAAGAGTGCCAGTTCATCCGCTGGCTGGATACCTGCCAGGTAGACGGCCTGCTGTTCACCACCAACCGCCCCGATAACGGCCTGCTGCGCAAGGAGATCCAGCGTCACGAACGCATTGTCCTGCTGGATGAAGATATTCCCGGGAGTCAGGTTCCAAAAGTGTTTGCTGATAACGTTCAGGGCGGGCGCATCGCCACCGAAAAACTGATCGCCGCCGGGCATCGTCATATCGCTTTCGTCGGCGGCCCGGACAAACTGATGAGCGTCCGTGAGCGCTATCAGGGTTTTTGCACCGCGATGGAGCAAGCCGGCCTGAGCTGGCCGCCCGAATGGGTGATGTACGGCGACTATCAGCGCGAGTTTGGCCAGCAGGCGCTGCGGCACCTCTTCAGCCAACCGGTTCGCCCTACCGCCGTCTTCGCGGCCAGCGACTATCTAGTGCTCGGTCTGCTTGACGGTCTACGCGCCAGCGGGCTCCAGGCGCCGGAGGCGCTTTCGCTAGTCGGCTTCGATGACGCCAATTACGCCGATTTTACCCAGCCGCGGATCTCCACTATCCGCCAGCCCGCCCGGGAACTGGGGCGCACCGCGGTGCACATCATGATGCGCCTGCTAAACGACGATCCGGATATCCCAGCGGAAACCCGCCTGCCGGTTGAATGGATTGGTCGCGACTCGATCAAGATCTGTTAAGCATGTCCCATAATGACGCAAAAGCGCCCGTTTTTGGCGCAAAAAACGATCAATTAACAATTTATTCACTATAATCAGTAAACCGGTTTACCGGATTGTAATCAATAAAACCTATTGAATACATAAGGTTAAGTTACAGGGCTGCTGTGTTGTTCCTGCCCTGGCACGGATGCTGCAATGTTCTTACTGGCGAACAAATATCTTACATAGCGTTTGTCTTGACTGTACTGGCGAGGGCTCTGTTCCGCAGGTAAACCGGTTTACTAGATTGTAAACCGTGTCGGATAGAGTCTCTCCCGCAGGATGGCGAACATTTTCCCGGCAATAGCGATGGGAGTTATCAGATGCAGCAGCCACAAACTACCCCGCCAAGGGTGGAGATGATCAATATCACCAAGACCTACGGGTCGATACGTTCATTGCGCGGCGTTAACCTCGAGTTGGCCCCGGGCGAAGTGCTGGGTTTAGTGGGCGATAACGGCGCGGGGAAATCCACCCTCACCAAAGTGCTCTCTGGCGCGGTGATCCCCTCCAGCGGCACGATTCGTATCGACGGTGAACAGCAGCAGTTTACCAATCCGGCCGATTCGCGCCGCTGCCATATCGAGATGGTCTATCAGGATCTGTCGCTCTGCGACACGGTCGACGTCGCGGGCAATCTGTTTATGGGCCGTGAGCCGATGAAATCGGTCCTCGGTATTCCCTTTCTCGACGAGGCCAAAATGCACGCCGATGCCAGAGAGATGCTTAAAGGGCTGGGGATCTCTATTCCGGATACCCGCCTGCTGGTGCGAAATCTCTCCGGCGGCCAGCGCCAGGCTATTGCCATCGCCCGCGCGGCGGCCTTTGACCCGAAAGTGCTGATTATGGATGAACCCACCGCCGCGCTGGCCGTCGCGGAGGTCGAAGCGGTTCTGGAACTCATTCGCCGCGTTTCCGCTCGCGGGGTGAGCGTGATTCTGATTACCCACCGCCTGCAGGACCTGTTCCTGGTGTGTGACCGGATCATGGTGATGTATGAAGGTACCAATGTCGCTGACAGGCGGGTGTCCGACACCAGCCTGAACGATATCGTTAACCTGATTGTGGGCGAAAAATTCACCGCCCGCTCTGCGGCTGCACATTGAGGTAACAGGATGAGTATCATGAACTTAAGCAGCTCCCGCATGATCCAGCATTCGCTGCCGCGCCGCCTGCTGCATAACCACTCGGGCGTAGTCAGCATCGCGCTCTTTTTCGTCTTCTGCTGCGTGGTGTTTTCGCTGATCACCAGCAACTTTCTCACCGGCACCAACTGGCTGAATATCATCCGTCAGAGCGCCCCGCTGCTGATCGTCGCGACGGCGATGACCCTGGTGATTACCACCGGCGGTATCGATCTGTCGGTGGGCTCTACCCTGGCGCTGGTCGGCGCACTCTCCGCTATCGCCCTGAATAGCTGGGGGCTGCCGTGGCCGGTGGTACTGCTCGGCGGCCTGCTGCTCGGCGGATTGGTGGGCGCCATCAACGGCTTCTTTATTGCCTATGAAGGGATTCCGGCGTTTATCGTCACCCTCGCCACTCTGGCTGTGGTTCGCGGCATCGCGCTGCTGATCACTCAGGGTTATTCGATTCCGGTTCCGGCTGACAGCCTGTTTACCTTTATCGGACGCGCGTGGGTAGTCGGTATCCCCATGCCCGCGCTGCTCGGCATTCTGATTCTGCTGATCGGGCATATCGTTCTTAATCACATGCGTTTTGGTCGCTACGTGACCGCTATCGGCGCCAACGCTGAAGGCGCGCGACGCAGCGGGATTAACACCAAAGCCGTCACGATGAAGGTCTATATCCTCAGCGGCATGGCCGCCGCGCTGGCGGGAATGATCATTACCGCTCGCCTCGGCAGCGGCTCCTCCAACCAGGGCGAAGGCTTTGAACTGCAGGTTATTGCCGCCGTTGTACTTGGCAGTACCAGCCTGTTTGGCGGCTTCGGTACCATTATCGGCACGCTGCTGGGCGCGCTGTCGATTGCGGTCATTCAGAACGGGCTGATCCTGTCGCATATTTCGCCGTTTTACACCCAGATAGCCACCGGCACCATTATCCTGCTGGCTATCTGGCTGAACACCCGCATTCTCAACCCCACGCGCTCCGCGGCAAAAGGATAGCTGATGAACGGTTCAATTTTTCGTCATCCCTCACCGTTGCCGGTTGGCGTCACCAGCGGTTACGTGATGACAGTGCTTGGCCCGCTGCCGATTAACGAAATGGGCGTCACCCTGATGCATGAGCATATTCTGCTGGATGCCTCCGGCAAATGGGTGCCGCCCTGCTGCTGTAGCGATCGCCATCTTGCCGAAATGCCGGTGAAAATGGAAAACCTTGGCGAACTGTCGCTGAATCCGTTGATGAGCCGCGATAACTGTCAGCTGTTTGATGTCGACGTTGCGATTGAGGAACTCACTAAATATCGCGCCCTTGGCGGCGAAACCGTGGTCGATCCGACCAATATCGGTATTGGCCGCGATCCGAAAGCGCTGGCGCGCATCGCGCGTCTGACCGGTCTGAACATTATTATGGGTACCGGGCTCTATCTGGAGCCTTCGCACCCCGAGTGGGTAAGGACCAGCAGCGTTGAACAGCTGACCGAACGGCTGATTTACGATCTTGGCGGCGCGGAGGAGAAACCGGAGGTACTCGCCGGGCTTATCGGCGAAATCGGTATCTCCAGCCGTTTTACGCCGGATGAGGAGAAATCCCTGCGCGCTGCGGGTCGGGCCAGCGCCGCGACCGGCGTGCCGATCGAGGTCCATCTGCCGGGCTGGGAGCGGCTGGGTCATCGGGTGCTGGATATTCTCGAGCAGGAAGGCGCCGATTTACGCCATACCGTGCTGTGCCATATGAACCCCAGCTTTGCCGATAAGCGCTACCAGCGCGAACTGGCCCAGCGCGGAGCATTCCTCGAATACGACATGATTGGCATGAGCTATTACTACGCCGACGAGTCAGCGCAGTCGCCCTCCGACGAGGAAAACGCCCGCGCGATCCGCGAGTTAATTGACGACGGCTATATCCAGCACATTCTGTTGTCGCAGGATGTCTTCCTGAAAACCATGCTCACCCGCTACGGCGGCCACGGTTACGGCTACATACTCAAGCATTTTGTTCCGCGTCTGCGGCGCCACGGCGTCAGCGGCGAACAGCTTGAAACTTTAATGATTGGAAACCCCCAGCGGGTCTTTGGCGGATAAAAGGAAACGTCATCATGCAGAAAAAAATCTTACTGGTCGGTGAGTCCTGGACCAGCACCTCAACGCACGTTAAAGGCTTCGACCAATTTGCCACCGCCACCTGGCACACTGGCGCAACGGATTTTCTGGCCGCGCTCGCCGACAGTCCCTATGCCATTACCTATATGCCCGCCCACGCGGCGGCGACAGACTTTCCGCTGACGCTGGAAGCGCTGGAACACTGGGATGCGATCATCCTCTCGGATATCGGCGCCAATACGCTGCTGCTGCATCCGGACACCTGGCTGAAGAGCCGCTGTACCGCCAACCGTCTAACGCTCCTGCATGATTACGTGGCTGGCGGGGGTTCTCTGATGATGATCGGCGGCTATTACAGCTTCCAGGGGATCAACGGCGGCGCGCGCTACCGTAATACCGCGGTGGAGAAAGTGCTGCCGGTTCGCTGCCTGGCCTGGGACGATCGCATTGAAACCCCGGAAGGCTGCTTTGTGGAAGTGGCGGGATCTCACCCCCTGTTTAACGATATTCCGGGCGAATGGCCGTGGCTGCTGGGCTATAACGAGGTTGAAATGCATCCGGAAGGTAAACTGCTGGCGACCGTGGCCGGTACCGATCATCCTCTGCTGGCCATTCGCGAATATCAGCGGGGGCGCTCGCTGGTGTGGACCAGCGACATGTCGGCACACTGGCTGCCGGAAGAGTTTGCCAAATGGCCCGGCTATCGCCAGCTGTGGATTAACTGCCTCGACTGGCTGACGGAACGCCGCTGATGAGCGCTACCCTTGAGCTCGCCCGGCAGCTGCTGGGCTTTAACACCATCAACCCGCCGGGCAGCGAAGCCGACTGCATGCGATTCTTCGCCGACTGGCTTGCCGATAGCGGTTTTGAGGTGTCGCTGTCGTCATTCGGCGAGGGACGCTGCAATCTTATCGCCAGGCTGCCCGGGTCGAAGAGCGGTAAACCGCTGGCCTTTACCGGACATCTGGATACCGTCCCGCTGGGAAATGCCCGCTGGCAGTACGATCCTTTTGGTGCGCAGATGGAAGACGGGCGTCTTTATGGACGCGGGTCGAGCGATATGAAAGCGGCGATAGCGGCATTTGCCGTCGCCTGCGTTCATCAGCGGCAAACGATTCGCGCCGGGCGCGGCGCACTATTGCTGATCACCGGCGGAGAAGAGACCGGCTGCGACGGCGCGCGGGCGGTGATCGCCTCCGAGACGTTGCCAGAGGTGGGCGCGCTGATCGTCGGTGAGCCCACCGCCAACTACCCGGTTATCGGCCATAAAGGCGCCCTCTGGCTACGCTGCGAAACGCGGGGAAAAACCGCCCACGGCGCGATGCCGGAGCTGGGGATCAATGCTATTTATCTTGCGGCTGATGCGCTGGGTAAGATCCAGCATTTTTCGCCGGGCGCGCCGCATCCCCTGATGAAGCAACCCACCCTCAACGTCGGACGCATAGAGGGCGGACTCAATATTAATTCCGTACCGGACCGCACGCGTTTTGATGTCGATATCCGCAGCGCGCCCAATTTACAGCACGCCGCTATCCGGGAGCGCTTGACGACGCTGCTGGGCGAAAGCGTTACGGTCACCACGCTGGTCGACCTGCCTGCGGTCCTGAGCCGGGAGGATCATGCATGGATTAAGCAGGTTTACCAACGCTGTCAGCCGCTGCACGCTGAGCCGATTACGCCGCGCGTGGTGCCCTACTTTACCGACGCCTCGCTGCTGCTGCCTGCCCTGGGCGACCCGCCCTGTATTATTCTCGGCCCCGGGGAGCCGTCGATGGCTCATCAAACCGACGAGTACTGCCTGCTCAGCCGGCTGGCGGAGGCAGAACGGCTATACGGTGACCTGATTCGCGACTGGATGGCCTAACCGCCCGCGACGAAAGCCCAAAATGTGTGACGGTGTCACTTAAAGCGAGTGCCATGCATTCAACGTTTGAATAATCTCGCGGAATAACAGAGGATAACCGCCTCGTACACGAAATGTTTCACCACCAGCAAGGAGGCTTACCATGTCCGTGAAAATTAACGCCGTGCTCGTTTGCACCCTCTCTTTCCTCCTTTCCGCCTGTTCGGGTCATGCTTCTGCGCCGGACAGCGCCGAAGACGCTCAAATATCGGCAGAAGTGGATAAGATACTTCGCGATTATCAAACGGGTGCCGATACGTCACCGCAGGCCAATGCCTCACGCTATCTGGCGCGGATCCAGGCGGCTATCTTCGCTAACATAGACCAGCCGGACTCTTGGCAAGGGCAAAAATGCTCGGTGCGCTTTACCCTGCAGCGTGACGGGACGGTGCAGGATCCGACGGTCGAGAACGGCGATCGGCCATTCTGCGCGCAGGTGATGTCCGCGCTGAAAGTCGCCAAAATTCCGCCTGCGCCAGATGAAAAAACCTATCAAACATTCAGCCATGTCGTTCTGGACTTGAAGGCCTGAGCTTGCCCGTAGTAAGCGCCCCGTCCATCGCCAGGGCAATGGCTAAAAAGATAAGCTGACAGCCTGCTTAACAGACGCTTTTTGGCGATCAGCGAGGAATGATTCAATGGTGCTTGAGTCGAGGTGATGAGCGGCAAGAGCGCCGGCTGAACGGGACAGCGCATCCAGGTGCGCTGATGATGGCCTCTTATTCATGACTCAATCTCTGATGCATGAAATCAATAAGCGCTCTTGTTTTTGCCGGCAAATAACGCCGATCGGAATACAGGGCGAACAATTGCAAGGGGGCCGCCGATTGTTCAAATTCAATTTCGATTAACCGGCCATCGTCAATATAGGGCTGGCAGGCTTGTTTCGACAGGATGGCATAACCGACGCCTGAGATGGCCGCTCGCCCTGCCATCTCCCCGCTGTTGACCCGATAACGACCGTTCACTTTAATCGTCTCGAATCCGCCCTTTTTATTCACAAACTGCCAGGGAGCGCCTTTAAGCGCATTTACCGTTGTAATACAGGGCAATTCTTCAAATTGCTGTATACGAGAAGGCGTGCCATAACGCTGGATAACGGAGGGGGCCGCAACGATGGTGCAAGGGATGGTCACCAGATGACGGGCTATGTAGTCACTGTCATCCATCTGACCACGACTCACAATGACAGCGAGATCCAGATCATCGCGCAGGGATTCATAACCAGACAAATTGGTGACGCAACTTATCTCCAGGTCCGGATGCTGACAGGCGAAATCGGCAACAATAGCGCCCAGCAGTGTAGGACCGATTTCATTGGGAATACAGATACGTAATGGCCCCTTGAATTGCATTTGCCGCAACGTTAATTCGGTTTCAGTTTGCTCAAGCGCTTCCAGTAATGGCTTCGCCCGGGTATAGAGTAGATGCCCCGCCTGAGTGAGTTTCATATGTCGGGTACTGCGTTCAATAAGCTGAAGATTCAGTTTATCTTCTAGCTGAGCAATGCAACGGCTCACATTTGATGCCGGCATTTCAAGGGCTTTCGAAGCCCCCACAAAACTGTCTCTTTCAACTACAGCGATGAAGACTTTCAGCGCATTAAAATCAAGAACTGGCCGCATCAACTATCCCACATATGATAATAATGAGTGCCATTTTTACCATCTAATCGATAAGTTTGATAGCAGTTAAGCTAGGTTATCTTTCATCATCAGGTCGCTTGCTATGCCACGGGTCACCACAACATTTAATCAAAAGGCGCTAATACGGATAGCGCTGGTCATCGCTTTTGTGCAGTTTACTAATGCGCTGGAATATATGATGTTCAGTCCTGTTTTTACATTTATGGCCGCGGATTTCGCTGTTCCCGTCTCCTTCTCAGGCTATGTATCCGGTATGTACACCTCTGGAGCCGTCCTGTCGGGAATTATCGCCTTTTACTGGGTTGACCGTTGCAATAAGAAGCGTTTTCTTATCGCTAATATGGTGCTGCTAGCCATAGCGACACTGTTGACAACATTCATGACCCGTTTTCCTCTTCTTCTTACCTTGCGATTCTTCGCAGGGCTGGTTGGAGGGACGACAATGGGTGTGGGGATCGGTATTTTGATAAACCACACGCCGGCTGACTTGCGCGGAAAAATGTTGGCGACGGTGATTGCGTCATTTTCGCTGGTAAGCGTTGTGGGGATGCCCGCTATATTATTTTTGTGTACTCATTACGGTTGGCATGTCGCGTTGTGGTTAATCAGCACGCTCTGTTTGTTGGCATTGCCATTGATCGTCACTGTCATCCCTCAGGACCCCGTCACTTTCGACACGCCTCACGCGCTGCCCCTCGATGTTGATACTTTACTGTTTGCTTCCGGTAATGCGCTGGTACAGTTTAGTCCAATGCTGATCATTCCTGTTCTGGCGCCGTTAATGACGCAGCTGTTGGGGGCTTCTGAAGGCCTGCTGCCCTGGCTGTTCTTCGGCGGGGGACTGGCGGGGTATCTGTCTACAAGAATGACAGGGGCATTAACCTCTCGTTTCTCTGCATTGAGTTTGGCGACCGGGTCAACCCTCGTTTTTATTCTGAGCTTGCTGATACCCCTCCTGGGCTATCCGCATCCGGCGCTGTTTATGACGTTATTTCTCGGGGCAGCTTACAGTCGTCTGGTTTCATCTTCGGCGGTTACGATTCAGTTTCCTGATAACAACCAACGAGCGGGATTCTCTTCATTACAGACGTCCATGATGTATCTGATGACGACTGCCGCATTTTTCCTGTCCGCTTTTCTGTTACCTGACCATCGCATGGCGCTCCAGAATATGGACACATTGCTGGCGCTATGTGCAATTTCCGCATCAGGATCCCCAATTATTATCATCATTTTGCAAAAGAAACTGGCTAAGCGGATGGTCCCGCCCGATCGGTGCACCACTGGGTAGAACATGGCGCGCCCTGCTCTGGGCATTAAAAATTATCATTGACCCTGGTGTGGTCGCTAAATGGAGATGAGGGGCGTTTTTTTGTCTGACGGTGTCTGAATTTAGTACCTGGCGGGAAGCTTATGGATTTTAATGAGTCTTCCCTCTTCCATTTCGATAAAACCACCCGTTTTTAAATCTGCAAGTATGCGCATGACGCCGCTGCGAGAAAGATGGGTTTTCTCGCGGATGTAGAGTTCCGCTGTGACTGCGGCGCGATAACTCTCATCTTCTTCGCTTAAATTGAGCAACTGCTGGCGGATCATCTCGTACGCCGTCGGTGCGCCCTGCGGCATCACATTGTTGTAAAGTCGGCCATACACAAACATCAGTTGCTTTGAGAGCAGCCCCCATAACGACTTTTCTTTAATAATGTCATGAACACGAGCGGTGGAGATCTCGCCAATCACGCAGCAGTTGATAGTTTTAATGTAATCATCGAAGTAAATATCCGTCAGATTGGCAAGACCAAACACGGCGGGACTGCGCGCAGTGGACAGCATCATATTATCGTTTCGGCGATAAACCGCTACGGTTCCCTCAAGGATGAGGTAACACATCCCCTGGCCATTCACCTTGAAATCCAGTTGCTCCCCCCTTTCAGTTTTACGTGGCGTGCAATACGGCTGTAAATGCGTCATCAACTCTTGCGCGTAGGGTGAACCTCTGTGAGGTTTTGCTGAAGAGGACATAACCGATAACCTTTAGATTGACCTGTCTGATTATAGCCTGGCTTCCTGTTGCGGGTATCCTCATCGTCAGTATTTTCGAGGCAAATGGTTGATATCAAGAAGTATACCCCGTTCCATGGTGATGTTGTTCCCGGTTCGCAGCTCTGCCAGAATTCGCATAATCCCGCTCCGTGAAAGATAGGTTCGGCTCTTAATATAGGCTGCAGCCGTAATTTGTTGCCGTATCGCATCCGGCTCTTGCATCAGTTCAACAAGCTGAAAGCGGATGATGTCATAAGCCGACATCTGCGAGATTTGTGCGCAATGCTCATACACCCGGGAGGCCGTATAAATCAGGAGTTTCGAAAAATGCTCCCATAGATCCAGTTGCGCCACGATGTGATTAAAACAATCCAGTGACACCCGGGCGATCTCTGACGTCTCCAGCGCTCTCACATAGAGATGCTCTGAGGAAAACTGACTACTGACGCCCAGAATAAAGGGTGATGATTCAGAATTTAAAACAATGCCATCGCCGCGACGGTGCAGCGCGACGCTACCTTGCAATAGTAAAAAACATTGCCGGATATCATCTTTATAATAATGCACGACCTCACCTCTGCCGATCACTACTCTTTCTGCTGCTGGCAACACATGATTTATCAGAGTCTCGATGTGCCGAAATGGTTTTAATTCCAGGGCAATTGATTTGTCCTGGTTTTCCGGGGTGGTTAAGCGCGTGTTCATATGCTGCCTCAATTCCTCTACGGTGATCGCTTTATTGATCGACCCGACGAATTATCTTAAAAACGAAGAAGCCGCGAAATATTGGTTTGAGGTCTAAAAGTAGACCGTGCTAAAGATGTACTCTAAGTAATTGATTTTGTGCCTCATGACCTTTGAGTCTAAAAATAGACCGGGCCTTAATAAACACAATAAAAAAATGTTACTTATTCGTTAAGTGAGAGTCTACTTATAGACCCACAAATCATTTGAGTTTAAGAAAGTGATTAGATAAATTTTAGCCAGCCAGCAGAACAGTTCATGATCTTACCGTAATTAATTATGGCTGCCATGCTGCACAGTAATAAATAAGGCGCTGGTACAAAAAGAGTGTAACGCTCATCGGCACCCTATTGCCTGAATATAAGTGGCAAACCAAGTTAATAAGGAAACAACGTAATGAAAAAAAGTCTTGTTTTAGTTGCCTTGACCGCAACTGCAGCGCTGTCTATGTCTCACGCTTTTGCTGCCGCTGGCACCGTGAATTTCGTCGGCAATATTCTTGATACTGCCTGTGAAGTCGATGTGGCATCGCAAAACCAGCAGGTCAATCTCGGTAACTTTTATAAAACTGAATTCCCGAACAGTGGCGCAAAAGCGGCTGCAAAGGATTTTAATATCGTGCTTAAAAACTGCCCAACCACGGTAACTTCGACAAAAGTACGCTTTGATGGCACCCCCGATCTGACCAACCCTAACCTGCTGGCTATTGATACCTCAACCTCCAGTGCGGCGTCAGGGGTGGCGATTAACCTGATGACTGCCGATAAAGTCGACCTGCCTTTGCACGGTGAGAACAGCTATAACTACACCCTTAGCAGCACCCAGGACAATACGCTGAAATTCTACGCGCAATATATCTCCACCACGGCATCAGTAACGCCGGGTACGGCCAACTCTGTTGCTAACTTCTCCATTGTATATAACTGATTTTCTGTCCAGAAAAGCTGATGGGGTCGATACGGCCCCATGTTTCAGAGGTCTAAAATGAATGTTCTTCGCAGTATCTTGCTTACCACCACGATATTGAGTTTTGGTTTATCCGTTGCTCAGGCCGGTGTCGTTATTGGTGGTACGCGGGTCATTTTTGATGGTAATAAAAAAGAAGCCTCAATTGGCATAAATAATCCTGATAAAACCCCCTACCTGATCCAGTCCTGGATCGAAACTCCGGGTGGCGGTGCCGAAAAGGCGCCTTTCATCATTACGCCGCCGTTATATCGACTGAATAATGGCCAACAAAACGTCGAGCGCATTGTTGCCACCGGAGCATTACCTCAGGATAAAGAGAGCTTGTTTTGGCTTAATATAAAAGCCATACCCTCTGCAGCTAAAGTTGACAATACGTTGCAAATTGCCATTAAAACCAGAATCAAGCTCATCTACCGTCCGGCGGCGATGAAAGGCGCATCCCCTGAAGAGCAGGTCGATAAATTACGCTGGCAACGCGTCGGTAATAAGATACAGGTAAACAATCCGACTCGGCATGTCATGAATTTTAACGAAATTTCACTATCAGGTAAAAAATTACCCGATGTCAGTTATGTATTACCCGGTAGCACAGCGACGTTTGATTTACCCTCCGGCGTAACGGGCGGGCCAGTGACATTCAAAATTATCAATGATTATGGCAGTCCCGGGGCAGAACACAAAGCCAGTCTGTAGACCGGCGAAAAGACACTGAGTGGGATTTATGATGATGGCAATGGATTATATAAAAGCACGTTCTCCACGGTTGGCATTATTGATAACCATCGCGCTCTTCGGTAATACGCAAAATAGCTATAGTCGCGATTTTTTTAATCCAGAACTGGTTGAACTGGATAATCCGGGGACAGAAAAAGTCGATCTTTCTGGTTTTGAATCGGGCGCGCAAGCTCCCGGGGATTATCATGTTGATATCGTCCTGGACGATCGGTTAGTTGATACCCGCGATATCAGGTTTGTGTTGCTGAAAGAGCCTGGCGGTGATGACAAATTAGTCCCCTGTTTATCCATTGAGCAATTAGAAAGCTGGGGAGTAAAGACTGGGCTTTTTCCCGCGTTAAAAGGCGAAACATCCTGTGCGAACCTGTCCGCGATCCCTCAGGCCAGTACGGATTTCCAGTTTGCCATGCAGCGTCTGGTATTGAGCATTCCGCAAGCGGCACTATCAGCGCATGCGCGCGGAGCGGTGTCGCCGGATCGCTGGGATCAAGGGATTAACGCCGCCCTGCTCAACTACAGTCTGAGTGGGGCCAATAACTGGGCAAAAAATAGCAACAGCAGCACCAGCGATAATCAGTATGCCAACCTGCGTCCTGGCGTGAATATTGGCCCCTGGCGGTTAAGAAATTACACCACCTGGTCGCGCGATTCACAGGGTCACGATGCCTGGAAGACGGTTTATACCTATGCTCAGCGTACGATAATCCCGTTACAGTCGCAGCTCACGCTGGGTGATAGCTCTGCCCCGGCAGATGTCTTCGACAGCATGCCTTTCCGGGGAGGACAACTTGCCTCCGATGATGACATGCTGCCCGACTCCCTCAAGGGCTATGCCCCAGTGGTGCGTGGTATCGCCCGGACCAATGCCCAGGTGATAATTCGCCAGAATGGCTATCAGATATACCAGAGCTTTGTGGCGCCGGGGGCTTTTGAAATCACGGATATGTATCCTACCGGCGGCGCCGGCGATCTTGATGTCACTATTAAAGAGGCTGATGGCAGTGAGCAGCACTTTAGCGTGCCATTTGCCTCCCTTCCCGTATTACAGCGTGAAGGCCGAATAAAATATGCGTTAACGGGCGGCCAATATCGTTCTTACAACGGCAGCGTGGACAAAACGCCCTTTGCTCAGATGAGCGTTATTCTCGGCTTGCCCTATGGCTTTACGTTTTACGGCGGATTACAGGAGTCGAGTAAGTACCAGTCCCTCGCCGCGGGTGTCGGTAAAAACATGGGTGACTTTGGCGCAATCTCCAGCGACATCACCCAGGGCTGGTCCACGCCGCAAAATATGCCGAAATCCAGGGGGCAATCATGGCGGGCTCGATACAGTAAAAATTTTGCCGCAACGGGCACCAACTTCGCGATTGCCGGCTACCGCTATTCGACCAGCGGCTACTATGGCATGCAAGAGGTCCTGGATTCTTACGGTGACAGTCAGGCGCTTCAGGACCGACGCCGCAACCGTGCTGAGCTGACGTTGAGCCAGGGGTTGGGAGACCATCTGGGATCGTTGATGCTGAACGCCGCGCGTGAAGATTACTGGAATTCGGGTAAGGCGATGGAATCATGGAGCGTTGGGTATAACAACTACTGGCACAGTATCGGTTATGGCCTGACCTGGACGCTGAGTAAGAATGGGAGCGCGGGATCGTACAGCTCACCCCAGAGCGACGATAAAAACCAGATGCTGGCGCTGAATATCAGCATTCCCCTGGAAAAACTGTTGCCGCAGACATGGGCAAACTATGGCATGAATACCAGCAAGAATAACGGTACGACACACAGCGCTGGGTTAAATGGCGTTGCTTTGCCGAATAATGCGCTCAACTGGAATATTCAACAGGGTTTCGGCACTCACGACGTGGCCTACACCGGCAATATGAATGGTGATTATCGCGGCACCTATGGCGAAATCACAGCCGGGTACAGCTATGACAAAAATACCGATCGTCTGAATTATGGGATTCAGGGAGGTGTGGTTGCGCATGCCAATGGCGTGACGTTTTCTCAGCCCCTGGGTGAAACCAACGTGCTGATTGCCGCCCCCGGGGCTGCCGGCGTAGGCATCCAGAATATGACCGGAGCGACAACCGATTATCGCGGATATACGGTTGCCTCTAACTTAATGCCTTATCGCAAAAATGATGTGTCATTAATCACTGAAACATTACCGGCTAACGTTGAGTTAGAGCAAACGGTCAAAACCGTGGTTCCTACGCGTGGCGCGATTGTCAGGGCGAACTATCGGGCAAGCGTAGGCGTTCGCATGTTGATGACCTTGAGCCAGCGAAACGGCCAGTTAGTGCCGTTTGGCGCAATGGCCAGCGTTGATGGAACAGATCATAACAGTTTTATCGTGGGTGATAGCGGACAGGTCTATTTGACGGGTCTCGATCCCGAGGTAAACCTGACCGTGAAATGGGGAAATCAATCCGCAAACACCTGCAGGGTTCATTACTCGATAAACATGACGAAGCTGAATAACGATGTGATTATCGATAATGCTGTTTGCCGATAACGTTGAAATGAATTTTTATATCAGGTGCATAGGTATGCGACTTTTCCGATCTGCATTATTAATGCTGGCTGTGTTGTTTCCATTGAGTGGCTTCTGTTGTGATTATACTTACATCGGCTCTCCCTATACCGTGGATTATGGCAATATTATCGTTCAGCGCGATGTTCCCGTTGGCCAGGCGATAAGCAATGAGATATATGGCTCTTTAGCACATGCTTATACCTGCGTCACAACCGGCAATGAAGGGTCTAGCTCAGGAATGAAAAGCGCTATTTTACCCTATGTCGCGACGTACGGCGCGCGGCGCGTTTATCAAACCAATGTGCCTGGGGTGGGTATTTCTTTTGGCTTTTACATGAACTCCAAAGCAGGCGCGTCGACATTTAGCGGCACCGATTATATTGACCGCGGTAACGCTTCAATGTCCAGTTGGTCTTCAAACCCAGGCGAGCTAGTTATTCATGATTATCAGCCGGTTATACAATTCTGGAAGATTGGTGATATTACATCTGGCTCAGTAACGGGACAACTGGCATCGTTTGTCGCCTTTACGATGCAATATCTCGGCGGAGAACAAGCTCCTGAGATCCCCGTCAATGCGGGGGCCGGATCTATTACCCAGGTGGCATGCGCGGTGACAACGTCGAATATGGTATTTGAACTGGGGGACGTTTTGGTCAGCGAGTTTGGTTCTGCGGTGGGATCAACCCCCGCTAATGCGCAGAAAACGCAGAATCTCATTCTGGACTGTGATGCCGGAGCCAATATTAACGTCATGCTCTCCGGGGCACAAAATCCAGACGTCAGCGATAATACCGTGCTGGCGTTAACCGGTCAGGGAAGCGCAGGCGTCGCACAGGGGGTTGGCGTGCAGCTGGTTTATAACAATACCCCTCTCATCCTTGGCAATAATCTTGTTCTGAAGAGAACCAATGGCGGCCAGGAGATGTTTCCGTTAACCGCACGCTACTATCAGACCAATACAACGGTAACCACCGGCATCGCCAATGCCTCCGCAACGCTGAGTCTTACCTATCAATAAGGGCTGTTAAATGAAAATGAATAAACTCGTGTTGCTGATGGCATGCGCAATAGTATTGCCTGCGTTGTCGGCAGACAATGTCGATATCAAAGTCACAGGTCGTATTATCGCAGCGCCCTGCGTCTTTAACGGGGGGAGTGAAAATATGAATGTTGATCTAGGTAATATCCAGGCCACAAACATGTTCACCCCTGGGTCATCTTCCGATCCGGTTACCTTTAATCTCCTGTTTACCCGCTGTCCGCCGGGTACGCTAAGCGTGACAACCCGTTTTAGCGGAACGCCTGACCCGGAAGCGGGCATGAATTATTACCAAAACAGTGGCACGGCAACCCGTGTGGCCATTGCGATGTCTGACGCTACTACAGGTTTGTTGATGGGCAGCGGATCCAGCATCACGCAAAATATTGCCGCAGACAGAACGGCGACGATTCCGATGAGCGCCATGGTGACCTCAGTGGCGGGAAGGCCGACGCCAGGTTCCATTCATGCCGTTGTCCTTTTGACAATGCAATATAACTGACGGGTTGCTGGCTATAGCGGGTCATAGGCGCGTGAGTCGTCATCCCCTTCAGGAAGCTAACAGGGTAAAAAAGCTGCGTCTATTATTCCCCCAATGCAGCTGCGCTTAATAATTATGTTTCGGTATAGTAAATGGTTAACATTGTAATAAAAGAGTGGGATATCCTCTTTAGGCGTGGACTGACCTTTTTTTTTAATGATTTCTTTTCTCAGCACAACACTAAAGTTAGTTTCATTTTTAACTTTACCTCAGAAAGCGTGAAGGTAGCGGACGTTATTGTGCTGGCATTATGTCCAGGAGAATGTTTTATTTGCCGCCCTGAACTGCGGAGTCGAAAAAAAAGCATTGTGATTGGTATTGTTGATGATGACATGCGTGTCTCAGCGCTACCCTCTTGCATTCAGGATATTATCTTTCTCTCTCGCCGACATTCCGTGACGCAGTTACGTACAGCAATGCATACCGCCTGGCACCGGCTGCAGCAGACAAATTATCGGCACTCAACCGGGTCATGTTGTGATTGCCAGCTTACCAAACTGTCGCCACAGCAAATCCGCATCATGAGCTATTTAAATGAGGGAATGTCAGTCATGCAAATTGCCGAAGAACTGATGGTGAGTGAGAAAACGGTCTATACGCATAAATATATGGTGATGAGGAAATTTAACTTACATAGCGATTATGAGTTAATGCTCCTGCTCAATAAGCTGACAATAAATAACGACTGGCCCAAGGGCTTTATAAATGTAAATTAATGATAGCTGGCAAGTCACAGAAACAGACTGCCGGGCGTCTTCCCAGCGCCACTTACCAGCGCCCCCGGGTCTCAAAAAAAGACCCGAGGGATCGTGGATAACCAGCGCTCAGGATATACAGGCGAATTAATCAAACTGATTCAGGATAAACGCCACACCCACCGTACAAAGGCGGTGATGCCCCTTTACGAGGGCACAAAAAATCATTTGTACATCCCTCCCCGCGCTCACTGAACGGTAAAGACATCAGCCCATTAGAATTGATAACTATAGTTTACATTAGCAAACCATAAATATGGGTGGTTGTAGCTACCGCTATAGATAGCAGGCGACTGAACGTGAGACGATTGCATATGCAAGTAGGAGACGGCGACGCCAATATTACTCTGCGGTGTAATCTGGTACTGGGCGCCTGTAGCAAAACGCCATTCATCACCCGTCGGTAAGGTCAGCGCTACGTTACTCTGCGAATCGTATACCGTGCTGTCAAAGGCAACACCAGCGTTGAGACGCCATTGTTCAGTAGGACGATACTGCACGCCTAATGCCGTATGCCAGGAATCCTTCAGACGGCTATTTTTATCCAGTTCCTGCCCCACCACCGCAATTTGTGGGGCGCCAAACTGGCTCCAGTCCTGCCAACCGAGATCGCCCATCACCGACCATTGTTTATTGATATCATGCACCAGGCTCAGCATAATTTGCTGAGGCGCGCGTACCTGCGCTGAGACAGGAAGCTCGTACTCAACGTTGGCTAAATTCGGCAAGCGCGCCTTACCATCAATATCAAAATCGTATTCTGTCTTACTCGTCCATGCTATACCAAGCCGGGTCTGTTCCGTCAGCTGCATCAGCAAGCCAAGACGATACCCTAACGCCCAGTCGTGATCCTTCTGCGTTTCATCAGTATTATCGACGTTACGTGTTAATGACAGGAAGCCATAGTTGATGTTTACAGAGCCGCCCACAGACACTCTATCGCTTAATTTGTAAGCGATTGAAGGGCTGAGTGTCATCGCCACCATGGTGCTTTTCTTGATTAATCTGTCCCCAGCCCACTGACCAAAGTCAATCCCCAGGCCGTAGTTGCCGTAAATGCCGAGGCCAGCATAGAGATCATCATTGATTTTTTGCGCATAGAATGCGCTGGCATTAGGGAAGAAGCGCATAATATCCCCAGGGCTCTTACGTCCGGCGTCATCGTTAAGTGAATAAGATACATCACCGTCCATCGCCTGAACTCCCCCGGTAAACATATGGTCAGGCAAACGAGTCATCCCGGCCGGGTTGGTGACAATCGTTGATGCATCCTGAGCGCGAGCAGCCTGCCCTGCGCCTGCCAGTGCCGTATCTTCTGTGCCAATTTCGTAGAAGTAGAGTGCGCTCGCCTGCGTGGTCTGCGAAATAAGGAGCCCAAAACATACCAGTATCAATTTTTTTTTCATGTGCTATCTGCCAATTTATATTACAAAATGTCCCTCTCTGTCAGGAAGGACGGAAATAAGTTACGCACTCACATTTTTACTGCCATCAGGAGGAACCGCCGGGGCTGAATACCAGTTTTCTTTGGCAACAGTGACTGAACCCTCGGGTTGCATAACATAATTCGGGGACATAATCTGTACGTTGAATTCGTTAAATACATCCTGAATATGGCTATAAAGTTCATTGCGTGCTGCGGCTAATGATTGCCCTGCTTTCAGTTGTACCTGTAATTCGTAGGCGATATACCAGTCCATCAAACTGAGCTGGCGTACCAGCGGTGGTTGAGCCGGATCGACTGAGCTTGCCCGTTTGGCGGCGAGCTCTAGCATGGCATGAACCTGTCGCCAGGGTGTGTCATAACCAATCGTCACGCTGATGGTCAGGTTGATGCCACCACCGTGAGCATGTGCGCTCAAATTGGTGATTTTTCCACTCACAACCACCGCATTAGGCACCGTGACCACGTAATTTTCTCGGGTAATGATCTTGGTGGCCAACATACCAATTTCACTCACCAGCCCTTCGTTATCGGCCACGCGTATCACATCGCCTTTGCGCAGCGCGCGGGAATAAATCAGTACAAGACCACTCATGGCGTGGTTCATCACCCCGGCGGAACCTAACGTCAACATCAGACCAAAGAAGACGCTGATCCCTTTAAACGCGAGCGAGTTAGCGCCAGGCAAAAAGGGGTACGCTGCTGACAGCGCAAACAGCCATACCACCACAGCGATCAGTTTACGAGTCGCCCCGACCGTTTCCGGATGAATGCCAGGAAGTTGCAAACGTCCTGCTGCCACCTGATTGAGAACCACTTTAAGCAGTTTCAAAATCACAGCGGTTAGCATAAAAATAATCAGCACGATCATCAGGCCCGGCAAGGCAGATACCACAGCAAGCGCTATGCCCTGAAAAGCGCGCACAGACCAATCGCCCAGTGAGGCTCCCCATACGCGTGTCCATGGGAACAGGCTTAATACCCAGCTCAGCCAGACATACAGTGCTATGACGCCCAGCAAGATCATGAATGTGGCATAAAGTCGCGCTTCGATAGCACCGATAAAGCGTCGCCAGCTTTGGGGGATCCAGCTACGATTCTCGATGATACGTCGCCGAAATAGATGTTTTACCCTGCGCCATGAGCGATATGCACCGTACCAAAGCGCGACTAGCCCAAGCAGACCTCCAACGGCTTTTATGGCGGAAAGCATCAGCCAGCTGCGGTTATACTGGTCGCGCAGAGCGGTTCTCTGCGCCTCCATACGCGCCATAACCCGCTGCGCGGCCTGATCGAGCGTGAGGTCATCCCCTTCGTCAAGATCACCTTCGGTAAGCAGCATAACTGGCTTACCGTTCATCACGATGAGTTTTCCAGGCTGGTTATAACGGGTAACAGACACCAGTTTGAGAGGTTGGCGAACATCCTCCTCAGTGAAATTCCGCAGCGTATTTCTAATTCGCAATACCCGCTCTTCCGGCGTGGTAAGTCCAAATTTAGCCTGCAGCATGACTATCGGCTGATGAAAGATATATACCGTACGGGCACGCTCTTGCGGCGTCGCCTCCTGTCGTGGCTCTGCGGCATGCGAAATGAAACTTGTTATCGTGAACAAGCTCGCCAGCCAAATGAACAGAATTTGCTTCATTTCCACCCTCAACCCACGAAACATTGTTGTTATTGTTCTGAAAAGTTTTGAACTATTTCTCTTTAACAATTGAGCATAGACTAGCCGTTCGCTTCTGCAATACGCACCAGAAGATATTGTTCGCCTATCTTATATCTCTCCCCCCGCCGACTAACGGATACAACCGACTATTTCGAAGTTGAAAGTGAGTTCACATCAATATTGATCAAAGGATAACATTTTTCACCAGTAATGCATAATTCGTAGTCTATAAAATAATACGATTGGTTAATCGATTCAGCATGAATACACTAAACTTTTGCATGAGAATAAGTTAAAGGGATATTCGGATTTTCCTTCCATTTATTTGGCACAACGATGAAACTGATGCTTCGTAACTGACGCGGGATGCCGCAGCGACGCTAATTTATTAATAAACAACATTTACTTTTATATAGTCGCGCTTTTGAATTAATCTGGTATTCCGATGTGTGACAGAGAATTCACTATAACCGCTAGTAATATTTCATTGACGATACTTGATTTTTTCGTCAAACCTATTAATTTTATTACTAAAATTAATGTAAGCGTTTTTACCCGTCTATACTCAACTTGCCATCATAAAGACTGGAGTGTCCCTAATGCAAAAAAGTGTCCCTTTTAGAAGGACCGTGATTGCCAGCATGCTGACGTTAGCGGCTGGCGTGGTTTCCACAGTCCATGCAGCACCCGCAACGACTGCCGCAGAAAATGCCCCGAAACAAGATCCCGCTAAACCAAATATTGTGGTAATTTTTGGCGATGATATCGGCTACTGGAACCTGAGTACCTACAACCAGGGCATGATGGGATATAAAACCCCAAATATCGACAGTATTGCTGCCGAAGGCGCCAAGTTCACCTCCTATTACGCTGAGCAAAGCTCTACCGCAGGACGCTCATCGTTTATTACCGGCCAGATGCCTTTCCGCACCGGGATGAGTAAAGTCGGAATGCCGGGCGCACCTCAGGGTCTGCAAAAAGAAGATCCAACCATTGCGAACATCCTTAAGCAGCTGGGCTACGCTACCGGTCAGTTTGGTAAAAACCACCTGGGCGATCGCGATGAATTCCTGCCGACCGCTCACGGCTTTGATGAATTCCTGGGTAACCTTTACCACCTGAATGCCGAAGAAGAGCCAGAAAACTCAGACTATCCGAAAGATCCTGCCTTCCGTAAGGAATTTGGTCCGCGCGGCGTAATTAAGAGTACCGCAGACGGCAAAATTGAAGATACGGGTCCATTAACGGTGAAGCGTATGGGCACCGTGGATGAAGAGACCCTGGCTGCGAATAATGACTTCATGGAGCGCCAGGTTAAGGCCAACAAACCGTTCTTTACCTGGTTCAATACCACCAGGATGCACAATAAAACCCACCTGAAAGATGCCAGCATTGGTGCAACGGGCCTTGGGACCTATGCCGATGGCATGGTTGAACACGATAAAATGATTGGCGAAGTGCTGAAGAAAATTAAAGATCTCGGCATTGAAGACAATACGATCGTCATTTATACCACTGACAACGGCCCCATGACCGCGACCTGGCCAGATGCCGGTATCACACCGTTCCGTGGCGAGAAGAATACGGGCTGGGAAGGCGGTTTCCGCGTCCCTGCGATGATCAAATGGCCAGGTCATATTAAACCAGGCACGCTAATTAATGATATTTTTGCCAGCTACGACTGGTTCCCTACCCTCATTGCCGCAGCGGGTAACCCTAATATCAAACAAGAGCTTTTAAAAGGTTATAAAACGCCATCTATTACTTATAAAGTTCATCTCGACGGCTATAACCAGCTCGACTTCCTGCAGGGCAAAGGTGAGGATCAGCGTAAAGAATTCTTCTACTGGAGCGATGACGGCGATCTGCTGGCTATGCGCTACGGACGCTGGAAAGCGCATTTCATGATTCAGGAGCATACCGGTCTTGATTTATGGCGTTATCCGTTCACCAAACTGCGTGCGCCAATGATCTTTGATCTCGAAGTTGACCCGCTGGAGAAAGGCAGCGACGGTATGGGATACAACTCCTGGTTCTACGATCGTATGTTCCTGATGGGCGGCGCGCAGAAGTACGCCAAAGAAATGTTGGCCACCTTTAAGGAGTTCCCACCACGTCAGAAGCCAGGTTCATTCACGATCTCTGATGCTTCGGCAATGCTGGAACAAGGCTCAAATATCAATAAATGATGAAAGCCTGCGGACAGACTGCCCCGGCAGTCTGTTCGTGCTTTGAAGAGCAGTCAATCTGCGCTTTGTTTGTTTTTCTGTTCAGGGGTCTGCTATATGAAGTACAGCACCACACTACCCGTTAAGGCGCTTCCGTCGGCGGAAAAATATGACGGCAAAGGGCCAGAATACAAGCGCCGCTTTCATGTCATGGCTAAACCAACCGGCTCAACCTGCAACCTCGATTGTTCCTACTGTTTTTACCTGCACAAAGAAGAGCTTCTGCATCAGGACAGGCATACCGGAATGAGTGACGAGGTGCTGGAGAATTTCATTCGCCAGTATATTGACGGCCAGGACGGTGACCAGGTGGTATTTTCCTGGCAAGGCGGCGAACCCACACTGATGGGGTTAGCGTTTTTCCAGAAGGTTGTGAAATTTCAGAAGCAGTACCAGAAGCCCGGACAGCGTGTCGAGAATGATTTACAAACCAATGGCGTGTTGTTAAACGATAAATGGGCTGAATTTCTAAAAGAACATCAATTTCTGGTGGGACTCTCGATTGATGGCCCACGAGAACTGCATGACCGCTATCGCGTGACCCGTAGCGGCAAACCGACATTTGACAAAGTGATGGCGGGCGTTGAGGCCCTGAAGCGTCACGGCGTCCCATTTAACGCGCTGGTAACGGTAAACCGGACCAACGCCCGCTTTCCGCTGGAAGTGTACCGCTTCGTCACCCGCGAACTGGGTGCGACCTATGTACAGTTTAATCCCTGCGTCGAACCTGTTGATTTCAAACAAACCGCGCCGCAATTCTGGCAGGATGACGCCATCCCGCTCACCGGTAGCCGCCGCGCGCGTCCCGGCGACCTCGACTCCATTGTTACCGACTGGTCGGTTGACCCGGAAGACTGGGGCACGTTTCTGATTGCCGTTTTTGAAGAGTGGGTGAATAACGACCTTGGCCGCGTGCAGGTCAATCTGTTTGAAACGGCGGTCGCCCAGACAATGGGAATGCCGGCGCAAATTTGCACCCACTCAGAATTCTGCGGAAAAGGGCTGGCGATTGAGAAAAATGGCGATATTTATTCCTGTGATCACTATGTCTACCCGGAATATCAGATCGGCAACATTGAGCATGCTCAGCTTTCGCATCTGGCTTTCTCCGAACGGCAGAAAGCGTTTGGCATGGGCAAGCGCGACACGCTGCCCAACTACTGTAAAGCCTGCCCTTATCTGAAGCTGTGCTGGGGCGAATGCCCGAAAAACCGCCTGGTGCGCGCACCGGACGGCGAGTTGGGACTGAATTATCTTTGCCCGGGCATTAAGGCCTTTTTCAACTATGCCGAGCCGATCCTGGTGGGCATCGCCACTTTAATTAAACGTGATTTTGCAGGGCTACGCCGATGATAAATCGAGAGAAGTTATTGCAGCTTGAGCAACGCATGAACGAACAGGTTCTCGGTCAGGAAGAACTGGTGCGCATGTTGATAGTCGCCCTGTTGTGCGACGGACACGTGTTGCTTGAAGGATTACCGGGCCTGGCGAAAACGCGCGCGGTACGCGAACTTGCCCGCCACGTTGAGGGGGATTACCGTCGTATTCAGTTCACGCCTGATCTTCTGCCCTCAGATATTACCGGCAGCGAAATTTATCAGCAAAACGCCACCCGTGAAGAGGATCAGTTCCGCTTCCGTCCCGGCCCGGTGTTCGGCAATATCATCCTCGCCGATGAAATCAACCGCGCCTCGGCCCGCGTGCAGTCCGCGCTGCTCGAAGCCATGGAAGAACGTCACGTCACCGTGGCGGGCAAAAGCTGGCCTTTACCCGGTGTTTTTATGGTTCTGGCCACGCAAAACCCAGTGGATCAGGAAGGTACCTGGCCTCTGCCGGAAGCCCAGCTGGACCGTTTTTTGATGAAGGTACTGGTGCACTATCCGTCAAAAGACAATGAACAGAAAGTGATGCAACTGGTGCGCGCCGAGCAGCAGAAAAAGTATCAACAACTGACGAGTGCCGCATCAGCACAGCCAGAACAGACCGATACGCTCATGCTGAGTCAGCAGGAAATCGCTGAATGCTGGCAGGCGATTTCCGCTATTCACGTCTCCCCGACCGTCGAAAATTATATCGTCAACCTGGTAGACTTAAGTCGTCATCCACAGTCGGTGAGCGATACGCTGGCCGGTTATCTGACGTTTGGCATCAGTCCTCGCGGCACGCTGGCCCTGGAGCGCTGCGGGCGAGCGCAGGCCTGGCTGGAAGGCCGGGACGCGGTGCTGCCCGAAGACATTAAAAAGATCGCCCCAGCGGTATTACGTCATCGTCTGATGCTCAGCTACCAGGCCAGCGCGGATAACTGCACGCCGGACGATGCCGTGCGGATGCTGCTTGATGCCGTGGTGGCATAATGAGTAGCGCCGTTCGCATTGACCGGGAAACGCTGCTGAAGCTCGCCGCAGAGGCGCGAGCCATCGCCAATCCGCCAGGGCAGATCCCGCCTGGCGCGCTTGGGGGTGAACGTACATCACGCCAGCAGGGCCGCGGGCTGAACTTTGACAGCCTGCGTCGTTATCAGCCCGGCGACGACGTCCGGCTGATTGACTGGCAGGCTACTGCCCGCATGCGTACGCCGTGGATCCGACTTTATAACGAAGAAAAAGAGCGCCCCGTCTTTCTGCTGGTTGATCAACGACGGGATATGTTTTTTTCCACGCGCGTTCAGACAAAATCCGTCGCGGCAGCGAAAACTGCCGGATTGCTGGCGTGGCGCAGCTGGCACGACGGCGATCGTTTAGGCGGCATTGTCTTTGGCGATCGGGACTTTTCTCTGCGTAAATGCCGCGCGCCAAACGGTACGCTTCCCGCATTTCTCGACGATATTGTGCAGTACAACCACGCCGTGGCGGATACTTATCCGCGGGAAACGCCTGACCCACTTTCGCTGGCCACCATTCTGCGCCACTCTCTGCCGTTAATTCCAACCGGCTGCTGGGTCGCGTTAATCAGCGACCTTCACGATCTGGATAACGAGTGCGATGCGCTGCTGGCAGCCCTGCGCCGTCGAGGGGAAGTGAGTGCATTCGTGATCCTCGACGATCTGCATTTGCGCCTGCCTGCACACGGGCGGCTGGCCGCCCGGTATGAAGGGCAAGAGGCGGCCTTTTCGCTCTCGCCTGCGCTACAGGACGGCATCAAACAAAGCATCACGGCGCGACTCTCAGCCCAGGCGTCTCGTCTCACGCGACTTGGCGTGCAGGTGAAGCAGATTGTCGTCGCCGGGGATCTAGTCAGACAGCTTCAAAAAGAGGTATAGATGCTGGAGAAAGGATTTACGGTACCCGAACTGGCGGAACCGGTTCTTCCCGATTCACCGTCATGGTTTCCCCTACCGCCGGGATGGTTTGTACTGGGCGGTATCCTGCTCGCCCTGTTGCTCATTTATCTCATCATCCGCATCGCCAGATGGCGGCGAAACCTGTGGCGTCGCCAGGCGCTGGCGGCTCTCGCTCAACCGCAAACGGTAGACAGCTGGCTGCTGCTGATGAAACGTATTTTGCTGGTGCATCAGCCGCGGGAGCAAGTGAGCGGCGCGCTGGATCCTGCCCAATGGTTGCAAAACGTCCCGCTGGATGACGCGTTACGCCAGCAGCTGTGCGAACGCTTCTGTCAGCCAGAGAACCAGCTCAGTGATGGCGATACCGAACGGCTGCGTATGCAGCTTCGCTCCTGGCTTGAAGGATTACCCCATGTCTGACTTCTTCTCACGTCTGGCGTTCGCCTGGCCGTGGGCCTGGCTGCTACTGATCCTGCCGCTGGCAAGTCGCTTTGTGATGGCCAAAGAGCGCTCGTTGAAAGAGTATGTCCGGGTTCCTTTTTTGCCTGGGCTGATTAATGAACTCCAGCTTAACAACCAACCTGCACATGGCGGGAAGCAATCCACCTGGCTGTTCTGGCTGGTATGGTCGCTGTTGGTCTGCGCCCTCGCCCGCCCGGAATTACTTGCCCCGCCGCAGCATACTGAAAAACCGATGCGCGATATTATGCTGATTCTTGATGTTTCCGGCTCTATGGAGAAAAACGACGTCACGGGCGGTATCACCCGTCTGCAGGCGGTACAAAGCTCCGTTAAAAAATTCGTAGCGGCTCGTAAATCCGATCGTATCGGGCTGGTGATTTTTGCCAACAGCGCCTGGCCCTTCGCGCCCGTCAGTGAGGATAAACAGGCGCTGGAAACCCGTATCAATCAGCTTGCGCCTGGCATGGCGGGACAACAGACGGCGATTGGCGACGCGCTGGGCGTCACGGTGAAACTGCTGGATTCCAGCGGCGATACTGACGCCAGTAAATTAGCCATCCTTTTGACCGATGGTAACGACACCGCGTCACAACTGACCCCTCGCCTCGCCGCTCAGCTGGCGGCCCGTCATCACGTACAGGTTCACACCATCGCCTTTGGCGACGTGAACAGCGACGGCGATGACAAAGTGGATGTCGCTCTTTTACAGGATATAGCTCGCACCACCGGCGGGCGCGCCTGGACGGCAGAGAATAGCGGGGCTTCGCTGGATGCGGTCTGGCAAGAAATTGACGCGATTACGCCAGTGCAGGTAAAAAGCATCGGCTGGTCGTGGCGTATACCGCTTTTTGCCTGGCCGCTTGCCGCCGCACTGCTTCTGTTGCTGACCTTTAATCTGTATCGCGCGTTCAGGGAGAGAGCGGCATGAGTGATTTTCACTTTTTATACCCCTGGCGTTTGCTGCTGCTGATCCCGGCCATCGCGCTGTGGTGGTTACCCTCCGCCGGGCATAGCGCCTGGTCGCGCATCATGGACAAGCCGCTGGCGAAAGCGCTGATCGTCGGGCGGCAGCGCAAGCTCACCCGCGTACTGCCATGGCTGGCGATGCTTGGCCTCATCGCGCTGGCTGGCCCAAGCTGGCAGCGTCAGCTTCCCGCCGCGCTGACGACGGAAAGTAACGTGATGGTGATTTTGCAACAGGATACCGCCATGTTTGCCAGCGATCTGCCTCCCAGCCGCCATCAGAGGATGCAGACCAAAATCCTGTCCCTCATGGAGCGCATGCCGGGTACCCGATTTGGCCTGGTGGTGTATAACTCCGGTGCCTGGCTAACCACCCCGCTCACTGTCGATACGGCGTTTTATTCGCTATTCCTGCATGCGCAAACCCCCGCGTTATTACCGTCTGGCGAGGGTTCCGGACTTCAGCATGCCATCTCACTGGCCATGCATAATATGCCCACCGCCCCGCGCAGCATTATTCTGGTGGCGGATAACCTAAGTGCGGATGACGCCAGATGGCTAGGCACACAAAAGACACCGCTGCAGATCTGGGTGCCGGGAACCGCTCAGGGGGGCGCGCTGCCTGAAAAATATGCCGCCAGTGAAACCGATACGCGACTGAATGTTAAACGCTTCGAGCAGGTGCGAGACGAGGGGATCCCCGTCACGCTGGTGACCACCGATGATGACGATCTGCCCGTGATACAGAGCCATATTCAACAAAGTGTCACCGCGCAGAACAATGCCCGGAGTGATTTACACTGGCGTAACGATGGCTGGATGCTGGCGATACCTATGCTCGTCATGCTGTTTATCTGGCGACGCCAGCTCTTTTGCTGGATTTTAATCGCGCCGCTGCTGCTCTGGCAGCCATCCGGCCATGCCGCCTGGCTGGATGCCTGGATAAGCCCCGATGTGCAGGGTCAGCGTGCCTTTGCCGAGGGGGATTATGCCCGCGCGGCCCAGCATTATAGCGACCCGCTCCGGCAAGGTATTGCATGGTATCGGGCGGGCAATTACCCCGCCGCTACCGCCGCGTTCCGCCAGGCGCAACAAACCCCGGAAACCCTGCTCTGGACAGGCAATAGTTATGCCCAGCAAAAACAGTGGCAGCAGGCGCTAAACAGCTATGACCGGGCGTTAAGTCTGCGCCCGGACTGGAAGCTGGCCCAGGGGAACCGCGCCAAAATCGCCGCGATCATCATGCAACTGCGGCAAAAAGAACGCGAGAAAAAGTCGGCGCAAGGTGAAGAAGCCGATTACAAACCTGATGAAATTAAGCATGATTTGAAACCCGACGATGGCGTTGAACAAAAGGACATTCAGCCCATTGCTGGAGGGAATCCGCAGGTGAATCAGTGGTACGAAAATCTGACCGTTTCGCCTTCAGGGCTGCTGGAAAGTCTCTACCGGATTCAGTCAGGAGAAGGCCAATGAAACTTATCTGGTTAATTCTGGTGGCGGCGATTCCCTGTCAGGCAGCCATGACGGTCACGCGCGAGCTGGTCGCTCCCGAACACGTTGTCCCAGGCCAACCGGTGCGCGTGGCGGTGACGTTCTGGACGGATTCATGGTTTAATCCGCCGCCGCAGTGGCCCGGTTTCCCGGTTGAAAATGGCGATATCTCGAGCAAAGCCGAACCCAATCAGCTGCTGACCCGTCACGCCGAGGGAACCAGCTGGAGCGGCGTGCGCATGGAACGCCAGCTCACTGCCTGGGATGCAGGTAAGCTGCGTTTACCGGCTTTTGAAATGACGTTAACCGCCTCCGGACAGGCGCCCGTGACGGTCAAACTACCGGCGCTGGAAACGCAGGTTAACTGGCCGCAAGGAATTGAACAGCCAGACCGTTTCCTGCCCGCTTCAGGTCTCTCGCTCAGCCAGAAGGTCAATATTTACCGTAGTGGTAAAGATAAAACGCTGCGTGCCGGCGACGTTATTGAACGCGTCGTCACCGTCCGAGCCACGGAGGTGATGCCCGCCCAAATCCCACCGCTGCTCTATGCTATCAGCGGCACCCATACCCAGCGTCTGCCGCCTGAAAATCGTCTGCTGACTTCGGGTCGGGGGGATCTTGAAGGCGCGGAACGCGTGGAAACGCTCCGCTATTTGCCTGTTGTTGCGGGGGAAGTCACGCTGCCGCCGATCAAATTGCGGTGGTGGGATACAACCCATCAGCAGTGGCAAACCGCTGAACTCCCCGGCAGCACCTACCGGATTGCCGCTTCGCGCTCGGCCGGTGCGGAATCTTCGTTAAAGGGCGATCGTGGCACGTTGACCCGGCAGAATGCGTTAATGCTCGCAGGCGGCCTCGCGTTACTCATGCTGATGTTTATTTTCCGCCGCACTTTACTGCGTAGCGCGCGTTACTTATCTCACCGTTGGCGCCGATTCTGGCAGCCACTTTCGCTACCGGGACAGACCCCGGATAACAGGAGTTCACGATGAAGCGTACGTTAATCGCTCTGACTTTATTCGCCCTCTGCGGCAACGCAGTGGCAGATCCACTCTCAGCATGGAACGATACGGCAGCCAAGCGCGCCATTGAAGAATGGGTGCAAGGTGCCACCAACCCAGACCGCTCAACGTTTATTCCGGCCGAAAAACGCTACGTCGTATTTGATAATGATGGCACCCTGTGGCCAGAAGCACCGCTGACGTTTCAGATCCGGTTCGTGCTGGATGAGATCAAACGTCTGGCCCCGCAACACCAGGAGTGGTCTAGCGACGCGTTGGTGCAGGCCGTGTTGAAAGACGATATCAAAACTGTCGCCGCTTCCGGCGAAAAAGGGCTTATTCATCTTTTATCGCTGACGCACAGCGGCATGACGACTGATGACTTTAATCAGCGCGTTGCTAACTGGGTTTCATCGCATAAGGACCCGCGTTTTGGCTGCCAGTACGATCGGATGGGATATCAGCCGATGCGTCAGCTTCTGGAATATCTGCGGGCTAACGGTTTCAAAACCTGGATTGTCTCCGGCGGCGGTATCGATTTTATGCGCGTACTGTCGCAAAAGATGTACGGTATTCCACCTGAACAAGTGATCGGGTCGTTTTCGCTTGGCGAATTCGCGTTATCTGATGAAGGGACAAAAATTACCAAGACAATGTCGGGGGCCTTCAATGACGATGCAGCCAATAAACCCGTGGCGATCCACCTTTTCATGGGCCAGCGCCCTGTCGCGGCATTTGGCAATAGCGATGGCGATCTCGCCATGCTGCAGTACACCGCCGCCAATCCTGACGTCAAATCCTTTGGCCTTCTGGTGCATCATACGGATCCCGTGCGTGAATATGCCTATGATAGTCATCCTCCAGCCAGCGGAAAGCTGGTTGATGGATTAACGCAGGCAAAAGCGCATGGCTGGACCGTCGTTGATATGAAGCAAGACTGGAAAACGGTGTTTGATCCGGCACAGTGTGTGACCCAGCCGGGATCGTAGAGCCTGTACCTCAAGATAGCTGAGCAAAGCGCAAAAACAGGGGCAAAGGCCCCTGTTTTATTACCGGCGGCTCATCGCCAGCTTCGCCGCAAAAAGCAGAAACAGGCAGCCGGTCGTTCGATCCATCCATTTCACTACCGCCGTTTTTTTCAGGATACCGGCGGCATAGCGAGTGGCGGTGATCAGGGTTAACGACCACAGCGTACCAATCAATACATGGATAGTAACCAGGAGAAAGGTCCATGTGATGGGGGAATGCCCCGCCGGGATAAACTGAGGTAAAAACGAAACGTAGAAGACGCCCATTTTGGGATTAAGCACATTTTCCAACATCCCACGCAGAAACCAGTTACTCGTGGCGGTTGCCGCTGCCGGATTGCTGTTAAATTGCTGGCGCGGACGCAGAAGCAGCTGGATGCCCAGCCAACAAAGGTAGCCCGCGCCGCACCATTTCAATAAGGTATAAGCCAGCTCAGAAACCGCCAGCAGCGCGCCCAAACCAAAGGCCACCAGCGCCCCCCAGATAAAGCACCCGAGATCGATACCTAACGCGGCATGCAAGGCTTTGCGCCCGCCTTCAGCAGTCGCCGTGCGCAGTATAAGCGCGGTATCCAGACCTGGCGTCAGGGTAAGCAGAGTGGCAGCAAGGGTGTAAGCCAGAAGTGAATCAGTGACGAGCATTTCCTGTCTCCGAAAGAGACAAGGCTACTGAAGTGTTCACATTTTTGCAACAAGAATGATGAGCCATTCAAGGTGAATGGCGTTCCGCCTGGATAACGGGAAGTACCCCACATGAAGCTCTCTATCTGACACATACAACAACCGGACCTGTTGCAACGAACGGAGCCGGTTTAATTCTGTCAGAGCGGAGAAGGCAACTTAACTGATGCTTGCCCTTTTAGCATTTAAAATTCTGTTCGCGCCATCGACAAACCCTTCACCACCTGGAAATTGACTTATCCAGCGAGGCAATGATGGTATAACTTGCGCTATGTCATTGATCGTGTTCATTCCCAACGTTTTGCTGTAGTAACTGAACATAGGTGCATCATTGAGCGAATCACCACTGTAGAAAACCGATGCTTGTTCATCAGATTCTTCCAGTGCATAAAACTGCTTTAACACCTTTCTGCTCATGACGAGTTTGTCATATCCCCCTAACCACCCCAGTACCCATAAATTATTAATGGTATAGCTGCACTTATTTTCCACTAATTCGTCAATAAGTTGTTTGGTCTGCTCATGATTTTTGGGAAGTTTGAAAGCAATACTCGTCAGGCGAAAATCCTGATCGTCAGAAACCTCAACCCAGGGGTATTTCTGGCGAATCTTGATAAGAATATGGCTGATGTTTTTTCGATTAAGAAGATAGTTGTCTTCATGCCAGAAATACCTGTTAATACCCTCACCGACGTTATTTCTGATAAGAAATAATCCTCCATTTTCAGCGATGACCCCATCAACAGGCCACATTCTCGCCATCTGATCGGCCCACCCGGCAGAGGCCGCCGTTACCGGAATAACCTTAATGCCCGCATGTTGTAGCATTTCCAGACTCTGATAGGTTCTGGCCTGCAGTCTGCCCTTATAGGTCAGCGTTTCATCCATATCAGTTAAAACAAAACGAATATTCCGTAGCTCTTCATTCTTAGCGCTATCAATTAAATTCATAATCCCTCCATACTGGTGATATTAATGGCTTTCTTGATAAACGTTAATATCAATTTAGCATTTGATATTCACTATTAATTCGAGTGATTAAACCTTCTCACTGCACGAAGAAAGTCCGCCAGGGCATTATCTGTCCGAGGATAAATTTATTGCTCCGTACATTCAGCAGGAACACTTCGAGGCCCTTCTCCATCAACGATCTGCGCAATCGGCCCCCCCTGCTTATCGCTTCAATTCGTCCTGCCACAGCGGGGATGACGCCAGTTGATGGCATAGCGTGTCGATAAATACCCGGGTCTTGGCGGGAACCAGCGAGCCGGGCGGCATCAGGGCATAAACGCTGACCTTCGCCGCGCTACGCCAGTCGGGCAGCACGCGGACCAGTTCTCCGCGCTGCACCGCCTGGCTAACCATCCACCCCGGCAGCAGTGCGATCCCGGTTGCCCGAATGACCGCCGTCAGCAGCGCTTCACTGATATTGGTGGTGAGGGGGCCGGCTGGCGTCACCTGGATATGCTCACGACCATTTTCGAGGATCCAGTAGGGCCAGTCCGGATGGTGGGTAAAGCCAAGGCACCGATGGGCTGCCAGTTGCTCAGGATGAGTCGGCTCACCGAAGCGTTGCAGATAGGCCGGCGAAGCAATCAGCTGACTTCTAAACGCCCCCAGCTCGCGCCCGGTTAAGGTACTGTCCCGCACGCTCCCCAGGCGAACCACCGCATCAAACCCTTCCGCGACAATATCGACCCGTCGATCGAGAAAATGGGCATCCAGGCGAATATCCGGATACGCCTGCAGGAAATCAGGAAACACCGGGGCAATCAGCTCCCGGCCAAAGGTCACCGGCAGCGAAACCCGCAACGTTCCCTGCGGGGTGGCAGCAAAGTCCCCCACCTCCCGGCTGGCGGCGCTGAGCTCATCCAGCGCCGCGCGGGCGCGCTGCAAAAACCAGGTTCCGGCTTCGGTAAGCGTTACGCTACGGGTAGTGCGCACCAGCAACCGGACGCCCAGTTTTTTCTCGAGGTGGCTAACCCGGCGGGAAATGACCGACGCATCCCGAGCCAGCCTGCGGCTGGCCCCGATAAAACTCCCTGTCTCGGCCACACAGACAAACGCCATCAGCTCTTCAAAATCATCGAACATGATTCCTGCACCCAGCACATTAATCATTTGCAAATAAGGCTGATTATCAGCGATCTGCCAGGGTATTAACATAGCGGCTCTGCAAACTACAGTGAGAGAAGCACATGAAAACGTTTTTGAGTATCGGGTCCGGTCCTGGGATGGGAATGGCGACGGCCTCACGATTTGCTGGTGAGGGATTCCGGGTGGTGCTGTCCTCACGCAATAAAAACTATGTGGCGGCGCAGGCCGACCAACTGAGAGCGGCTGGATTAGCCGCGGAAGGCCGCGTGGCGGACGCCAGCGATATCACCAGTATCGTGGAACTCATTCGCGAGGTAGAGGTGGAGACCGGCGGCGTGGATGTGCTGCACTTCAACGCCGCGGCCATGCATGACGGTAATCTGGAGACCCAGTCGGTGGCAGGCTTCATCCAGGATCTCACCACCAATATTGGCGCGGTATATGCCGCCATCAAAGCGGTCACTCCGCTGATGGCCGCGCGTGGAGAAGGCGCGATCCTGCTGACTGGCGGGATGTTTGCCACTCAGCCTCATCCGGAGTATCTGACGCTGAGCGTCGGCAAAGCCGGGCTGCTTAACCTGACGCATGGCCTTTTTCCGTTATTAAAAGCGCAGAATATTCATCTTTCCATCGTGACGGTGGGGGCGTACGTCACGCCGGGTTCCGCCGAAGCCCGGGAGATTGCCGAACTGTTCTGGCAGCAATACCGCCAGCCATCAGCGCAATGGACAGCGGAAGCGTTTTATCCCGCCCCACACCATCAGTAACCTTCCCCGGCCGTCGCTCGGCGTCCGGGAGGCATCGCCCGGACATGTGGAAAAGACATCATCCATCGCTTGCTTTCCCTGTCACCTCGGATCAGGATACGTCGATATTCATGGAGGCTATGTGATGAAATATTTTATCGGTATGGCGGTGACGTTATTGTTGAGCACGCCGGTGCTGGCGGCGGGCGAGCTTGAGATAAACCAGTCTCCTCTGACGCTGGTGCTGAGTGACCAGAATCAGGCACGGGTCTCTTCCTGTGCCGATTTCATTGCGCTGCGTAAAGCGGGAGAGACCGTCGATGCGCTGCCCGGACTTTCCGACCCGGATGGCCGTGCGGCGGAAGCGGCGTTATTCTCCTGCTGGCTACAGGCCTACACTATCGATCACACGTTATTCCCCTCTGCCGCGCCGAAACCGCCCCTGGCTGACGTGGTTCAGCACTTTCCTGCCAGCGCGGCGTTTATCGTCAGCGTTGACGAAAAGCAGGACGTCGCCAAAAACTTTGTGGGGAAAACCATCGCGGACTATACCCCGGACCTGAAAGCCAGGGACGATCGTCTGGAATCAGCGGCTAGCGCCAGCGGCTATGTGCTGGATGAATATTATGCGTTTACCGATAAGCAGGGGCATCAGCTCAACATTGTGGCTCTGGTGGGCTACGCCATCGGCGGTACGGCAAGCGTGAAAAGCTACTATCGCATTGATGACACGCACGCCCGCGTCTGGAGCGTCACCCGGCTCGATGAGAACAGCCCGCTATAAGCGAGGGTTCCCTCTGCGGCGCTACCGCAGAGGGTGTTCCGTTTACCTGGCCAGCCACTGGCGCCAGCCGCCCCAGGCGGTGATCTCGGTGGCCGCGCCCAGCCCCCCGGCTTCGCAGATAAAGCCTGTCACCCAGCGGCCGTCCGCCAGCTCAATCTGTCCCAGCCCCAGCGGCGCGGGGATGGCGGCCAGCAGCGACCCCACCTCAGCGCTGGGGATCGCCCAGACTTCCACCGCTATCGCGGCCCCCTCTGGTTCGTCACGCACCATCGCCGGGCGCTTGCCATCCGGGAGGGCATACAACCGATAGCGCGGCGCGCTGTGGGTCGCCTGCAGCAGCCGGCCGCCCCGCGCCAGCAATTGACCGTTCAGCGGCTGGCCGGTCAGGTGGGCGCCGCATACCGCCAGGGCCATCCGATCATGGCCCGCGGGGTGCGCAGGCGGCGGGCTCTCCAGCCGCGCGCCGCCTGCCAGCGGCAGCCGCTCCGCGCGCTGGAAGGCGTCGGCCAGGCTCAGCAAATACTGATCGGTAAAGGCCCGGCCGAACAGCGTGACGCCGGAGGGCAGTCCGTCGGGCATAAACCCGCACGGCACGCTCACCGCCGCATAGTCCAGCAGGTTCATAAAGTTGGTGTAGTAGCCCAGGTCGGCGTTGCGGGCGATGGGCTCCGCCGCCAGCTCGTCCAGCGTTACCGGCCGCGGAAAGGTTGGCGTGAGCACGCAGTCCAGCGTCTCGAGGATGGCATCGCACTGCGCTTTATACTCCTGCAGCTGATACATCGCCTTAAAGGTCGCCGTCGCGTCGATATCAGGCGCTTTCGCCAGCACGTCGCGAATGACCGGCAGCACGGCGTCCGGCTGCTGCTCAATCAACGGGCCAGCCACCGCATAGCGTTCAGCGACCCACGGCCCGTCATACAGCAGGCGGGCGGCGGCGAGAAAAGGCGCAAAATCGATTGCCACGGCTTCCCCACCGAGCGCCGTCAGCCGCTGCACGGCCTGGGCGAACAGCGCTTCGCTGGCGCGGCAGCCGAGGAAGTTAAGCTCCTGCGGGACGCCAAAGCGAAACCCGGCGGACGGCCTGCCGAAGGCCTGACGACTGTTCCACTGGGGATTGCGGCGGCTGTAGCTATCCTGCGGATCGGCCCGGGCAACCAGCGCCAGCAGCTGGCTGGCCTCGTCGGCGGTGGCGCTGAAAAAGGTCACGCAGTCCAGCGTGCGGCAGGCCGGCACCACCCCGGCGGTGGAGATCACCCCTTTCGTCGCTTTCAGGCCCACCAGGTTATTCAGCCCGGCCGGGACGCGACCGCTGCCGGCGGTGTCGGTCCCCAGCGCGAAGCTGGCGACGCCCAGGGCTACCGCCAGCGCCGAGCCGGCGCTGGAGCCGCCGGAGGGATAAGCGGGATGGTACGCGTTGCGGCAGCGACCATACGGCGAACGGGTCCCGTTCAGGCCGGTGGCAAACTGATCGAGATTGGTTTTGCCCACCGGCACCGCCCCCAGGGCAATCAGCTGTGCGACAATGGTCGCGCTTTGCGTCGGCCGGTAAGCAAACGCCGGACAGGCGGCAGTGGTGACGATCTCCGCAAGGTCAATATTATCTTTGATGGCGAACGGCACCCCGTACAGAGGGAGCGTGTCTGGCGAATGGCCTTCCAGCGCCGCCAGAAACGGCGCCTGCTCCGCTTCGCTCAGGAGATGGATAAACAGATTAAACTCGGGATCCAGCGCTTGCGCCCGCTGGCGGATCCCCGCCAGCAGCGCGCGCGGGGTGGTGTGGCCGTTACGATAGTTCGCCGCCAGAGTCGCCAGGCGTAAATCAAACGTCTGCTGCATCATGCCTTCTCCTCAATAATCACTGCCACCCGCTGCCCGGCACGTACCGCGCTGCCTGGCTGCACATTGACCTGCTGAACCCTGCCATCGCACGGCGCCAGCAGCGGGATCTCCATTTTCATCGACTCAAGCACCACCAGCACATCGCCGGCGCGTACCTGGCTGCCGGCCGCGGTCTGTACCTGCCACAGATTACCGGATACCGGGCTTTCCACCCCCTGCTCCCCCGGCTGCAGCGGCGCATCGCCCGCCTCTTCTGTCGCGCTCTCCTGACTGTCGAAATGGGCCTGGCCGCTGGCGATCCAGCGCTCGCGCTCGTCGTTAAACGCCCGCTGCTGATGGTCGCGAAATGCGCTAATGCTCTGCGCCTCGCGAGAGAGAAACTGCTGGTACTCCGCCAGCCGCAGCGTGCTGTGCTCGATGCGCAGCGGGTAGCGTCCGAGCGGGAAATCGCGGCGAATAGCCAGCAGTTCTTCCGCCGAGACCGGATAGAAACGCAGTTGGTCGAAAAAGCGCAGCAGCCAGGGCTTGCCGGCAAAATCGGCCACCTCGTGATAGCGATTCCACATCTGCAGGGTGCGGCCGACAAACTGATAGCCGCCCGGACCTTCCATGCCGTAAACGCACAGATACGCTCCGCCGATGCCCACCGAGTTTTCCGCCGTCCAGGTTCGCGCCGGGTTGTATTTGGTGGTGACCAGCCGATGGCGCGGATCAAGGGGCGTGGCCACCGGCGCGCCGAGATAGACATCGCCGAGCCCCATCACCAGATAGCTGGCGTCAAACACCGTTTGCCACACCGCCTGCTCATCCGGGAGATCGTTTATCCGGCGAATAAACTCGAGGTTGCTTGGGCACCAGGGGGCGTCCGGGCGGACGGTGGTCATATATTTGTCGATCGCCTTGCGGCAGGCCGGATCGTCCCAGGAGAGCGGGAGATGCACCACCCGTGTTGGAACCTGCAGATCGTCGCTCATGCAGACCGTGGCCCACTCCCCGCGGACCCATGCCAGCAGCGTATCCAGCGCCAGCGTTTCCGGCTGGAAATGGAGCTGCAGAGAGCGGATCCCCGGCGTGATATCGATGATCCCGTCCCGGGATTGCCCCTCAAGGGCCTGCATCAGGGCATGGATGCGAAAGCGCAGCACCAGATCCAGCTCCGCCTCACCGGCCTCCAGCAGCAGGTGGGTATCGCCGGAGAGGCGCGCCACCAGGCGTTTGTCAGCGTCGCCGCAGGTCATCACCACCGGCGAGGTGAGCGGCACAGGCTGCCAGGCAACGTCCTGCGCCTGCAGGGTCGCCAGCTCTGCGCGACGGCCTGCCGCCAGCCGCCGGGCGGTGGGGACGTCAATCGCCACAAAGCGCACCTTATCCCCCGCCTTAAGCTGGCCCAGCTGCCAGAGATCGGCTTCGATCACCGTGACCGGGCAGACGAAGCCCCCGAGGCTTGGGCCGTCCGGCCCGAGGATCACCGGCATATCGCCGGTAAAATCCACCGCCCCCACCGCGTAGGGGTTGTCGTGAATATTCGACGGATGGAGCCCGGCTTCGCCGCCGCTGTCGCGGGCCCAGACCGGCTTGGGCCCGATCAGGCGCACGCCGGTGCGGCTGGAATTAAAATGCACTTCCCAGTCGGTGGCAAAAAAGGTCGCCATATACGCCGGGGCAAAGAACTCCGGCGCGCCGTGGGGGCCATAAATCACCCGCAGCGTTCGCACTTCCGCAAGCTCAGGGCGCAACTCTGCGGGAAGCGCCGCGCCTTCCATGGTCTCAGCCGGAGGCGCAAGATGCAGCACGTCGCCGGCGCGCAGCGCCCGTCCGCCGTGGCCGCCAAACTGACCGAGGGTAAAGGTGCTTTTACTGCCCAGGTAGTCCGGCACCTGAATGCCGCCGCGCAGGCAGAGATAGCTTCTGACGCCTGGCCCGCTTATCGCCCCCAGCCTGAGGGTCGCCCCCGCCGGAACAGAGAAGACGCCGTCCATCTCCTGGTCGATGCCGTCGAGCGTTACGGGCAGCGGCGCGCCGCAGACCACCGCCTGCACCGCGGTGTTAAATTTCAGCGTGGGTCCGCTAAGGGTGATCTCCAGCGCGGCGTCGCCCTCGGCATTGCCCAGCAGACGATTGCCCAGGCGCAGCGCCCGGTCATCCATCGGGCCTGAGGGCGGTACGCCCACCGCCCAGAACCCCAGACGTCCCGGGTAGTCCTGGACGCTGGTCTGGGTGCCGGCGCTGAGTACCTCCACGGTATCGGCCCGGTAGCGCAGTTGCTCCAGACAGCGGGTCCAGGGTTCCCCGGCGGTGAACGGCGCAAAGCGAAGGATCTGCTGCAGGTACTGGCGGTTTGTTTCGACGCCGTACAGGCGGGTCTCCGCCAGGGCCTGCGCCAGGCCGTCGATCGCCTCATCGCGGCTGGGGCGCCAGACGATAGCTTTCGCCAGCAGCGGGTCAAAAAACGGCGGCACTTCACAGCCGGCCTCGACCCAGCGGTCGATGCGCAGGGTAGCGCCGTCCGCCGGCGGAAACCAGACGTCGGTTAACAGTCCGGGCGAAGGCTGAAACTGACGGCCAGGATCTTCGGCGTAAATTCGCGCCTGAATGGCATGCCCCCGGGGCTGTAGCCCGGCGGACAGCTCGCTCAGCGGCGGTAAATCCCCTGCCGCCAGGGCGATCATCCAGCGCACCAGGTCCACGCCCCACACCTGCTCCGTGACGCCGTGCTCTACCTGCAGCCGGGTATTGACCTCGAGGAAATAGAAGCGCTGCGCCGCGCTGTCGTAGACAAACTCCACCGTCCCGGCGCTGCGGTAGTTCACCGCTTTTCCGAGGGCAATGGCCGCGCTACACAGCGCCTGCGCCATCCCGTCCGGCAGATTTGGCGCCGGCGTCTCTTCAATCACTTTCTGGTTACGCCGCTGCAGCGAGCAGTCGCGCACGCCGAGGGCGATAACCGCCCCCTTCCCGTCGCCGAAGATCTGCACCTCGAGATGCCGGGCGCGTTCGATATATTTTTCGAGAAACACCCCGGCGTCGCTGAAGTTGTTTTGCCCCAGCCGCTGCACCGTGGCAAACGCCTCGCTCAGTTCGCGGGCGTCGCGGCAGACGCGCATGCCAATCCCCCCGCCGCCCGCCGTGCTCTTGAGCATCACCGGGTAGCCCACCGCCTCTGCCGCCCGGCAGGCTTCTTCGCTGTCGGCCAGCAGGTCGCTGCCTTCCAGCAGCGGAACGCCCTCCGCTTTGGCCAGCGCGCGGGCGGTATGCTTCAGGCCGAAGGTTCGCAGCTGTTGCGGGGTCGGGCCAACAAACGCCAGTCCCGCCGCCTCACAGGCCTCGGCGAAGGCGGCGTTTTCCGACAGAAAGCCGTAGCCGGGGTGGATGGCGCGGGCGCCGCTCTGCCGCGCGGCGGCAATGATCTTCTCTACGACTAAATAGGTTTGCGCTGCCGGCCCCTCGCCAAGGCTCAGCGCCTCATCCGCTTCGCGGACGTGCAGACTGCTCAGGTCGGCTTCGGCGTAAACGGCGACGCCCTTCACCTGCATGGCGCGCAGGGTGCGCAGAATGCGGCAGGCAATCGCCCCGCGGTTGGCAATCAGTAAGGTATCAAACATAAGCGGAACTCACAGCGAAGCGGGTCGTCCCGCAACAATTCGTCTTCCCCTGAGGTCGTCCCCGGGAGAACCGGCGCTTAAAGGTGGCGCGTCGGCGTGTGGTTCAGGCGGTCGGCGCGAACGGCGAACAGCCGAAAGGCCAGCAAACGCCAGCGCTGCCAGCGGGTCAGTTCCATACCAGCACCTCGGCGGGGGTCGGGTTCCAGCCATTGCAGGGATTGTTGAGCTGCGGGCAGTTGGAGATCAACACCATGGCGTTACACTCCGCGCGCAGTTCCACGTATTTTCCCGCCGCCGAGATGCCATCCGCGAAGGTCAGACCGCCCTCCGGCGTCACCGGCACGTTCATAAAGAAGTTAATGTTGGCGCCGATATCGCGCTTATGCAGACGGCCATCATGCAGACAGGCGCAGAGGAAATTATCCCGGCAGCTGTGCATGTAGCGCTTGTCGAGGGCGTAGCGGACGGTGTTGCTCTCCTGGGCGCAGGCGCCGCCGAGGGTATCGTGCCGCCCGCAGGTATCGGCCACGATGGTCATCAGCGGACGGCCAAGGTTGGAATAGAGCACGCTGCCGGCGGTGAGGTAGGCGTTACCCTGGCGGCGCAGCGTGCGCTGCGCATCGTAGCGCTCGCGCGGGTTGTCGGCGTTGTAAAACAGGGTATCAATCGCCTGGTTGCCTTCGAGATCGAGCAGACGCAGGGTTTGCCCTTGTTTAACCTCGAACAGCCACGGCTCCCCGGCGGGGATCACATGGCGATAGACGGCCTCTTCCGGACGTCGGTGACTGGTGATAAGGGTCATAAACGCCTCCTTACAGGGCAAAAAGTTGGGTATTGCGGAACGCGCGCAGGTTCTCATCGCGGGTCAGGAGCGCCTGAGTGGCCGCGTCTTCATCGTCGGCCTGATACCAGCTCAGCTGTACCGGACGGGGGGCATACTCTGTGGCCGGATCCTGAGGATGCGGTAGCGCGGTGAGGACCAGCAGGACGTCCATCGGGGCATACAGTTCCACATAGTCCCCGGCGCGGCTGTTGCCGGAGACAAAGTGAAAGCGCCCCTCGTCATCGACGGTCACTTTGCTGAAGAAGTTGACTACCATCAGCAGATCTTCCAGACCGAGATCCCATTTCCCCATCTCCACCAGCAGGTTATCGACGCCGTTGCGGTAGAAGCCATTGCGTAATTCCTGATAGCGTCCGGCGCCATATTTGTCGTGCGTCTCCCCGGCATTGAGGACCCCGCCGAACGGATCGTGCCAGCCGCAGCTGTCGGCGACGATCCCGGCCAGCACCCGGCCCATATCGGAGTAGAAACAGTGCCCGGCGGTCAGGCGCGCGGTATGCTGTCCTTTGAGGGTATCCGGCAGGTTGAGCCGCTCACTTTTCTCATGAGGATTGAGCATCATCATGCTGACGTTTGCCCCGCCGTCGAGATCGGTCAGGCGCAGGATCTGCCCTTTGCGCAAAATCAGCGAGGTGTGCGCCCCGCCGGGAAGCCGCTCTTCGCGCAGGCTGGGGGTGGAGTGAAACAGTTCAGTCATCAATTTATCTCCTTAATGCGTAAACGTTGGTGTCGCTACCGGCGGCCAGTTGCGCCATCCGCGCTTCATTGAGCGGGATGTCGTAGGTAATACGCGCTCCCCAGGCGTTGGGCGCCTGCGGGTCGATGCGCACTTTGTCGAACACCAGCAGCCTCGTGCCCAGGTTGAAGCCTTCGGCCAGGTCGTGGGTGACCATAAACACCGTCATGCGCGTTTCGCTCCACAGCTGGAGCAGCAGCGCATGAATATCCTTGCGAATGCCGGGATCCAGCGCGCCGAAGGGCTCGTCCAGCAGCAGCACCCGCGGCTGCATCACGAACGCCTGGGCAATGGCCAGCCGCTGCTGCATCCCACCCGAGAGCTGCGCCGGGTATTTATCCAGGGCGTGTCCCAGGCCCACTTTCTCCAGCATTCGCTGGGCCTGTTGCCGGGCCTCGCGCTTTCTGCCGCCAAACAGGCGCCCCAGCAGCGGGGACGCCGGCAGCTCCAGGCCGATGGCGACGTTATCCAGCACGTTGAGATGCGGAAACACCGAATAGCGCTGGAAAACCACGCCGCGACTGCGGTCCGGCTCCGCCGCCAGCGGCTGGCCGTCGAGCAGGATGGCGCCGCGGGTCGGTTGCTCCTGACCGAGCAGCAGACGCAGAAAGGTCGATTTACCGCAGCCGGACGCGCCGACCATTGAGCAAAACTCGCCCTCTTTCACCTGCAGATTAATGCGCTCCAGCACCACGTGGTCGCCGTACTCCTGCCAGATGTTTTTGATGTCGATAAAACTCATCCCCGGCCTCCTTCCGCCCACGGGAAACAGGCTTTGTGCAGCTGACGCAGCGCCAGATCCATCAGCCATGCCAGCAGCGTGATCCAGATGACATACGGAATAATCACATCCATCGCCATATAGCGCCGCACCAGGAAGATGCGATACCCCAGCCCGGCGGTGGCGGAGATGGCCTCGGCGGAGATCAGGAACAGCCATGCCGAGCCCAGCAGCAGGCGCAGAGAAGCGATCAGCCGCGACAGCAGCTGAGGCAGCACCACCCGCAGCACCACCGTCCAGCTATTAGCCCCCAGGGTCTGCGCCTTTATAAACAGCTCCGCCGGGATCTCCCGCGCCCGCTGCTCCAGGTCGCGCGCCAGCATCGGCGTAATGCCGATGACGATCAGCATCACTTTCGACAGCTCATCCAGGCCAAAGACGATAAACAGCACCGGCAGGATCGCCAGCGGCGGGATCATTGACACCACCGTCATCAGCGGCGACAGCGCCGCGCGGTACATCGGGAAGACGCCGGCGGCGATACCGATGCCGAGGCCGATCAGCGACGAGACGGCCAGGCCCGTCAGCAGACGGCTCAGGCTGATCAGCGTGTCGGCCCACAGCAGATACTCGCCGCTGCGTTTGTCCGGGGTGAACGCCATCCGGTCAATGGCCGCCGCCATCTGCGACAGGCCTGGCAGCAACTTGTCCTGCGGATTGGCTTCCAGCCGCACCGCCGATCCCATAAACCAGGCGGCGATCAGCAGCACAAACGGCAGCAGCATCAGCGTCAGGCGCATCCCCTTTTGGGGATATCGGTTAATGTGGCGCATGGCGTGGTCTCCCGGCGGCAATCATTACAGCTGGCCCGCGGCGGCCAGCTTCAGGTAGCTGTCGTCAAAGCGCAGTTTGCGGTTGGCGGCATCGCCGAGCGTGACATTGCCCGGGAAAGTCATGCCGATAAAGTCCGCGCTCTGCGCCCCCTCGCCCAGCAGACCTTTATCGAAGGAGAACTGCGCCACACGCTGCATGGTTTTCGCCAGATCCGGCGAGGCGATAAACGCCAGGGTGTCGGCAGGCGTCCAGAAAAGATGAGTGGTTTTGAGCTGCGCCTGGTAGCCGGCGAGATCGGTACCGGAGTCGGCGGCCATAGCGCTCAGCGCCTGGGTATCGCCGGCCTTCATTTTGGCCATCATTTCAAACCACGCGCCGGTCAGCGCTTTGCCCAGCGCCGGGTTATCTTTCAGGGTCTGGGTATTGACCACCATCATGTCGATAAGCTCGCCCGGCACCTGCGAGGAGCTAAACACTTCGCTGGTTTGCGGGGTCTTTTTGATAACCGACAGCTGTGGATTCCAGGCCACCGCCGCCCGCACGCCGCTGGTGCCAAAGGCCGAGACGATATCGGCATCGGAGGTATTCACCACCTTGACGTCTTTTTCCTGCAGCCCGGCTTTTTCCAGGCCGCGCACCAGCAGATAGTGGGAGACCGACAGCTCCGGGAGATACACCGACATCCCTTTCAGGTCGCTGAGCTTTTTATCCGCCCCTTTCAGAACCACCCCGTCGTTACCATCGGAGTAGCTGCCGGTGATCAGCGCCGTGCTGTCGACACCGCCGGCCGCCGGAATGGTCAGGGCGTCCATATTCGTCATCGTGCAGCCGTCAAACTGCCCGGCGGTGTACTGATTGATGGATTCGATGTAATCGTTGAGCTGAACAATATTGATTTTGATGCCGTACTTGCTGGCCCATTTATCGATGATCTTTTCATTGCTGATGGCGCCCCAGGGCATCCAGCCGGCGTAGATGGTCCAGCAGACGTTGAACTCTTTCTTGACGGCGGCAAAGGACGGGACGCTGGTCAATAGCGTCAGTGTCAGGACAAGTGAGCGGAGGAGCGGCGATGTTTTCATGGTGGACCTCTGGTTAGCACGAGAAACGGAGCAGCGCGACACCCAACGGTGCTGCTGTCTCCCGGGCTTTTATCCCGCCGTGTAACCTCGCCGAGGTCGCCAGCTCTCGGACCAGACGTTCACCGCGGTGAACCGGAACCCTAGCCAGCTATTGTGTGATCTAAATTGTCTGTTGCGCTGCTTTCTGCTGATGGTATTGCAAGGGCCATGCCAGGAGCCAGACAGCAGTACTTTCAGTGATTTACCGCCAACCGGCGCATCGCCTCCCAAAAATGGGGAGTAAAAGTGGGGCATTGCATGGCTTTGGTGCAAAGGGAAAGCCCACCGCGTCCTGGCCAACAACCGGCCGCGGGTCATGGGGGATGAATCCTGTAGCTGATTATCATGGCGCGGGGTAAATGTTTGCCATTACGCCGCTTCGACATGGGGGATGTCGCAGGCGCTTCTTCCCTGTCATCGGCCTTGAGCCAGTCAATAAGTGAAGCGCACAGCGATGACCCATTTGCACCGACTCAGTGCCGCCTGTTCACCATACTGAATCTCATCCCCTCCCACACTTCCATGTTAACTGTTTGTATATAAAGCACTATTTTAACTGGCACGTTTAATGCTCTGCGGTTGTATACAGCGATGTTGACAAGATCTCAGGGCAGGAGGCGACAACCCATAGCCACCTGCGGTCGCGACGCCAACGCCTTCTTCTCTCCGTGAAGCCTCCAGGGCGGATGCGTTTCACGGAAACCTGTTAACTGAAAACGGAGAACAACATGACGACACTCAGCGAACCGTTGGTTACCCCGAAATATGGCAAATGGCGCCAGCTGGTGCTGGGCCTGATCTGTATGGCCGCCATCTCCAGTCCGCAATATGTCTGGACGCTGCTGACGAAACCCCTGGCCGCAAAGCTGGGCGTCGGTCTGCCCGAGCTGCAGGTCACCTTCTCGCTGCTGATCATCCTCCAGACCTTCTTTTCGCCCTTTCAGGGGCGGTTAGTGGAGAAATTTGGCCCACGGCGGCTAATTGCTATCGGCACGGTGATGGCGGGGATGAGCTGGGTGCTTTCCGCACAGGTGAATGGCCTGGCGACGCTGTGGCTGGTTTATGGCTGCATGGGCGGCCTTGGAACCGGGATCGTCTACATCGGCGTTGTCGGCCTGATGGTCAAATGGTTTCCGCGGCAGCGGGGGTTCGCCGCCGGCGCGGTGGCGGCGGGCTACGGGATGGGGGCCATCATAACCACCTTCCCCATCTCCCTGTCGCTGACCACCAACGGCCTTGAACACACGATGACGACCTTCGGGGTCCTCTTCGCGCTCGTCGGCTTCCTCGCCAGTCAGGGACTGAAGCTGCCGCCGCCTGCTGTCTCTTTGCCCGTCAGCCAGACGGTGGCGCAGAGCAGCAGATCGTTTACCTCCCGGGAAATGCTGCGCCAACCGCTGTTCTGGCTGATGTTTGCCATGATGGCGATGATGTCGACTTCCGGGCTGATGGTCACTTCGCAGATGGCGGTGTTCGCCGAGGACTTCGGCATTAGCCAGGCGGTGGTGTTTGGCATGGCGGCCCTGCCGCTGGCGTTAACGATAGACCGCTTCACCAACGGTTTAACCCGGCCGCTGTTTGGTTTTATTTCCGACCGCTTCGGCCGCGAGCAAACCATGTTTATCGCCTTTGCGCTGGAGGGGGTGGCGATGACGCTCTGGCTGGCGTGCCGGGAAGATCCGCTGCTGTTTGTCCTGCTCTCCGGGGTGGTATTCTTTGGCTGGGGGGAAATCTTCTCCCTCTTCCCGTCGACGCTCACCGATACCTTCGGCAGCGAACATGCCGCCAGCAACTATGGCTGGCTGTATATTTCGCAGGGCATCGGATCAATCTTCGGCGGCCCGCTGGCGGCGTTGCTCTATCAGTACACCCACGGCTGGCATGTGGTTTTCAGCTGTGCCATTGGCCTGGATTTTGTCACCGCCGCCCTCGCGCTGTGGGTGCTAAAACCGTGGCGCGCGCGCTTTATCCGCCAGCATAGCTAACGACAACCCTGGCAGAAGTGACGGCCAGGCCGTCACTTCACTGATATTCGCTGCGCAGCAGCGCGTACAGATACTCATCGCCCCACTGGCCTTTAAAAAAGATATTCTGCCGGTAATGCGCCTCGCGACGAAAGCCCAGCCCTTCCAGGAGTTTGATCGCGGCGGTATTGCGGGTGTCTACTACCGCGATCAGCCGGTGATGGGCCAACGGTTCAAAGAGTAAGGCCATCACCGCCTGTATGGCTTCCCGGGCATACCCCTGATGCTGATACGCCGGGGAAAAGGTCATCCCCAGCTCGGCCTGTCTGCCCTGATCGAAAAAGTGGATCCCCACATCTCCCGCCAGCGCACCGTTGACCTGGATCTCTACCGCAAGCTGGAACCAACTCTCATCCTCAGCAAAGGCCAGGGAACGCTGTTGTTCATAGAAGGCAGTCGCCTCTGCCATACCGTAATGGCTCCAGCACTGAAAACGGGCCACTTCCGGCAGGTTGCGATAGCGGCTGAAAGACGGCAGATCTTCCTTTCTGAACCGGCGCAGCAGCAGCCGGGGCGTGATCAGGGGTAGCAACATCTCTTCTTCCTGGTGAGAGGGGCAATAGCGCGCCATCTTAACCTGCGCAGCCTGACGCCGCTAGCCGCATGGCGGTGCCTCCTCCCAGCGATAGATTTGAGTGGTGGCCAGCGCCAGCATGGCGAAATCTTCCGGCGTATCGCCGTATGCGAAGATCGCTTCGTCATCGGTCAGGGCGTAGTTCGCCAGGATACGCGCCTTTTTGGCCAGGCCGCTGCAGTCTCCACCCTGATACTGGACGAAGGTAGACATCCAGCGAGGCTGAGACCACCACGGTGTCCCCTCGCGCCTGATGCCAGGCTATACGCTGCATCGCGTTCTCCCGCAGCGTGCGGGGAATAAACGCCTGGCTATGATCGTTCCCACGCTGCAGGATCTCAGGTTGCGATTTCCCGGCAAAAGCATAATGAAACACTTTTTGCCGGATGGCAGAGGCTGAAAGCCAGCCCATTTTCCAGGCGAGAATATAGGGCAACAGCCGCAGTTTGCCCCGACGAATGGCTTTCGCATCGAGGGACTGATAAATGAAAGGGGTAAACGTATCTTCGTGGGTTATCGTGCCATCGAAGTCAAAAAAGGCAATGTTCTTCTTCATCCTTGTCACCTTATACACCAATACCGGCGCCGCGCGAGGCGCGGCTGATTTACTTTTTGCCCGCCTGGCGGCAAGATCCGGCATAATGCACCGCTGTCGCAGGACGACCGGGTCACCGGCAGTCATGACAGCGAACCATTCGACAGGAAAACGCATGAAGCCAAAACAAGCGGACATTCTCCGCCACGCCAGCGCGCTGTTTAATCGCGAAGGATATCAGTCGCCCAGCATCGAGCGGATTGCTGAGCATGCCGGCATCTCCAAAATGACCTTCTACCGCTACTATGCCGATAAAGAGGCGCTCATTCTGGCTATCCTCCGGCAGAAAGAGAGCGAGTTTATGCAGGATCTGACGCAGATCACCGCGGATAAAGCCACCGCGCGGGAGAAGCTGTTCGCCGTGTTCGACTACTATCAGTGCTGGTTGACCTGCGAAACCTTCCACGGCTGCATGTTTACCCGCGCGCTGTTTGAATATGGCGCGTCATCGCCGGCGATCCGGGAGCAGTGCTCCCGGTTCAAATCGCGCCTGTGGCAGTTCTTCCGCGATATTCTGACTCGGGTATTAAAACCAGAGCCTGCCGAACGGGTCGCCATGATGATGGTGATGCTCATCGATGGCGCCATCGCCGCCCAGCAGGCCGAGTCAGCCGAATGCCGGGAGATCCCGCCGGGGACGACCGCCTGGAGCGCGGCCAAAGCGCTGATCTACTCAGAAGGCGGTACGCTGTGAGCGCATGCTGCCGTCCAGCGACTGCAGCGCCGCCAGCAGACCATCATAGTAATCGTTGCAGGTTTGCAGGCGCAGCGCGGCGCCAAAGTAGACCTCCTCCATCGCCGCCGGATGTTTTTTGCCAATCGGCACAATCACATTGTTCAGCCAACCGTCCGCATGGCCGATATCGACCGTGATATGTTCGGCATAGTAATGCACGTCGCGATCGCTAAGCCCAATCCGCCGACAGCCCGCCACCAGTTTTTCATACTGTGGCGGGTCGAGCAGTTCGGTCATCGCCATCACCCCCAGCGATTTGTAGTAATGCTGACGATTTACGCCGCCGAGCATAAAGGCGTTATACCCGGCCAGCCCCTGCCACTCGTACAAATGGGCAAAATGATTGTCCGGTAAGGCGATATTCCGCCGCTTCAGTAAATCCTTATACAGATTGACGTGGGTGATCTCAGTGCTGCCCTGGCCTATCTCATCCCACAGATTTTGCGCAATCTCGGCGCGGGTTTCCGGCAACGAGCCCACCAGCCCCATCGCCACCAGATCGAAGAAAAGCAGATTCAGCGCGCTGTCGCTTTTGAAGAAATAGTCGATTTGCGCCGCGGAGGCCTCGCTGGCAAGGAAATCGAACAGCGGATGATGAGACGCCGGGTGCTGCTGGCATAAGGCGCGCAGTTCGTCGACGATATTGCCGGCATTGAGCACCGGCCTCTGGCGGTGGAAACGTTTGCTTTCCGCCCGCAGCCACTCAGACTCAATGTAATTTCGGATCCCGGAGAGCAGCGGATGAAACTGATTGGCAGCCGCCGGCGAGAGCGGGTCGGCAAGCCAGGACTGATAAAGGATGAACAGCGCATGGTGCGCGCGCTTTTTGGCCTGCGGATCGTCAGCGGAGAAGGCGCGGATGCAGGTATTCTCCGTCAGATGCCAGGCTCTGTCGGCGACCAGCGGATTGGCCGTCAGCTTCAGCGACAGCGCGTTGCTGTGCAGAAGCTGGTCAATTAACTCATCCAGCGCCAGCCTGGCCATCACCGCGGTTTGGTCACTACCAATGACCCCATTGTCGGTATTACACATGAATTTATCCCTGTGAAATGCATGGCGACTGTACGGTATAGTACCCCTCACAAAGCGGCAACGTAAATTTCAACCACATTATTAATTCGCTGTTTATTAACGATTTTAAATAAACAGAACAAAAGCCACTAAAATAGTGTTGATATTATAAAAATAATAACGTTACCATTCAGTACAGTGACAAACGACACAAGGAATCACGATGCCCTATCTGTTACTGACGCTGGCCGCCCTGTTCTGGGGTGGGAATTACGTTGTGGGTCACGTGCTGGTTCAGGGCGTGGATCCGATCCTGATGACCGAAGCGCGGTGGGCGTTAACGGCGCTGCTGCTGGGCCTGCTCTACCGCCGGCAGATTGCCGGCAGTCGTCACCTGCTGCGGGAAAACGCCCCGGCAGTGCTGGTGCTCACCCTCTGCGGTCAGGTCAGTTTCCCGCTCACGCTCTATATCGGTCTGCAAACCACCTCCGCCCTCAACGCCGCCATCTATATGTCCGCCACGCCGAGCATGGTGCTGCTGATTAACCGGCTGATTTTTCGCGACCCGGTATCGGCCCGCAACTGGCTGGGGGTGGTCTTCAGCACCCTCGGCGTGATGATCCTCTTATTCCAGGGCAACCCGCTGCATGCCGCCTCGCTGCATACCTTTTCCGTCGGCGATCTGTGGGCGATGGGGTCGGCGCTGAGCTGGGCGCTCTATTGTTCGCTGTTACGTCTCAAGGACCGCCGGATCCCGGCGAATGGCTTTGTCGCCGTCAGCTCGCTGCTCGGCGCCCTGCTCCTGCTGCCGATCGTCGTCTTCTGGCTGATGCGCCACCCGACGCAGGACTGGGATGCCTGGCGCGAGCCGTTTTTCCTCAACGGGCTGGCTTATCTGGTGATTTTTCCGTCATGGCTGGCCTATCTGTTCTGGAATAAAGGGATCGCCACCATCGGCGCCACGCGGGGGGAGATTTACACCCACATCATCCCCCTCTCGGGTGGCGTGTTAAGCATCCTCTTCCTGCATACCCAGCCCCATGCCTGGCACCTGTTCAGCGCGCTGTTCATTATGCTGGGGATTGGCATCTGCTCGCTGGAAAAACGCCAGGCGGCGACGGTTCGCCTGCGCGGTTAGCGTGTCTGCCGGGCGCCTGATTACGCCCGGCGTCAGCCCTTAACGGCTGGTGGAGAGCGGCTGGTGACGCGCCGCTCCGGCAGGTTGCGCCACCCGGCCCTCGCGGCCAAAGAAGGTGAGAATGGTAATGACGATCGCCACCGTCCCGGCCACCAGGGCCATCGCCAGGCCGTAGTTATGCCCGTGGTGCTGCGCAATGGAGGCCTGCAGGGTGGCATTCACCGAGGCCAGCAGATTCCCCAGCTGATAGACGAAACCGGGCAGCACCGCCCGGGTGTTGGCCGGGACCAGTTCGTTGAGCCAGGTCGGGATCACCCCCCAGGCGCCCTGCACCATAAACTGCATCAGAAACGCCCCGGCCCCCAGCGCCAGCGAGCCGCTGGCGAAAGCCCACAGCGGGATCACCGGCAGCGCCAGCAGAGCGGCGATCATAATCGCTTTGCGCCGGCCAATCTTCTCCGACAGCGAGCCGAAGAACACCCCGCCGATGATTGAGGCGATGTTGTAGCACACCGCGATAATGCTGACCGTTTCCGGCGCAAACCCGTGCTGGACTTTCAAAAATACCGGGTAGAGATCCTGCGTCCCATGGGAGAAGAAGTTAAAGGCCGCCATCAGCACCACCAGGTACAGGCACAGCTTCCAGTGGCTACGCAACACCGGCAGCAGAGCCGTGCTCGCTTTACTCTGCCGGGCCGCCAGCCAGACCGGGGACTCCTCGACGCAGAAATAGATAAACGGCAACAGCAGCACCGGGGCGGCGCCAATGACAAACATCCCGCGCCAGCCGAGCTGTGCAAACAGCAGCCCGTAGGCCACGGCCGCCAGCAGATAGCCGAAGGGATACCCCGCCTGGAACAGACCGGACATCAGGCCGCGCGAGCGGTCAGGGATCGTCTCCATCGCCAGCGACGAAGCCACGCCCCAGATCCCGCCCATCGCCACGCCGTACAGCACCCGCAGCAGAAAAAACAGCATCAACGACGGCGCCGCGGCGGAGAGCAGCTCAAAGGCGGAGAAGAACACGATATTGAGCATCAGGATCGGTTTGCGGCCAAACTTTTCCGCCGCCCTGCCGAAGATCAATGCGCCGACGGGCCGCACGGCCAGGGTCAGCAGAATCGCCAGGGTGACCTCTTCGAGGTCGACGTGAAAGGAGTGGGCGATATCGCTCAGTAAAAAAACCAACAGGAAAAAGTCGAAAGCATCGAGCGTCCAGCTTAAAAAACTGGCGATCGCCGCATTGCGCTGTCGTGAAGTCCAGCCGTGCATTTTGTCATCCCTATCCCGACGGCGTTGCCGGGAGCTTGCGCGGCGTCCGGCAGAGCAGGCTGGTGTCACCGCTTGTGTAAATTGTTTGTATAGAAAGTTGCTCTTTTGTTAATTACACCCCTTTTCCGGCCGTCGGCAAGTTTATTAGCACGCTAATTTGTTTCAAATTGCGTGCGACGGCCCACCGGTTCGCTAATTTTCGACCAGAATTAAGGGCAGGCTGGCTTCAGTGCACTGCCCCGATGCCGTATCCACCCACAGGAAGGGAGAGAATCATGAAGAGAATCGCCATCGTCGGCGCCGGGCCGACGGGGATTTACACCTTGTATGAACTGGTGAAGCGCGGTGAGCCGCTATCGATCGCGCTGTTTGAAAAAGAGGCGCAGGCCGGGGTCGGTATGCCCTACAGCGACGATAATACCGCGGCGCAGATGCTGGCCAACATCGCCAGCATTGAGATCCCCCCTATCGACCTGACCTATCTGCAATGGCTGCAACAGCAGAGCGATGACTGGCTGGCGGCGCGCGGTCTTGAACGGCACGCGCTGCATGAGCGCCAGTTTCTGCCGCGGGTGATCCTCGGCGAGTACTACCGCGACCGCTTTCTGTATCTTGTCCAACGGGCCAGAGACGCCGGCTTCGTGGTGAACGTTTGCGAGTCCTGTGAGGTCACGGATATTGCGGTGCAGCCCGTCGGGATCGCCATCCACACCGACAGCGCGGCGCAGCCGGTTATCGTCGATCTGGTGGTGATAGCCACCGGCCATTTGTGGCCTGAAGAAGAACGCGCCAGCCGGCAATACTTCCCCAGCCCGTGGACCGGCCTGATGGAGGCCCGCATCGCCCCCTGTCGGGTGGGGATCCTCGGGACCTCCTTAAGCGCGATTGATGCCGCCGTGGCGGTTGTAGCCCGCCACGGCGTTTTCCATACTGAACACGACAAAACGACCCATTTTTCCCTGCATCCCGGCAGCGAAGCGCTGGAGATCACGCTGATGTCACGCAACGGCGTGCTGCCGGAGGCCGATTTCTACTGCCCGATCCCGTGGGAGCCGCTGGAGATCGCCACCTCTGCCGCCCTTGAGGCGGCCGTCGCTCAGGGCAGCGACGGCCTGCTGGAGCGGGTGTTTCAGCTGATCGTCCAGGAGCTGGAATATGCTGCCCCGGCCTGGTGCCAGGCGATGGGGCTGCGCCAGCTGACGCCTGACAGCATCGCCGACGCCTGGTTTGCCGACCGTCTCACCCATGACCCCTTCCAGTGGGCGCAGCGCAATCTGCAGGAGGTGGAGCGCAATAAGCGCGAGCGCCACACGGTGCCCTGGCGCTATGCCATTCTCCGCCTGCACGAGGCGATTGAAACCGTAGTGCCGCAGCTCAACGCCGAGGACAGCCGTCGCTTCCGCCAGGGGCTCGCCCGCGTGTTTATTGATAACTACGCCGCGATCCCGCCGGAGTCTATTCGCCGCCTGCTGGCCCTGCACCGGGCGGGCATTCTGCGAATTGTGGCGCTGGGTGAGGATTACGATCTGCAGCGCGAGTCTGACCGGACGCTGATTGTCCATCATCAGCAGCGCTGTGAATTCGATGTCTTTATCGATGCCCGCGGACAGAAAGCGCTCAAAACCCGGGATCTGCCCTTTCCTTCACTGCGCCAGCAGCTGCTGGCCTGCGGCGACGACATTCCGGACGTCGGCGATGACTACACGCTGCAGGCGCCGGAGGCAGTGCGCGGCCGGGTCGCCTTCGGCGCCCTTCCCTGGCTGATGCACGATCGCCCCTTTGTCCAGGGGCTGACGGCCAGCGCCGAGATTGGCAGCGCAATGGCCCGCGCGGTGTCACAGCAGGCAACCGGCCGGCGGCGCCGTCTCTGGTTTATCGACTAGCGGGACGTTTAAACGCAATATCCGAATAAAGGGGGGCTGGCAGGCGTGCTATAAACAGTGGCTGTTCGCCCCCGAGCAAGACCACGTCTAACATTTACGAGGTACTCATGAGTCATCTTTTTAGCGCGACGCGTATTGGTCAGTTGACGCTGGATAACCGTATCGTTATCGCCCCCATGTGTCAGTACTCTGCCGACGAGGGGAAGGCGACGTCCTGGCACCGGATCCATCTCGGACAGCTGGCGTTCTCCGGCGCCGGCCTGTTAATTCTGGAAGCCACGGCGGTAGAGCCGGCGGGACGTATCTCGCCGGGGGATCTGGGGCTGTGGGATGATGAAACCGAAAACGCCCTGCGCGCCGTGGTGGAGGATATCCGGGCCTGGTCACCGATCCCTCTGGGGATCCAGCTGGGGCATGCCGGGCGCAAGGCCTCCTGCGCGGCCCCCTGGCAGGGTGGCCATCAGCTGGCGCTCAACCAGGGCGGCTGGCAGACCGTCGCCCCCTCCGCGGTGGCGTTTCACGACGGCGATCGCGCCCCGGCCGAGCTGAGCCATGCCGATCTGGCGCGCATCAAAGCGGCCTTTGTCGCCAGCGCATTGCGCGCCCAACGCCTGGGCTTTGAGCTGATTGAGCTGCACGCCGCCCACGGCTATCTGCTGCACCAGTTTCTCTCGCCGCTCAGCAATCAGCGCCGGGACGAGTATGGCGGTTCGCTGGAAAACCGCATGCGCTATCCGCTGGAAGTGTTTAAGGCAATCCGCGAGGCGGTGGGCAACGCCATGGCGGTGGGCGTCAGGTTGTCGGCTACCGACTGGGTCGAAGGCGGCTGGGACGGCGAGCAATCCATTCAGTTCAGTCAGCAGCTGGAAGCGCTGGGCAGCGACTATATCCATGTCTCCAGCGGCGGATTGTCGCCGCAGCAGGCAATCACCGTCGGGCCGGGGTATCAGTTGCCTTTCGCCCGCGACATTCGCGAGCAGGTAGCCATCCCGGTGATTGGCGTGGGACTGATCACCGACCCGCAGCAGGCGGAAGCGGCGCTGGAGAATGGCGATGCCGACCTGATCGCCCTCGCCCGCGCGGTGCTCTACGATCCGCACTGGCCATGGCACGCCGCGGCCAGCCTTGGCGCCCAGGTTCGCGTCCCTTCGCAGTACCTGCGCTCGGAGCCGCACGGCCTGAAAGGCACCCTGCTTCCAAACCGCTGAACCCGGAACGGGCATCAAAAAGGGGTATCGGAAGATACCCCTGAGCAGGATGTTAATGCCGTTCTATGTGCCGGGCGGCGGCAACGCCTTGCCCGGCCTACAATACCCGATCATTGCGCAGCCAACTCGCACCCTTGCAGGCCCGCGCAAGCGCAGCGCCGTCGGGCGCGATATCAGGCTCCACGCTCTGTTTTTACGGACGGCGGCTGGCCAGGCAAACACCGCGAGTTACTGCTGGGCGGCCGGTGGCGTAGCGTTCTGTTTATCCTTCGCGATACTGTCCTGAATGGCTTTGGTTTTGCTCGCCGCTTCCGCCGAAAGCTGATTGGCGTCGCCGATGGCGTTGTCTTTGATCTGACCCGCCTCTTTGACGATGCGGTCACTTTCCTGCTTTGCGTTCTGCTTCACCGCATCGGCCTGGGCTTTCGCCTGCTCGGCGATGGCATCCGCTTTCTTGTCCGCCTCCGCCTTGATCGCGCTGGCCTGATCCTTCAGACGGTCGGCCTCGGCGTCGGCATGGCTTTTCAGCGTATCAATTTGCTTATCCGCATCCTGCTTAATCGCCTGGGCTTTGTCCGCCGCGGCATCCTTCATCTGCTCCGCATTATCTTTGGCCTTATCCAGTTTGTTATCTACTTTCGACGCATCGTCGCAGCCAAACAGGGTCAGGCACAGTGCGGAAGCGAGCAGTGTTTTATTCCAGAGTTTCATCAGCATTCCCTTACAGGTTGAGTCATTATCCAGCCTTGTGATTTATTGCTTTAATAGCATTCACATTTTATATATAAACGCTCAGCCAGCAGAGTCAAGCCGGCGGCGTCCGCGCCAGGGTCGCCACCAGCCCCTGCAGCCAGTCGGCAAAGACCCGCACCTTGTGTGAAAGATGCCGGTGCGGATAGAGCAGCGACAGCGGCCGACGCGGCGCCGGGAAGTCCGGCAGAATTTCCACCAGCTGGCCGGGAATGGCGGCCCGCCGGGGTCTGGAATCGCCAGGGCATAATCTGAATGGCAACCGGCGCGATCAGGCGTCGGCCACCTGCTCTACCGCCCGGGAGAACGCGTCGATGGCCAGCCCGACGTCGGCGGTGGTGACCGATTCCGCCGGGTGATGGCTGACGCCCCCCAGGCAGCGCACAAACAGCATGGCCGATGGCCAGCGCTCGGCGATGGCGATGGCGTCATGCCCTGCGCCGCTCGGCAGCGTCAGCGACCGCCCCTGCACCGCCACCACCGCCTCGCTCAGCACCGCCTGCAGCTGGCTGTCGCAGGCGGTGGCGGCGATGCGATAATACTCCTCGGCGCTGAAGCTCAGCTGGCGGCGCCCGGCAATGGTCTGCGCCTCCGCCAGCAACTCCTCCAGCAGCGCCGCCAGCGGCGCATCCTGCGGGCCGCGAATATCCAGCGTCAGCTGCACCTCGCCCGGTATCACGTTCACCGCGCCCGGCGCACAGCGCAGGGTGCCGACCGTCGCCACCAGATTGCCGCCGCGCTGCCGGGTCAGGCTTTCCACCTGCACCATCCATTCCGCCGCCGCGGCGAGCGCGTCCTTACGATGGAGCATCGGCACCGTGCCGGCATGGCCGGCTTCGCCGGTAAAGCGGCAGTTCAGGCGGCGGGCGCCGTTAATCGCCTCCACTACGCCGAGCGCCAGACCCGCCTGCTCCAGGCACGGCCCCTGCTCGATATGCAGTTCCAGATAGGCGGCGATATCCTGCGGGCGGCGGGCGGCATGGGCGATCCGCGCCGGATCGAGCCCGGCATTCACCAGCGCATGGGCGACGCTCACCCCGTCGGCATCGCGCTGCGACAGCCAGCTTTCAGGCCAGGTGCCGGTGACGCCGCGGCTGCCAAGCAGGGTGATGCCGAAGCGGGTGCCCTCTTCATCGCCAAAACCGACGATCTCGATAGCCTTTGCCAGCCGTCGCCCTTGCTGGTGCAGACGCTGCACCACCTCAATCGCCGTCAGCACGCCGAGCATGCCGTCGTAGCGCCCGGCGTTGCGCACGGTGTCAAGATGAGAGCCCAGCAGCACCGCCGGCGCGCCCTCCTGCACGCCTTCATAGCGACCGCAGATGTTGCCGACGCTGTCCTGCCACACCATCATACCGGCGGCCTGCATCCACTGACCCACCAGCTGGTTGGCCTGCAGATGCTCCGGCGACAGATAGACCCGGGTCAGGGCGTCGGCGGTTTCGCTGAGGGCGGCCAGCTGGTCGGCGCGCGCCATTACCCGGCTGGCGGCCGCCTCTCTCTCCGCCTGCTGGCGGATGGTATCACTCATAGGTTGCCCTCGGTGCGGTAGTGATCCCAGGCCGCCTGCATCGCCGCGCCCTGGGTGGTGGTGAACTTGAGGTAGTTCAGCACCGCCTCCAGCGCACTGAGGGTCTGCATCACACAGTCTTTACGCGCGTTATAGCCCATGGTGCCAATGCGCCAGACTTTACCGTGCAGCGGGCCGAACGAGGTGCCAATCTCAATGCCGAAATCTTCCAGCATCAGCTTACGTACCTGGTCGCCGTTGACCCCGTTGGGGATCACCACCCCCAGCACGTTGTTCATTTTGTGCCGCAGGTCGCCAAAGGTCTCGAGACCCATCGCCTGGATCCCTTTCAGCAGCGCATCGCCGTGCAGCTTGTGGCGAGCGATGCCGTTGTCAAGTCCCTCCTGAAGGATCAGGCGCGCGCACTCCCGGGCGGCGAACAGCGCCGAGGTCGCTTCGGTGTGGTGGTTAAGGCGCTCCGGCCCCCAGTAATCCATCACCATCCCGAGATCGAAATAGTTGGAGTAGATCATCTCGTCGACGCCATCGTGGTGGGCGTCGGTGCGGATCCCCTGCTCAATGCAGCGGCGGCGGCGGATCGCCTCTTCCATCCGCGGGCTGAGGGTAATGGGCGAGGTGCCGGAGGGGCCGCCCAGGCACTTCTGCATCCCGGCGGACACTGCGTCCAGCTGCCAGGCGTCGGTTTCCAGCGGGTTGCCGCCGAGCGACGCGGTGGCGTCAGTATAGAACAGCACGTCGTGGCGACGACAAATCTCCCCCAGCTCCGCCAGCGGCTGCAGCATGGTGGTCGAGGTATCGCCCTGCACGGTAAGCAGCAGGCGCGGGCGCACGCGCTTGATCGCGTCCTCAACCTGGTCCGGGGTAAAGACTTCCCCCCACGGCACCTCGATGGTGTGTACCTCTGCCCGGCAACGGCGCGCTATTTCGCACAGCAGGTGGCCAAACCGGCCGAACACTGGCACCAGCACCTTGTCGCCCGGACGGATCGCCGACACCAGGATCGCTTCGATACCAGCGCGGGAGGTACCGTCCACCAGCATCGTCCAGCGGTTTTCGGTGCGAAACACGCCGCGGTAGAGCGCCATCACTTCATTCATATAGTGGGTCATCGCCGGATCGTACTGCCCCACCAGCTGGCTCGCCATGGCGCGCAGCACGCGCGGGTCGGCGTTGATCGGCCCCGGGCCCATCAGCAGGCGCTGCGGCGGGTTAATTTGCGAAAACTGAGTGATATCCATCTGCCATTCCTTACGTTAGTTAAGACCGCGCACCGAGGAGATAAACTGTTTCAGTTCGGTTGTCTGTGGACTGGCGAACAGCGTTTTGCTGTCACCCTGCTCCCAGACGCGCCCCTGATGCATAAACACCACGCGGTCGCCCACTTCGCGGGCAAAATTCATTTCATGGGTGACGAGGATCAGCGTCATGCCTTCCGCCGCCAGCTGCTCCAGCACCTTCAGCACTTCGCCCACCAGTTCCGGGTCGAGCGCCGAGGTGATTTCGTCACAAAGTAAAACCTTTGGCGACATGGCCAGCGCCCGGGCGATGGCCACGCGCTGCTGCTGGCCGCCGGAGAGGTTGGCCGGGTAGTAATCCAGACGGTCGCCGAGCCCGACCTTCTCCAGCATCCGCTGCGCCAGCTCGCGGCATTCGGCCAGGGACTTCTTCAGCACCCGCCGCGGGGCCAGCATGACGTTCTCCAGCGCCGTCATGTGCGGAAAGAGATTGAAGTTCTGGAACACCATGCCGATGGAGCGGCTGATCTCCCGGGCCTGGGAATCGCGGTCGGTGATGGTCATGCCCCCGAGCTTGATGCTCCCCTCCTGGTACCCCTCCAGGCCATTGATGCAGCGCAGCAGAGTGCTTTTGCCTGAGCCGCTGCGGCCGATGATCGAGATCACTTCCCCCATGTCGATATCCAGATCGACGCCCTTCAGCACATGGTTGTCGCCGTAGTACTTCTGCATCTGATTAATGGTGATGAGAGGCATTGAATTTGTTCTCCAGATAACGGCTGTAGCGGGACAGCGGATAGCACAGAATGAAATAGCCCAGCGCCACCAGGGCAAATACTTTAAACGGCTGGTAAGTGACGTTGGTCAGCATGGTTCCCGCCTTGGTCAGCTCCACAAAGCCAATAATCGAGGCCAGCGCCGTGCCTTTGATCACCTGTACGGCGAATCCCACCGTCGGCGCGATGGCGATGCGCAGCGCCTGCGGCGCCACCACCCGGTACAGGGTCTGGCCGAAGCTCAGCCCGAGACAGCGCGAGGCTTCCCACTGGCCTTTCGGCAGCGCGCGAATGCTGCCGAACCAGATATCCAGCAGAAAGGCGCTGGTGTAGAGCGTCAGGGCCACCGACGCCGCGGTCCATGCCGAGACGTCGATGCCGAACAGCGCCACGCCGAAAAATGCCAGAAACAGCTGCATCAGCAGCGGCGTCCCCTGAAACAGTTCGACGTAGCCGCGGATCAGTCGTTTTACCTGCCGTCCGCCGGTCAGGCGCAACAGCAGCAACGGTAAGGTCACCAGCGCCCCGCCGGTGAACGCGACCAGAGACAGCAGCACCGTCCAGCGACCGGCCAGCAGCAGGTTGCGGATAATGTCCCAGTCGGTAAAGGTGGTCATCATGCCTGCACTCCCAGCCATTTACGCCCCGCCGCCATCAGCAGCTGACGCATCGCTATCGATAACGCTAAGTAGATCCCGGTGGTCACCAGATAGACCTCAAAGCTCAAAAATGTCCGCGACTGGATCAGGTTGGCGGCGAAGGTCAACTCCTCATAGGAGACCTGCGACACCACCGACGAGCCGAGCATCACGATGATGCACTGGCTGACCAGCGCCGGATAAATCCGCTGCAGCGCCGGGGGCAGCACGACGCGAATGAAGGTTTGCGTCCGGCTGAGTCCGAGCACGCGTCCGGCCTCCCACTGGCCTTTCGGCGTCACCTGAATGCCGGCGCGCACGATCTCGGTGCTGTAGGCCCCAAGGTTAACCACCATCGCCAGCAGCGCCGCTTCGCCGGCGGTCATCTTCAGTCCCAGGTTCGGTAAACCAAAGACGATAAAAAAGAGCTGCACCACGAACGGCGTGTTACGAATGATTTCCACATATCCGCCCCATACCCGGCTGAGGATGCCCGGGCGGCCGCTGCGGATCGCCGCCCCGAGGATGCCGATCGCCAGTCCGCCGATCGTCGCCAGCACCGTCAGCTGCACCGTCACCCACAGGCCGGCCAGCAGCTCCGGCCAATGCGGCCAGAGCTCAGAAAAATGAAGTTGCTCCGTCATCCACAGACCTTACGCGCCGAGGCTGGCAGGCAGCGGCGCTTTCAGCCACTTCTCAGACAGACCGTTGAGGGTGCCGTCCTTAATGCCCTGCTCGATGAGGGTATCCACTTTCGCCTTCAGCGCTGGTTCGTTCTTTTTCAGCCCGATAAAGCACGGCGAGTCCTTCAGCATAAAGCTCGGCACCGGCGCTTTGTCGGCGTTCTGCCGGGCGATGGCCGCCACCACCAGGTTCCCGGTGGCGACATACTGCACCTGGCCTGACAGATAGGCCGACAGAGTGGTGTTATTGTCCTCGTAGCGCTTAATCTGCGCCGCCTGCGGCGCCACGCTGGTCAGCACCATGTCTTCCACCGCCCCGCGGGTCACGCCGACGCTTTTACCGCTCAGCGCGGCCGCGTCCTTCAGCTCCGCCCCTTTCGGGCCAAACACCCCGAGGAAGAACGGCGCGTAGGCGCGGCTGAAGTCGATCACTTTCTCACGCTCAGCGTTTTTGCCGAGGCTGGAGATCACCAGGTCCACCTTATCCGTCTGCAGATACGGCACGCGGTTGGCGCTGGTTACCGGGACCAGCTGCAGCTTGAGCTTCATCGACTTCGCCAGATAGCGCGCCATGTCGATGTCATACCCCTGCGGCTGCAGGTCGGTCCCCACCGAGCCGAACGGCGGAAAATCCTGGGGTACGGCAATGCGGATGACGCCGCGTTTTTCAATATCCTGGAGCTGGTCAGCCTGAGCGGCGGAAACAGACGAAAGGAGACAAGCGGCCCCGGCCAGTGCGATCAACAGTTTCTTCATGATGTTTACCCGTTACGTTAGCATGAAACAAAAGATTCTTTGAATCTATTTTTGCAACTAATGTGCCAGATACGGTCGATGCGCGGGTTGGCGAGGAATTAAGGCAAAAAGTGAGAACGGACAGGGAGTAAGGAGCAGAAGAGTAAAAATCGACGGCGCCAGAACGCGGAACCAAATGCACCATATTGATGCACAGCACCACGCTGGCGCCCCATCAGCGTTGTTCCAGCTCGTCCAGCTGCTGATAAAGCGTAGCGATATCGTGGATCCGCGGACGACCGCTGTCGAGCGTTTCATGCAGAAAGGCATTGGCCAGCAGATTGATCAAACTGTTGACCGAGGCATAGCTGTCGTAAGCCGAGACGCTGTCCAGCGGCGCGCAGAGCTGCCAGCGGGAGAGCGGGAACAGGCTGTGGGCCTGCGGCTCGCACATTAACAGAACCGGCACCCCGTCGCGCTGCAGCTGCTGCAGCAGCGGGCGCACGATCCGCGGCCGCCGGCGAAACGCCATCATCACCACCAGGTCATCGGCGGTCAGGTCGACCAGCTCTTCGCTGAGGCTCTGCCCCGGCTGGGGCAGCACCAGCACCTGACCGCGAGCCTGCAGCAGCTGCTGGCGCAGGTGCAGCGCCGCCGGATAGGCATTGCGCATGCCAATCACCACAATGCGGCGCGCGGCCACCATCGCCGTCAGCGCCTCGGCGAACTGGTGAGCGTCAAGGGCATTGACCCATTGGGTGAGGTTCGCCATCTCCTGCTTATAATGACGCGCCAGCAGCGTGTTACCCTGCACCGCGTCGCGCTGGTCGGTCAGCGGCATTCCGCTCTGGCGCAGGGTGCGCAGTTCATCGCGCATGTCCTTATATTTGTCATAGCCCAGGCGCTTGAACAGCCGGCTGACGGTGGCTTTCGACACGCCGCTCAGCTGCGCCAGCTCGGCGCTGTTGTAGCTTATCAGGTCATCAAAGTGGTCAAAGATGAAATCCGCCACCCGCTGCTCCTGCGGCGACAGCGAGGCATATTGCCCTTTCAGTCGTTCATCGAGTTGTTGCATAGCGCCCCTGTAACTTTCGTTTCATCATCCATCCCTCATCATACTGTATCTGCTATGCCTTACACATAGCGTGCCAGCGGGAAAATTCCGGTCATTGTTTTTATCAATGAAACGAAACGTTCAGAGATGGAACAGCTTTTGCAGTGTTCTGCGGGTGATTCGTTCAGAAAGGATAATTTATGCACAGTAGCAACGTTTCGACCCACGGCATGGCGGTCGCTCCCCACCACCTCGCCAGCCAGAGCGCGCTGGCCATCCTGCGCGAGGGCGGCAGCGCCATTGAAGCGATGGTGGCTGCCGCCGCGGCCATCGCCGTCGTCTATCCGCACATGAACGGCCTGGGCGGGGATGGTTTCTGGCTGATCGTGCCTCCCGGGGGGGATCCCATCGCCATTGACGCCAGCGGGGCGGCCGGCTCGCTGGCCACCCTCGAGGCCTATGCCGCTCAGCGGCATATTCCCCACCGAGGACCGCAGGCTGCGCTGACCGTCGCCGGCACCGTCAGCGGCTGGGACGAGGCGCTGCGAATTTCACGGGACTTAACCGGCCGCGCGCTGCCGGTGGCGCGCCTGCTGGCCGATGCTATCGGTTATGCCGAAGACGGCATTCCGGTCACCGCCTCCCAGGCCCACGCCACCGCCAGCAAACTGGAAGAGCTGCGCCACCAGCCGGGCTTCAGCGAAACCTGGCTGGCGGCGGGCAAGCCCCCCCGGGCCGGCAGCCGCTTTCGCCAGCCCGCCCTCGCCGGAACCCTGCGCATGCTGGCCAGCGACGGTCTCGACAGTTTCTATCGCGGCCCGCTGGCCGAACGTCTCGCCCAGGGGATGGCCGCGCTGGGGATGCCCGTCACCCTCGGCGACCTGCAGGCCCACCGCGCACGGCGCCCGGCGCCGCTGAGCCTTCAGCACCGGCAGGGCACGCTGTGGAACCTCGCCCCGCCGACGCAGGGGCTGGTGTCGCTGGCGATCCTCGGCATCACTGACCGTCTGAACATGGCCGACGCCGACGAGGCGCAAACGGTGCATCGCATCGTCGAAGCCACCAAGCGGGCGTTTGCCCTGCGCGATGCGCATATCACCGATCCGCGCCATCTGGATGTCGACGTTCAGCAACTGCTGACTCCGGAGGCGCTGCAGCCGCTGGCCGACAGCATCGACGACGCCAGCGCTTCGCCCTGGGGCGGCGGCAAAGGCCCGGGCGATACCGTCTGGATGGGCGTCGTGGATAACAGCGGCCTGGCGGTGTCATTCATTCAGAGCATCTATCACGAGTTTGGCAGCGGCGTGGTGATCCCGGACACCGGGATCGTCTGGCAAAACCGCGGGGCGGCCTTCAGCCTCGATCCGCAGCATCTTCTGGCGCTGGCGCCAGGCAAACAGCCGTTCCATACCCTCAACCCCGCCGCGGCGCGCCTGAACGATGGCCGGGTGATGGTCTATGGCTCGATGGGCGGCGACGGTCAGCCGCAGACCCAGGCGGCGCTGTTTACCCGCTATATCCTGCAGGGGGCGCCGCTGCAGGAGAGCATCTCCCGGCCGCGCTGGCTGCTGGGCCGCACCTGGGGCCAGTCCTCGGATTCACTGAAGCTGGAGGGACGCTTTGCCCCCGCCTGCATCGCTCGCCTGCGCGAGCTGGGGCACGAGGTGGAAGTGCTGGCCGATTTCAGCGAGGCGATGGGCCACGCCGGGGCCATTGTCCGCCATCCCAACGGCTTGCTTGAAGGGGCTACCGATCCACGCAGCAACGGCGCCGCCGCCGGATACTAAGGAGCAGACCATGACCACACAGCCAGACTGGAGCGAGTATCTGACGCAGATGACCCACCTGTTGCGCCTGGAGCTGGATGAACCGCGCCGTGAGGAGCTGGAGCGCCAGTTTGCCCGCATCGCCGCCATGGCGCAGCCGCTGATGGACTATCCCCTCGGGCCGCGCGACGACATTGCGGGGGTGTATAAAGCATGACACTTCACCATTTCACCATCGCCGAGATCCAGCGTGCGCTGCACGAGGGCGAACTGAGCGCCCGGGAGATCGCCCGCCAGACGCTGGACGATATCGCCCGCGTAAATCCGCAGATCAACGCCTGGACCGAGGTCACCGCCCAGCGCATGCTGGCGGAGGCCGACAGCATCGACGCCCTGCGCCGTGAAAAGCGCCCCCTGCCGCCGCTGGCGGGCATTCCCTACGCGGTGAAAAATCTGTTTGATGTCGCCGGGCACACCACCCTCGCCGGCGCGGAACTGCTGAGCGACCGGCCGCCGGCAGCCAGCGACAGCTGGGCGGTGCGCCAGCTGCATAGCGCCGGCGCCCTGCTCAGCGGGATGCTCAATATGGACGCCTACGCCTACGGCTTCACCACCGAAAACAGCCACTATGGCGCGACGCATAACCCGCACGATCTGTCGCGGATCGCCGGCGGATCTTCCGGCGGTTCGGCCGCGGCGGTGGCGGCCGGGCTGGTCCATTTCAGCCTCGGCAGCGATACCAACGGATCGATCCGCGTCCCCGCGTCGCTGTGCGGGATCTTTGGCCTGAAACCCACTTTCGGCCGCCTCTCCCGCTCCGGCAGCCATCCGTTTGTCGCCAGTCTGGATCATATTGGTCCCTTTGCCCGCCGGGTGGCCGACCTCGCCGCGGTGTATGACGCTCTGCAGGGGCGCGACCCGGCCGATGACTTTCAGGCCGATAAAGCCAGCGAGCGCACCGGCAACCTGCTGGAGCGCGGGCTGGAGGGTCTGCGCTGCGCGCGGCTGGGGGGCTATTTCACCACCTGGTGCGATGACGACGCCCGGGCGGCCGTGGATCGGGTCGCCCACGCGCTGGGCGCCGACAGCGAGCTGCAGTTCGCGGATGCCGCCCTGGCCCGCTCGGCGGCCTTTATCATCAGCGCCAGCGAAGGCGGCAATCAGTATCTGCCGGATCTTCGCCACTCGCCCGAGCGCTTTGAGCCTCACTCCCGCGAGCGGCTGCTGGCCGGGGCGATGATCCCCTCCGCATGGTATCTGCAGGCCCAGCGCTTTCGCCGCCATGCCCGTCAGGCGATGAAATCCCTGTTCAGTCAGGCCGATGTGCTGATCGCCCCGGCCACCCCATGCAGCGCCACGCCGATTGGCGCCGAGGAGATGGTGATTAACGGCCAGCCGCTGCCGGTGCGCGCCAGCATGGGAATGCTGACGCAACCGATCTCCTTCCTCGGGCTGCCGGTGGTGACCGTGCCCCTGCGTACCGCCAGCGGCAAGCCGATTGGCCTGCAGCTGATTGCCGCGCCGTTTAACGAACAAGCCTGTCTTCGCGCCGCGCGGGCGCTGGAAGCGATGGGCATTACCGATGCCCGAGTGGCGGAGAGTGCAGCATGATCAATCTGGACAATATAGACCGCCCGGCGATCCTCGCCGAGGTGACGGCGGCGTTTTATCAGTATGAAGAGGCGCTGGTCAGCAATAACATCGAGGCGCTGGATGCGCTGTTCTGGCACGACCCGCGCACCGTGCGGCTGGGGGCCGGTGAGAATCTGTATGGCATCGAGGCGATCCGCGCCTTTCGCGCCGCCCGCCCCGCCGCCGGTCTGGCCCGCGATCTGCACCATACCACCATCACCACCTTTGGCGCGGACATGGCGGTGTGCAGCACCGAGTTCACCCGCGAAGGCAGCGCCCGCCCTGGACGCCAGCAGCAGACGTGGGTGCGCTTTCCCTATGGCTGGCGGATTGTCGCCGCCCAGGTCAGTCTGATGGACTGAGGGGAACAATACCGATTATGGCCAGGTGGATACCGTCTCCCCTGGCCATTCCCGAACCGGTAAAAATGGAGTTATTGACGATGGTCAGGATGATTGAGGGCTGCTGAATCAGCAGATAGTCTTGCGCTGAAAAGGTCATTTCTGCCGCAGGCCTGTCAGGCAGCACCAGTCATTACACTTTGCCAAGCAGGATATTTAACATACGGCGCAAGGGTTCCGCCGCGCCCCATAACAGCTGATCGCCCACCGTCAACACCGAGTAGATCGGCTCATTATTTAGCGACATTTTCTTGTAGCGGCCAATACCCACCTGCAGCGAACCGCTAATAGCAGCCGGGGTCAGTTTACTGACACTCTCTGGCTTATTATTGGGGATATAGTTTACCCACGGATGGGAATGGGTCACTAACTCTGCGAATTCCGTTTCGCTGACCTCTCGTTTAAGTTTAAGGGTAATGGCAGCGCTGTGGCAGCGGATCACGCCGACCCGAATACATAAACCATTAACCGGGATGGTGCCGGGCGCAAGGCCAAGTATTTTATTGGTTTCCGCCTCCCCCTTCCATTCTTCGCGGCTATTTCCATCGCCTAAATCGCTGTCAATCCATGGAATAATGCTGCCCATCAGCGGGACGCCAAAATTCTCCACCGGCATGCCGGCGCTATTAATCAGATCACTCACTTTATTGACTAAAGGCAGCACGGAACCTGATGCCGCCAGTTCATCAGCGGACAAATGCTGGCTGATATACGCGCTTTGCGCGATCAATTCCCGCACCTGCTTAGCGCCCGCCCCGGAGGCAGACTGGTAGGTCATGACGCTCATCCATTCGATCAGATCAGCCTTGATCAGCCCGGCCAGCCCCATCAGGCTCAGCGTAATGGAGCAGTTGCCGCCGACAAACAGTTTCACTCCCGCTTTCACCGCACGATCGATATTATCGCGATTGACCGGGTCGAGAATAATGCAGGCGTTTTCATCCATTCGCAGCGCCGAAGCGGCGTCGATCCAGTACCCTTGCCAGCCAGAGTGAATTAACGCCGGATAGATGGCTTTGGTATAATCCCCGCCCTGACAGGTTATAATAATATCCATTTCGGCGAGGGCGCTAAGGGAATTTGCATCTTTCAGTCTGTCGCTTTTACCATTAATAACCGGGCCCGCGGCACCCGCACTGGAGGTACTAAAAAAATGCGCTGAAATATCGTCGAAATCATTCTCTTCGATCATTCGCTGCAACAATACTGAGCCAACCATGCCCCGCCAGCCAACAATACCCACCTGCTTCATTTATTTAACCTTAAAAAGTTATGAGAATATTAATTTGCCTTCGCCATACCTTATATCGTATCCCCCAATAAAGGTCATTACCCACCACATCGATTTCTATGATTATTAAAATGTTTCATCTGCCATCAGCGGTTTTTATCTCTTATTACGGTAAAGCAGAAATAAGCAGGCGGCGGAGACTGTCCCGCTTTCAGCATTCAAAGGAAGAAATGACGTAGCGGAACGCGAGCGGCTGCTCCCCTGAAGTTATCAAGAGTAACTTGCATTTTGATAGTGACTATGTCAATTTGCTGGCAACAGCCACCTGCTCCCTGGACCGCTCATGAAAAATGAACCGCTTTGCCACGCTCCCTGCCCCATCGCCCGTAGCCTGGGCCGCATCGGCGACAGCTGGAGCATCATGATCCTGCGCGACGCCTTTGCGGGCTTTACCCGCTTCGACGAATTTCAGAAAAGCAGCAACGTCGCGCCCAATATTCTGTCGCGCCGCCTGAAGGCACTGGTCGACGACGGGCTGCTGGAGAAGGTCTGCTATAGCAGCACGCCGCCGCGCTACGAATACCACCTCACCCCGCGCGGCCGCGATTTCCGCATGGTGCTGCTGGCGCTGGCGGAATGGGGTAATCGCCACTTCGCTCCCGAAGGCCGTCAGATGCAGCTGGTGGAAACCGCTACCCAGCGCCGGGTGGAGCCAGTCATGGTGGATAAAGCGACCGGGGAAGAGATTATTCCGGGTAAATACGCCATGGTGCCGGGCCCCGCCGCCTCGCCGCTGATGAAATATCGTCATGAATATCTGCTGCGCAAACGCGAAGGCGATAGCGGGCAAAAATTCCAGCCTGAACCCTACAGAGATGCCGGCAATGAATCCGGCCAGTAAGCAAAGCGTCCACGTTCTGGCGGCCATCTGAATAACGCCAGGATTTTGTTCAGCGCAGCGCGGCAAACTTCGCCACGCGGGGATCTCGCCGGATGCCGCGCTGGCGCGGCGGGAGGCGCGAACCCAGGCATTTTCCGATGCGTTCTACCTCATCATGATTGGTTTTTTGCTTGCCGCGCAGCTGGTTCCCTTGATGAAAAAGCCGCCGGCACACTGATACTACAGGAGAGTTAACTATGGGCGTTTCCGTTAAACGCATTGTCGTCACCGGGATGGGGATTGTCAGCCCGCTGGGCTGCGGCGTACAGCACGTCTGGCAGTCGCTGCTGGCAGGAAAATCAGGGATTACCCGGCTCAGCGAGCAGCTGGTCGCGGATATTCCCTGCAAAGTGGCCGGCCAGGTGCCGTCCATTGAAAGCGATCCGCTGCACGGCTTCGACCCGCTGGCGACCATCCCGGCGAAAGAGCGCAAAAAGATGGATCGTTTTATCGAGTTTGCGCTGGTCGCCGCGCGTGAAGCGCTGACTCAGGCCGGTTGGTCGCCGGCATCAGCGGCCGAACAGGAACGCACCGCCACGGTGATCGCCACCGGGATCGGCGGGTTCAGCGAGATCGCCAATGCGGTACATACCACCGATGAGCGCGGGCCGCGTCGCCTCTCCCCGTTCACCATTCCCTCTTTTCTGGCCAACCTGGCCGCCGGGCATGTGTCTATCGCTCACGGTTTCCGGGGCCCCATCGGCGCGCCGGTCACCGCCTGCGCGGCGGGCGCCCAGGCCATTGGCGATGCGGCGCGGATGATCCGCAGCGGCGAGGCGGATATCGCCCTCTGCGGCGGCGCGGAAGCGGCAATACATCGCGTTAGCCTTGCCGGGTTCGCCGCGGCAAGGGCGCTCTCCAGCGCCTCCAGCGACCAGCCGGAAGCCGCTTCCCGCCCCTTTGACCGCGACCGCGATGGATTTGTGATGGGAGAAGGCGCCGGGCTTATCGTGATCGAGTCGCTGGAGCACGCGCTGGCGCGCGGCGCCACGCCGCTGGCCGTGCTGGTGGGCTACGGCACCAGCGCAGATGCTTATCACCTGACCGCGGGCCCGGAAGATGGTAACGGCGCGCGTCGGGCCATGGAAACCGCCCTTCGCCAGGCCGGAGTGACCGCTGAAGAGGTTGACCATATTAACGCCCACGCCACCTCGACCCAGGTCGGCGATAAAGGCGAGCTGGCGGCGATTAAAACGCTGTTTGGCGCCCATCCTGTCGCCATTACCTCGACGAAATCCGCTACCGGCCATCTGTTAGGCGCGGCAGGCGGGATAGAGGCCATCTTCACCATTCAGGCGCTGCGTGATCAGGTGGTGCCGCCGACGCTGAACCTGCATCACCCCGATGAAGAGGCGGCAGGTCTTAACCTGGTGGCGCTGGAGACCCGCCCGCAGAAGATGCGCTATGCGCTGTCGAACGGTTTTGGCTTTGGCGGGGTTAACGCCAGCCTGCTGCTGAAACGCTGGGAATAATCGTCAACTCCCCCGCCGGCGCGGGCTGGCGGGGGAGCTCCACCCGGACACCATACGTTGTCGCTGGTATCACTTGTCCACCCTGCTCCTGTGTTCTCTGCTGAAGCTGAAAAATTCGCTACCACCGCTGAAGTCGGGTGAGCAGCCCCTTTCTCTTAAGGTCAAAAAATGTGAGCCACTGACGCGTTGCTGCGAAAACGGGTGCGTTGGTGTTATGGCGTCCTGTAGACCAAAACCAATGTTAATGACGAAGACCTGAGCTTATGTGTTAGCGTTTTCCTGCTGCCTGGGGGGTGTCGCCGTTGCGGCTTTTGACCTGCTGCTGGCGTAAATAAAGAACAGCGCAATACCCAGGCAGATAATGGCGCCGATTCGGCTCAGCGAGAATGGAATCGCCGCATTGCCCAGCCAGCCGAAGTTATCGATCAGCATGCTCATGGTTAACTGGCCAAAAATGACGGCGACCGTAGCCACTGCAGCGCCAATACGCTGGACGGCCAGTACCATAATGACGATATACGGTACGCCAAACATTGCGCCCAGCAGTTGCCATTTAGGCACATCCATCAGCGTCAGGGTGTGTTTGGGTTCGAAGAAGAAGATCAGCAATCCCGTCACCAGCGCGCCGACAGAAAATGTCAGGAACGCGCTTTTGAATACGCCGACCTTGCTGCCCAGCTGGCTATTGATAGCCGCCTGGATACTCAGCATGGCGCCACCGGCGACGGCGAGAAGAATCATGATAGTTGTCATAACGTTCCTTTACCCCTGGGCAACCATAACCAGCGCTGCAATGATAAAAATCAGCGCAATGATACGCATACTGTCAATTTTCCTGTGCGACGTACCGAGCAGGCCGAAGTGATCAATCATCAGGCTCTTGAACACCTGGCCTGCCAGAATGCCGATCATCGTCATGGCGATGCCGATTGCCGGCGTTACCACGGTCAGGATGATGACGTAGATCGGCCCAAGCACGCCGCCAAGCAGCTGCCACGCTGGTTGCGCAAAGAATGACGGGCTGTTACGCGGGCTGAAAAAAAGCATCAGCAAAAAGGTCAGCGCCGCACCCACGCCGAATATGCTAAAGGTAGCCCAGAGGTCACCGACCTCCCCACCCAGTGGCCCGAGCAATCCTGCCTCTATGGACAGTCCCATGCCTCCGGCAATGACGATAAAAATCAATATGAGTTGCAAAGCAATCAGTCTCCTGTAGTTCAGGCGGAGAAGATTACGACTTAACATGGATGAGAAAAATGCCATAATGAGATAAACACTTGTGCAGGATATGCATTAATGAATGAGCTCGGGAACATCAGTATTCGCGCCCTGCTGATTTTTATAGAGGTTTATGAGACGCAGAATTTCTCTGTGGTAGCCCGGCGGGAAGGGATATCTGCCTCTCAGGTTTCGCGCGTCATCCATCAGATGGAGGATGTGCTCGGGCAGCAGCTTTTTTACCGCAATACCCGGGCGATAATTCCGACGGAAAGCGGCCATCTTTTTATCCGCTATGCGCGAGCCATGACTGGCAGCATGGAGGAGGCGCGGCGGGAACTCAACGAGAGAACCCTTGAGCCTTCCGGAATGGTGCGCATAAACGCACCGGTGTTCTTCGGACAGCGCCATGTCGCCCCCGCGTTACCCGGCCTGACGGCGCGATATCCGAAGCTCAGCATTGAGCTTACCCTGACTGATGATTACATCGATCCGCACCGCGAGCCGGCTGACGTAATTTTCCGCATTGGCGTGCTGACGGATTCCGCATTTCATGCGCGCGTGTTTGGCCAGCAGTTCTATCATCTTGCCGCGTCACCGGATTACATCCGCCGGCACGGCATGTTGGGATCACCCGAAGAGCTGGCGCGGCATAAATGCCTGGTCTATCGCGGTTCCTCAGGCCCAAACCAATGGCTGCTGCGCAGGCACGGAGAAGAATGGGTGCACTACCCCGTCTCGCCCCTGATGTCATCGAATAATGCTGAAACTCTGCTGATTGCCGCGCTCGGGGGAATGGGGATTGTGCTGTTTCCTGACTGGCTGATTGGAGACCGGCTGAAGCGCGGCGAGCTGCCGGAGCTGGATACGTCCATAAAAACGGAGCCACAGCATATCGCGGCAATCTATCCGAATGCCCGCCACCCTCCTCTGAACGTTCGGGCGATTATCGATTACTACCTGGACGCGTTCGGTTCACCGCTTTACTGGCAGTCTGAATAAGACAGGCGATGTTATTGCTCGTCCTGAAGTTAATTTCCGTTTCTGGCACAGAGCCAACGAGTTAAATGCCCTTGAGGTCCGTTTTGAGCGAAGAACGGACCACACTATCTAAAGAAAGATATCGCTGATAATATTGGGGCCGCTCAGGTTAAAAAAGGTATAACTTTCTTTTCATTGACGATAACGAAGGAATTTTCATGGTTGAAGTTGAGGAAATAAAAAGGAAATATCCAGGCGCAGGGGCCTGGCAAATGGGTGACAGTCCGGAACTGGCAAGCGAGCTTGCGGAGCTGATTAAAAAAGGGATCAAAACGGCTTCTTGCGGATCTTTTGCCTCTTATCAGCAGGAAGCGTCTGCCCCGAGGATTGGGGATTATAACATTATTCTTGATGGCCAGAATGTTCCAGTTTGTGTGATCAGACTGGTTTCGATGCATCTGGTGCGTTTTTGTGATGTGACTGAAGCGTTCGCCCGCAAAGAGGGTGAAGGCGATTTAAGCCTTGAATACTGGCAGCAAGAGCATCAGCGTTTTTTCATTCGTGAAGGTCATTTTTCTGAGGATATGGAGTTGATCGCAGAAGAGTTTGAAGTGGTTGAGGTGCTGTGAGACAAGGTTAACGGGCTGACGTTTTATCAATCGCCTTTGATAACAATATTCGATGCTGGCGCGGAGCGGACAAGCTATCGAGCAAAAGGTCTGCAGTGTGCGAGGGACAAACGGTCAAAAGGAGTTAGAAAAAGCCCCCTTTCATAAACAGAGGGCCACTTGGTTCGCTTATTTCACGGTTTCAATTTTCGGCGGCTGCCAGGTCCAGTCCAGAATCGACTGCTCACCCCAATAAGCGCGAATATACAGTGATAACTTACCGTCCGGTGCCGGCAGCCAGTTATTCACCTTATCTTCTGCTGGGCGCTTTTTGCTCACCACCGCGCTGGCAGGCGCAGGCCAGGCCGCCCGTGCACAGGATTACAGGGGTAAATATCATTCTCTTCCCCAGGGATTTTACGGTGATTCTGTTCCTCGCAGATGGCTCCCCTGCCATCCCCTCTTTGTCGTGCAACATATCCGAACGGCTGCGATGAGCAAAAAGCGGATATGGTTTCCCGGTTTAAGGCACAAAATCGCGCGGCGTTGAATCAAGAATGGAACGAAAAGCAGCGGTAAATGCCGCCGGGCATGAGAAACCAAGCTGGTAAGCGACCTGTTTGATTGGAACGCCGTTCGCGAGAAGATCCAACGAAGCATAAATTCTGGCTCTCTGCTTCCATGTTCGAAAACTAAAGCCTGTATCCTTCATAAACAATCGGGAAAAGGTCCGTTCCGACATGGCCGACATAAAAGCCAGCTCGCTCAGCGATGCTTCCCAGCGCTGATTGACCAGTAGCGATCTGGCCGCGCTGAATAATCGCTCATCATTCGGCATGGGTAGCGCCATCGTTAAAGGTGGCGCCTCGCTGAGAATTTCCAGAAGCAACAACGCTATCTTCCGTTGAATCGGTCTGGCGTAGTCCTCACTGAACAGCCCTGCGATAAGTTCTTTGACTAACGGCGTAGCCGTGATCACATGCACCTGTTGACTCTTCGTAAAGCTCATACATTCTGCGATAAGGCTACTGCTGAAATAGATCGCCCTGAGATCGGTTTGTGAAAGCAGATGGTAACTATGGATATGCAGAGGCGGTAGCCATAATGCCCGCTGAGGAGGGATCACCCAACGGTCACTCTCTGTTTGCACCAGCATAACCCCTCTGGTGGCGAAGAGTAGCTGCCCCTCAACATGATGATGGGGAGGATCTACCTCACCACGTTGATAGCTTATCGCAGTACTGGACCAGCCTGTGACTTCATCATGTCTTGGCGCTTTATCTATACTACCTGGCATTTCAGATTTAGCCCCTGCATTTATCATATCGAAACTGGAACCACCCGGAGTAGAGCCTTAGGCAATGGGTGCGTGACTTATCTTTCAGATCATCAAAGATATTACAGGAGCTTAACCTCATGCGTGTACACTTTATCGTACATGAAAGTTTTGAAGCCCCGGGCGCATATGAAACCTGGGCAATAAACCAAGGTCATGATGTAACTTACTCACGCGTCTATGCAGGCGATCGGCTACCTGCTGACGCCGAAGACATCGATTTTCTTATCGTGATGGGCGGTCCGCAGGATCCGGACACAACGCTTGAAGCGTGCCCGCACTTTAATGCTAAAGCGGAACAGGCGCTGATTGCTTCCGCGGTTAAAACCGGTAAGGCGGTGATCGGTATCTGCCTGGGTTCACAGCTCATCGGTGAAGCGCTGGGCGCGCCGTTCTCTCATAGCCCGGAAAAAGAGATTGGTAAATTCCCGATCACATTGACCGAAGACGGTAGAAAGGATGAGATGTTCTCACACTTTGGGAAAACACTGGCAGTGGGTCACTGGCATAACGACATGCCAGGGTTGACGCCGGAGGCTAAGATTATCGCTTACAGCGAGGGCTGTCCCCGGCAGATCGTTGCCTATTCAGACCGCGTCTTTGGTTTCCAGTGCCACATGGAGCTCACATTGGACGTTGTAGAACTGCTCATCGCCCATTCTGAGCAAGACCTGAGCCGTGCAGCAGACTACCGTTTCGTTGACACGCCTGAAGCGCTCCGGGCCCACGATTACAGGGAAATGAATCAAGCGCTTTTTGGCTTTCTGGATAAGCTGGAAGCACGTTACAACGCCGCTGAAGCATAATGTCATGCCCGGTGAGCTTGCCATCGGGTTGAGATTGACATGTCCGCTCCTTGCACAGAGCGGACGAACCAACTGAGGTTACGTTTCAGTCTGAACGAGAAGCGGACAGCGGGTTTACCGGTTGTGTATACCTTAACGGGCGGATGTCGATACTATGCCGGCCCCGCTAAACATCATGCGGATGACAACGCCTGTACACCGCTCCTGCCATTGGATAACGCCCGGGTGTTTAGGACCGTTTCCAAACGTCCCTGATGCCATCGCGACTAACCATTCCAGCCCGCTTTTGAATACTCCCCAGAACAGGCAATTGCAACCAGACAGGACCCGCGACGGGTACGACAAACTGAGGAAGAACAGCAAACATGAACAGCAGGAATTTGGGGTAAGTCAGACTGTTCAATCCAGGTGACGTAAATGTGTCGCGATCCCCCATCTAAGCGCGGTACACCTTCCATTAACCAGCTCGAAAACGGAGTAACTCGCGTTGGGTTGCGCATACCTGTGAAAATCATCCACAGATCCGCTTGTTAGCATCGCAAGCACGCCCTGAATGACCTGCCCGTGAGACACAAGACATATTGTTCGATGATGATGTTTTTTTTCCAGATTGGATAAAAAATGCATAATTCGCTGCGAAGCATGTGAGAGAGACTCCCCCCCTGGCGGACAATACTCTGCATCAAGGTTGAATAACGCTTCTGCGGCGTCTGGATTATTCAGCAGGAGCTCTACGGTTGTTATGCCCTCAAACTGACCAAAAGCCTGTTCTTTCAGAGCTGGTTCAGCTATCAGTGAACAATAAAAACTCTCCGCCAGGCGCTGTCCCATTTGCCAGGCCCGGCCAAGCGGAGAAGCGTAAACACATTCTGCCCGGTAATCACTCGCTGCAAACGCCGCCAGTAAGGCTGATGTTTGACGCTCCCCCCGAAGCGTCAATGCGCTATCATTGTGTCCCTGAATACTCCCTTTTACATTCCATTCTGTTTCTGCGTGTCGAACCAGTATCACTTGCATCATTGAAAGGTCACGTATGCTGTTGATTGAAATGTTACAAACTAAAAACACCCCGTTTATATGCAGGCAAGTTCTTAGCTCTCGACGAAAAACAGGAACACGTGTCGCTGACAAGGGTTATGTTCAGTCGCCCCTGCCGGCGGCCTCTATCTCAGTAAAACCTGAATCAGCTGTACGAAGATATACACACCCGCTACCACTTGTATGATCCGAAAACCCCATCTGAAATAACGCCATTGATAACGTTCTCTGGCATCAGCCGCTTCAATGGCAGGATCAAAACGTTTTCTTTTCCTGGTTCTGAATGTATCGAATCCCCACAGGATGAGAAGAAAGATGATGATGACTTTTTCAACGATAAGATGGTTCACAAAGAGAGACTCCGGTCTTCTCACGGTTACAGGCAGAATAGAGAAACCGGCTGGAGGCAGCCACCACTAAATGTAGGGGTACCTGAAGACGCAAGCCAGGCATTCCAGGATTGTCTATCTTATGACTGCGTTAACGCATAGCAACGCCATATAAAGTGACATTCATTTCCGCCCCATGCTGCCGGAGTCCCCTTCCCCGAAGCATCAGGCTGGGTGATAAACCGATGGCGGCTGCCCGGTCACGCGGCGGAACATGGTGGCGAAAGAGGACGCATTGTCGTATCCAAGAGATAATGCCACTTCGTTCACCGGTTTCCCTGCTATCAACCATGCCATGGCGCTCACCACACAGGCTCGCTGTCGCCAGGCGGAAAATGACAGGCCCAGCTGCTTCAGGAAATGGCGACGAAAGGTACTAGGACTCATAAACAGCGCTCTGGCCCAGCGCGCCGCAGGATCATGGATAGAGGGGTTAAGCAAGAAAGCCTGACAAAGCGCCAGCAGCGCCGGATGCTGCGGCAACGGAATGTCAAATTCGCGGACCGGCATGGCGGCCAGTTCCAGCAACATCAACTGTATCAGCATGCGATCGCGTGGGCTGTCGTACAACGGTGGTAAATCCACAGCCTCAAGCAGTAGCTGGCGCAACAGCGGCGAGACGCTGATCACTTCGCAACGACGGTGTTTAATGAAAGCGGTCACATAATCTGGCTCAATATATAAGCTACGCGTGGTCACCCCCACAAATCTGACGGCGTGCACAGTTTCAGGAGGGATCCAGACAGCATGTTGCGGAGGAACCACCCATTCTCCGTCCTGAGTGGTGACATACATCAGTCCGGTCGCGCCATACAGTAGCTGTGCGCGACGATGCTGGTGCGGTGGCAGGATAAACCCTTGCGCATAGTCATTACCTAACGCCACCACTTCGCGATCGAGCCGATCGACTTCGTCAATTTTTACGTTGCGCACACCTGCCTCCCTTTGACCGATTTACAAAGGTAATTGAGCGCTACGCAAATGGGAAGCCGTACGCGACCGGTATAAGCTGCTCGCTCATTTTCAGGTCGGGGATACTCTCTTGAATGAGATCGTTATTATTGCGCTGGCTGGCTTTACGACCGGCATTACCACAGTCCTGTTCGGCTTCGGGGGTGGCTTTGTGGTGGTGCCATTTGTCTATCAACTGATGCTTCGGCAGCCGGAACTCACGGGAAACGCCATGCATGTCGCGGTGGCTACCTCAACGGCGGTGATGATATTTAACGCCGGCTGGGTCAGCTATCGAAACTGGCGGGCTGGCAAGCTTGCCGCGCAGACGCTGTTCCCGTTGTTATGGTTTATTGCCATTGGGGCGGTGGTCGGCTCCTGTCTGGCGGGGATATTGAGCGAGAAGATCGTTCGCGCGCTGTTTATTCTCTATATGCTGGCAACCATCAGCGATTGTTTGTTGCGCAAAGGTTTTTTCACGGGCAGCGCTCGGCGTCGCCTGTCCCTGCCAGTGGTCACTGGCGGCGGTATGATTATCGGCATGATTGCCGCATTGCTGGGCGTGGGTGGCAGCGTCATGACGGTGCCCCTGCTACGGCGACACGGGTATGAGATGCAGGAGTGCGTTAGCGCATCCAACCCGCTTTCTTTGCCCGTGGCGCTATGCGGGGCTGTGACCTATGCCGTCATTGGCTGGCACAGCATTCCGCTGAGCGGATTTCTTGGGTTTATCAGCCTGAAAATTTTGGTCCTGCTCGTCCTGACCGGCTGGGCCGGGATAATGTTTAGCCGCCGGGCTATCCCTGCAGTACCAGATGTATGGTATGCACGCATCTATGTGCTGCTGTTGTGCCTGGTACTCCTCGCCATGCTTATTCAATAATCAAAATACATCCTGGTGAACCGGTTCAACAGACGCGTTCGGGCGATGCCCTCTCCCTGGGGAGAGGGCCTGGTGAGTGGCAGCAAGCTAACCGCGATACGGATGGACCTCGCGCCAGTGGTCGGCGATCTGCTGCCGGGTGCAGACCCATACCTTGTCGTGCTGCTGGATATAGTCAAGGAAACGCTGCAGCGCGCGGAAACGGCCCGGACGCCCCAGCAGCCGGCAATGCATCCCCACGGACATCATCTTCGGCGCGGTTTCCCCCTCGGCGTACAGCACGTCAAAGCTGTCTTTCAGGTAGGTATAAAACTGCTCCGCGGTGTTGAACCCCTGGGCGGTGGCAAAGCGCATGTCGTTGGCGTCGAGGGTGTAAGGCACGATCAGGTGCGGTCGACGGCTGCCATCGCTGCAGGCCACTTCGCTCCAGAAAGGTAAATCATCGCCGTAATAATCGCTGTCGTAGTCAAAGCCGCCGTGCTCCACCACCAGCTGGCGGGTGTTGGGGCTGTCGCGGCCGGTATACCAGCCGGTGGGCGGCTTGCCGAACAGATCGGTCAGCACCTGCACCGCTTTGTGCAGATGCTCGCGCTCCTCGGCGATATCCATGTGCTGATAGTGGATCCAGCGCCAGCCGTGGCTGACCACATCGTAATCCGCGGCCTTGATTGCCGCCACAATCTCCGGATGCCGCGCCAGCGCCATCGCCACGCCGAAGACCGTCAGCGGCAGCCCGCGCTGGCTAAATTCGCGATGGATGCGCCAGAACCCGGCCCGACTACCGTATTCATAGAGAGAGTCCATCGACATATGGCGCGCCGGGTAGCTGGCGGCGCCGATAATATCGGACAGGAACTGTTCCGAACCCGCATCGCCATGCAGGACGTGGTTCTCAGCGCCTTCCTCATAGTTAAGGACGAACTGCACCGCGATCCGCGCCCCGCCCGGCCAGCGCGCGTGCGGCGGCTGCCCTGCATAACCTCGCAGATCGCGAGGATAGTGTTCCTGGTTCTCAACCATCTCCTGCCCCTTTTAAAATGGATTTAACGACTGAAACTGTCCGCTTAACGCTTTTTTCTCCGGGAACGCTAAGTCCCCGTGCTTGCTGGTCGCCAGCCCCAGCGCGACCAGCGACTCGACCATCTTCACCGCCGCGCTGACGCCGTCGATCACCGGCACCCGCAGCTCGCGGGTCAGCTCCTGCGCCAGCGTCGCCATCCCGCCGCAGCCAAGGACAATCGCCCCGCTGCCATCCTCTTTCAGCGCGCGGATGCAGCGCTCACGCACTTTCTCCTGCGCCAGGCCGCTGCCGTCTTCCAGCGCCAGCACCGGTAAATCAATGGCGTGCAGCGCCGCGCAGTGTTGATGAAAGCCGTACTGGTGCAGCAAATGGCGGGCGATGATCAGCGTGCGCGGCAGCGTGGTCACAATGGAGAACCGGGTGGCGACCATTGTCGCCATATGCATCGCCGCTTCCGCAATGCCGATCACCGGCCCCTGAGCCAGCTCGCGCGCCGCCAGCAGCCCCGGGTCGCCGAAGCAGGCGATCACATGCCCATCCACTCCCTGCTCGCGTCCGGCCCTGATCTGCTCCAGCACGCCGACCGCCGCGATGGCTTCGTCAAAGTGGCCCTCTATTGACGGCACGCCGGCGCGGGGACAGACCGCAAGGATCTCGGTGCCAGGCGCGGCGACCGCACGCGCGGCGGCGCCTATCGTTTCGGTCATCGCCAGGCTGGTGTTGGGGTTGATCACTTGTATACAAACGGAAGACATCACGACTCCTTGTGGCCGGCGAACAGCCGGGAAAAATCGGGCAGACTGACGCCATCGCGCTCGAAGCACAGGCTGGCGACAATATGATCAAAATGGTGCATCAGCGCCTCGCTAAGCGGCTGCAGGGCTTTATCCCGCAGCAAACCGACCAGCTGCTGGTGATCGTCGCAACGGCAGCCCTGGCGCCAGGGTGCGCCCCAGGCGGCAATCACTAACGAGGAGCGCTGGCTGAGGCGGGTCACCATCTCGGTGAGTACCGGGTTGCCGGAGATAGCCTGCAGCTGAATATGAAAGTCAGCGGAGTGGCGGATCGCCGCCGGGCCGTCGTGCGCCTCATGGGCCTGCTGTTCACGCTGGATAATGTTCTCCAGCGCCGCCAAATGCGGCGGCTGACAGCGCGCGATCACATCGGGCAGATTAGCGACCTCAAGCAGCGCCCGGGTGCGAAAGATCGCCTGGGACTCTTCCACGCTCGGGCTGGTGACGTGTGCACCACGTTTGGGCGTTAACGTGACCAGTTGCACAGCGGCGAGTCGTTGCAGCACCTTTCTGATGCCGGTGCGGCTCACGGCGAAAACTTCCGCCAGCGCCTCTTCCGGCAGTTTACTGCCCGGCGGCAGCTGATGTTCGACGATAGCCGTCATCAGCGCCTGGTAAATGCTTTCGTCCTTATCCTGCAGCGCTGGCGCGGCCTGGAGACGATGTTCATTATTCATTAACCCACTCCGGTTTCACTTATCGATAGCAGATCGTATACATAAATATTATTTTTTGTATACAAGATTCATCATTCTGGCCTGGATCCTGCAATAGCCTCAGCAATCCATATCAAAGGGTTTTCATTCAGAGGAGCAGGTTTCATGCCACATTCATCCCACACGCAGCAGACGAAGACTCACGAGGCGGCCGCCGGCTACAGTCCGCGGCTATGTAATGACGATCTGGCGCCCACCCGCGACCAGAACTGGAGCTGGTACAATATCTTTTCATTCTGGATGTCGGACGTGCACAGCATGGGCGGCTACGTGGTGGCGGCAAGCTTCTTTACGCTTGGGCTGGCCAGCTGGCAGGTTCTGCTCTGCCTGCTGGTGGGCATCTGTATTGTGCAGCTGTGCGCTAACCTGGTGGCGAAGCCCAGCCAGATGGCCGGGGTGCCTTACGCGGTGATCTGTCGCCAGGCGTTCGGTGTCTTCGGCGCCAATATCCCGGCGGTGATCCGCGGGCTGATCGCCTTCGCCTGGTACGGTATTCAGACCTATCTGGCGGCAAACGCCCTGATGCTGGTCCTGCTCAAGTTCTGGCCCTCCCTTGCCTCGCTGACCGGCAGCAGTTTCCTCGGGCTGTCGACGCTCGGCTGGCTGTGCTTCGCCACCATGTGGCTGCTGCAGGCGATGGTTTTCTGGCACGGCATGAACGCCATCAAGCGTTTTATCGACATCGCCGGTCCGGCGGTCTATGTGGTAATGCTGGCCCTGGCGGGCTGGATTGTATACAAGACCGGTCTCGACGGGATCTCCTTTACCCTCGCCAGCAAATCCCTGAGCGCCGGAGAGCAGACCTGGCAGATGATCACCGCCACGGCCCTGGTCGTCTCCTACTTCTCCGGGCCGCTGCTTAACTTCGGCGACTTTTCCCGCTACGGCAAAAGCATGGGCGAGATCCGCCGCGGCAACCGCTGGGGTCTGCCGTTTAACTTCCTGCTGTTCTCGGTGGTCACCGTGGTGATTGTCTCCGGCACCCAGTCGCTGTTCGGCAAAATGATCACCGACCCGATTGAAACCGTCAGCCGTGTGGGCAACGATCTGGCGGTGGCCATCGGCCTGCTGACCATGATCACCGCCACCATCGGCATCAATATCGTGGCTAACTTTGTCTCGCCGGCCTTCGATTTTTCCAACTGCGCGCCGCAGAAAATCAGCTTCCGCGCCGGCGGGATGATCGCCGCGGTGGGGTCGATACTTCTGACGCCGTGGAACCTGTTTAACTCACCGGAACTGATCCACTATACCCTCGACGTGCTGGGCGCCTTTATTGGCCCGCTGTTTGGCATCCTGATCGCCGACTTCTATTTAATCAAACGCGGCCGGGTATCGGTGGACGACCTGTTTGACGATACGCCGAAGGGTAAATACTGGTACCGCAACGGCTTTAACCCGAAAGCCATTGCCGCCCTGCTGCCGTCGGTGGGCCTGGGGCTGATTATCAGCTTTATTCCGGCCCTGCACGAAGTGGCGAACTTCAGCTGGTTTATCGGCGTCTTCCTCGGCGCGACCACCTACCGCTGGCTGGCTCGCGACGAGCGTGAAGTGGCGGCGAAAGCCGCCTTCCGCTCCGGCGCGGTGGCGCAAAAAGAGTAACCTTCCCCTTCTGCCGCGGCGACTGGCCGCGGCAGGCTGCAAACTGGCACCAATCTTGCTGTTTATCACTATTCCCTGAGCGTTAAGAGAAGGCAGGTTCGATGATGGATTACCAGACCGCGGTGCGCGGTGCATTTTTTGATATCGCCGGCGTGGCGGAGACGCCGGATGAGGTGGCCGCCCAGGCCCGCTATCTCAATGATGGCCTGTTGTTCTTGCAGGACGGGAAAATTGTTACGCTGCTGCCATGGCAGGAGGGTGAAGCCTTTCTGCATCCGCTGAAGGGCTATGTTGACCTGCGGGGTAAGCTGCTGTTGCCGGGGTTCGTCGATGCCCATGTCCACTATCCGCAGACCGAAATGATCGGCGCCTTTGGCGAACAGCTGCTGGAGTGGCTTACCACTTACACCTTCCCGGTGGAGAGCCAGTTTGCCGATGCGGAGTATGCCCAGGAGATAGCGCAGTTTTTTGTCAATCAGCTGATTAGCCATGGCACCACCACCGCGCTGGTGTTTTGTACCCTGCATCCGGCCTCGGTGGAGGCGTTGTTCAGCGAAGCGCTGCGCCTGAATATGCGCCTGATCGCCGGAAAAGTGATGATGGATCGCCATGTGCCAGACTATCTGTGCGAAACCGCCGGGGAAAGCTACGAGCAGACCCGGACGCTGATCCGCCGCTGGCATCAGCGCGGCAGGCTGGGGTATGCCATCACCCCGCGCTTTGCCCCCACCTCGACGCCGGCGTTGCTGGAGGCGGTGCAGCGTCTGCGGGCCGAGTTTCCCGATACCTGGCTGCAGACGCATCTCAGTGAAAACCGGGAGGAGATCGCCTGGGTTAAACAGCTGTGGCCGGAGCATGCACGCTATCTGGATGTCTATCATCATTACCAGCTCACCGGCGAACGCAGCGTATTTGCGCACGGGATCCATCTTGATGATGCCGAGTGGCAGTGCCTGCATGACACCGGGTCCGCCGTTGCCTTCTGTCCGACCTCGAATCTGTTCCTCGGCAGCGGGCTGTTCCCCCTGCCCACCTGCTGGCAGCACCGGGTGCGGATGGGCATCGGCAGCGACGTCGGGGCCGGGACCACCTTCAGCATGCTGCGAACGCTGGGTGAGGCCTACAAGGTAGGACAACTACAGAGCTATCGCCTGCGTGCCAGCGAGGCCTTCTATCACGCCACTCTCGGCGGGGCGCGCGCCCTGCGGCTGGAAGAGAAGATTGGCAATTTTCAGCCGGGCAAAGAGGCCGACTTTGTGGTCATTGACCCGGCAGTCACTCCGCTGCAGCGTCTGCGGATGGGCCGCTGCCATGATATTTATGAGCAGCTGTTCGTACTGATGACCCTGGGCGATGAGCGCAATATCAGCGAGACGTGGGTGAACGGCGAGCGGGTGTGGTGTCAGGATTGATCCTCGCCCTGGCCCTCTTCAAAAGGGAGAAGGCGCTGGCTGGGTTAGCGGCATTCAAAAACTCATCGCCAGGCCGAGGCCATAGCCCGTGGTGTTATTGCCGAACATATAGCGCGCCACCAGCCGGGTGCGGGTGATAAAGACCGGGTATTTACTGCTGTCCAGTTCGAGACCAACCCCCAGGGAGGTCAAACCGGTAAAACCCAGCGCCCCTCGCTGGTCGCCGATAAATTCAGTATGCGCGCCCTCCAGCACGTAGCGCAACGGGTTGCCCAACAGCGTCCAGTCAGCGATCGGCGCGCGGCGGCGCAGATACAGGCCGAGGTTCTCCGCGCTGGCTTCGCCCTGCACCACCTCGGCGCTGCTGCCGAAACTTTGCAGACGCATATAGGAGTAACGCAGTTCGGCATCAATATCCTGGGTGGCGGAGAAGCGTTCATAATCCAGCATCAGCGCCCCGCCCAGCCCCCAGGCGTTGAAGCGTCCGCCGTCAAGAAACTGCAGATCGGCGTTGGTTTTTCGCTCTATGACCCAGCGGCCAAGGCGTACATCGCTGGCCAGGGTGCCCAGCATCACATTGACGATCGGCCGCAGCACCAGGTTACCTCCGAGGCTGTCCCGGTGCAGCGAAAAATCCCAGCCGACGCCGCCGGTGGTGGTCAGACTGTTCCATTTGGTCGGCACATTCCGCGTCTGTTGGCTATTGCTGACGACGAATCGCGGGTCGTAACGGCTGTAGCCCATTGTGCCTTCGAGGTAAAGAGGAAACGACTCGCTCAGGGTGGCCCCGCCGCCAAACTGGGTGATGGTCAGGTTGTGTTTATCGTTGCTCCCGGAACCGATGTTGAGATCGCTGGCGGTCACGTCGGGAACCACGGTATAGCTCATCAAGGTCAATACCGCATCGGCACGTTGTTTAATCGCGTGCCCGTCCGCCGCCAGCGTCGTCGGCGCAGAAAGAGAGACTACCGACAGCAGAACGAGAAGACGCACCATACGTTGTTTGCCACCTCAAACACAGGCTAATCTTATTACCACCCGTTACAGCAGGCTGGCTCATCCTCAGTATAGTCGGCGAGCGCGAATCAGGCTGCGCCACCGCTATTGCGCAACAGTTCCGCACTGTCAAAAGGCATGCGCGTTACCCGGTTGCGCCCGTCATTTTTCGCCGCATACAGCGCTTTATCGACGCGGTAAAACAGCTGATCAATCGCTTCGCCATCATGATGCTCGGCGACGCCGATGCTGACGGTGACCGACAGCGTCTGATATTCGCTGACCGCCTGGCGGATCGCCTCCGCCACCATCAGCGCCCGGGCAATCGGCGAATGGGGCAAAAAGAGCAGAAACTCCTCGCCTCCCCAGCGATATATCTTATCTTCACGGTCCACCGAGGTTTCCAGAATGCGGGAGATCACCAGCAGAACTTCATCGCCTTTTTGATGACCGTGAATATCATTAATACTCTTGAAATGATCGATATCGATTAACAACAGACAAAAACCATGGGCGACAAACGACGGCGCGTCGACGAGCCGGTAAAATTCGCGGCGATTTAACAGTCCGGTTAAGGGATCGTGGGCGGCGGAAAATTCCAGCTCTTTTTTCAGATGCACTTCTTCGGTGATATCGTGAATGATGCATAACATCAGCCGGATATTATACAGCACCACCGGCCCGGCATAGGTTTGAACATGGCGCAGCGAACCGTCAGCCAGAATATGAGTAAAATTAAGCGGCTTATGCCCGCCGGGCATATTGGCAATGTTATTCATAATGGGGATCACATCCCGACCCAGGGTATTAATTTGCCAGGTATGTTTAGTGCGCATTTCCTCATCGGAATAATGATAAAAGCGCAGCGCGGCAATATTGGCATCGACAATCCGGCCCTCTTTCTGAGGATCGATCAACAGCATCGGTGCGGTATTGGTCATAAAAAAGCGGGCAAAAAAGCCATTGTTCCGCCGCTGGTAGCGGCGGGAGCCGGTATGAATCGACTGATTTTGCGCGAGCAGCTTCACCGCTTCGAATAACAGTAAGGTGCCGCTGTCCTCGGTCTCCACCAGGGTGGTTTTACAATATACCGACTGCAACCCTTTGGCGGTCTGCAGCGTCCAGACTTCAAATATCTCAGTCATGGCGTCGAGATAGCGCAAATAATGCTGCAGCTGCGTTTCCGGGCAGGTGGAATAGATACCGTTGCGCATCTCATGCAGCGACATATCGCCGCTCAGCGTCCGGGAAGCCTGATTGGCATAGACCACACACTCTGTAAAAGGATGGACTACCCAGATCGGGGTGCTTAATACATCAAAAACAGCCAGTTCTTTTAATAACATACAGGCCCCAAACCGACCCACTCCCGGCGCGGAACGGCACATCATTCAGTGCAGCCCTGACGCTGGCATAAAGTGATAGCAAAAATAATCGAGTAACCGTGATTACGCGCGTGCGCGGCAAGTATAGTCGGTTCCTGGCCCAGCGACGCCCACCCGGAGCGACTTTGCGCACGGTTTAACCGACAGAGGAGACACTGCCTTTATTATTAATTTTATTTCAATAGCATAGCAGCAATGCCAGAACGGGTAGTCGCTTTTGATCACAGACTGTGTATACCCGTCACACTTTACGCTGCAGGGGCGCAGGCTTGTGCCGTGGCACGCAGATGGCCGTTGTTCTGCTCAGCGTTACCATGATAGTTTCTATCATAACGCTCATTTTCAATGGTCATCACAGTGAAAAAATCCGCCAGCAAAATCACGCTTACTGACATTGCGCGCGAAGCCAACGTCGGCGTGGCCACCGTCGACCGGGTACTCAACAAACGCGCGGCGGTGAAAGAATCTACCGCGTACCGCGTGCTGGAGGCCGCCCGGCGGCTGGGGTTTACGCTCGAACAGCCGCACTATCGCCTGGCCGCCGGCAAAGCGCCGGTTACCGTCAGGATGGGCTTTATTTTGCTGCAGGAGACCCACTCCTTCTACCTGCCGCTGGCGAGGGCGCTCGCAAGAGAGGCCGCGCCGTGGCTGCCGGCGGGCGAGACGCCGGCGATCCTGCATTTTGCCATTGATGCGGTGGAAGCGATGGCCCAGGCCATTCACCGGCTCAGCGATGAGGTGGAGGTGCTCGGCCTGGTGGCGCTGGATCACCCGCTGATTCGCCATGCGGTGGGCCGGGCCGCCGCCCGCGGCGTTCGCGTATTCACCCTGCTTTCGGATCTGTCGGTTCCCCAGCGCAGCGGCTATATCGGCCTTGATAACCAAAAAGCCGGGCGCACCGCCGCCTGGTTTATCGACCGCTTATGCCGTGGCGAAGGCGAAATAGCCATTATCATTGGCGATAATCGTTTTACCTGTCAGGAAAGCTGTGAGATCAGCTTCCGCTCCTGTCTGCGCGAGCAGGGTAAAGGGCAGCAGATCCTTGAGCCGGTTCGCAGCCATGAACGGGCGGATGTCGCCAGAAGCGTAACGGAACAGCTGCTCAGCCAGTACCCGGCCCTGCAGGCGATCTATGCTCCCTGCGGCGGCATTGAAGGGATTGTCGGGGCGCTGCGCGACAGCGGCCGCCAGCAGGCCGTCACCCTGGTCTGCCATGGCCCGCTAAGCGACAGTGAACTGGCCCTGATCGATGGCACCATCGATGTCATTCTCAACCACCGGCTGGATGACTTTGCCGCCGCCACCCTTCGCGCCATGACGGAAGCCGTTTCGCGGCCGCCCAGCGAAGTGATTTCGCACCCTCAGCCTTTCGATATCATCACCAAAGAAAATATGTAAACGCCCGCCCCGTCGCCGACGGGGCGGCCTCACGCCTGGACCACGCCTGGACTCATTTTGATAAATAACTATCAAAAACAACCTCAATACAAATCATGATGGCCATCATAAAATTATCATTCCAATATTGTTGACCATGAAATTTTCATTCAATACTCAGCGGCATCCCCTGTGATAAAAGGAAGCCGACATGACCTATCCTATCGCCAACGCCCCCTGCAGCTGGGGCGTGGATGACCCGAAAAACCCTGACCTTCCCGCCTGGACTACCGTGCTGAAGGAGGCGGCGCAGGCCGGCTATCGCAGCATCGAGCTCGGCCCGTGGGGCTACCTGCCCACCGACCCGAGCAGCCTGCGCGCGGCGCTGGAACAGCATCAGCTGTCGCTGGTCGCCGGGACGATCTTTGACGATCTGGTGAGCGAAGACCATTATCCCACTCTGGAGGCGCTGACCCATCAAATCTGCCGCAATCTGTCGCAGGTTCCGACCGCCGCCCCCATCCCGGGGCACCCTTTCCAGCCGCCCTATCTGGTGATTATCGACTTCGGCAACCCCGAGCGGGCGCGCTTTGCCGGACGCAGCGCGCTGGCTCCGCGCCTCAATGACGCAGACTGGCAGCGGATGATGGCGCACATTACCGCCCTCAGCACCCTCGCCTGGCGGGAGTACGGCGTGCGGGCGGTTATCCATCCCCACGCCGGGGGCTGCATCGAATTTGCCGATGAAATCGAGCGGCTGGCCAACGCTATCCCGCACGACGTGGCAGGGTTGTGTCTGGATACCGGGCATCTCTACTACGCCGGAATGGATCCGCTCACCTGGCTGGATCGCTATTACGCGCGGCTCGACTACCTGCACTTCAAGGATGTGGATCCGCAGGTTTACCAGCGCGCCGTCGCCGAAGGCATCGACTTTTTCACCGCCTGCGCCGAAGGGGTGATGTGCCCGCTCGGCAGCGGCGCCATTGACTACCCGGCCATTAACGATTTTCTTGCCCGCCGCGGCTATCAGGGCTGGATAACCATTGAACAAGAGCGTGATCCGCGCCATGCCGCAGGCAGCCTGCAGGCGGTCACGGAGAGCCTGCGCTACCTGCGCGGCGTCGGATTCTGACAGGAGAACCCCATGATTAACGGTTTAAGACCGCTCGACCGCACCCTGCGCTGGGGCATGGTCGGCGGCGGCGGCAGCAGCCAGATCGGCTATATTCACCGCTCTGCCGCCCTGCGCGATAACACCTTTGCGCTGCTGGCCGGCGCCTTTGATATTGATGCCGATCGCGGGCGCCAGTTCGGTCAACAGCTGGGGGTCGATCCCGCACGCTGTTACGCCGATTACCAGAGTCTGTTTCGCGGCGAGGCTGCCCGCCCGGACGGTATTCAGGCCGTGTCGATTGCCACGCCGAATAACACTCACTATGCCATCTGTCGGGCGGCGCTGGAGGCCGGGCTGCACGTGGTGTGTGAAAAGCCGCTGTGCTTCAGCAGCGAAGAGGCGGACGAACTGGTGGCCCTCAGCCAGCGGCAGCGTAAGATCATCGGCGTGACCTACGGTTATGCCGGCCATCAGATGATCCTGCAGGCCCGGCAGATGATCGCCGACGGACTGCTGGGCGACATTCGTATCGTCAATATGCAGTTTGCTCATGGCTTCCACGCCCAGCCGGTGGAGCAGGAAAACGCCAGTACCCGCTGGCGGGTCGATCCCCGCTTCGTCGGCCCCAGCTATGTGCTGGGGGATCTTGCCACTCACCCGCTGTTTCTGGTCGAAACCATGGCCCCGCAGTTGAAGATCGCCCGGCTGATGTGCGCCAGACAAAGCTTCGTCAAAAGCCGCGCCCCGCTGGAAGATAACGCGCATGTGCTGATGGAGTATGACAACGGCGCCGTCGGCTCGCTGTGGAGCTCCGCCGTTAACTGCGGCTCCATGCACGGGCAAAAGGTGCGCATCGTGGGGGAAAAAGCCAGTCTTGAATGGTGGGATGAACAGCCCAACCAGCTGCGCTACGAGGTGCAGGGCGAACCGGCGCGCGTTCTGGAGCGCGGCATGGGCTATCTTGATCCGCTGGCGCGCCAGGACGATCGCATCGGCGGTGGCCACCCGGAGGGGCTGTTCGACGCCTGGTCGAATCTCTATCGCCGCTTCGCCATCGCCATGGACGCCGCTGACCGGCGTGACGAGGCGCTGTTGGCGGACTTCTGGTATCCGGACGCCCGCGCCGGGGCGTTCGGCGTCCGCTGGGTGGAAAACTGCGTACGCTCTGCCGACAACGGCGCCTGTTGGGTCAACTTCCGCTAATTCGCCGGCTCAGGGCCTCGCCCTGAGCCTTTCTCGCTACTTCTCAATGCGCGCCAGCTGGGTTTTATCGGCCTCGCGGGCGCGATCGGCCAGCCCCTGAAACGCGGCAGCGCCATAGTATTGCTCAGGAACCGGCAGCGCCTGCATATCGTGCCCCGGATAGATCTGCAGCTCGCCGAGGTCGCGCAAGCGGAATCCCCCCACCTGCGCCGGCATGGTCAGGCGATATGGCGGCATGGTTTCGAAAGGGACCGGCGTCGGCAGCCGGTTTTCCTGTAGATCGTAATTACGCTTCAGCACCAGAAACTTATCCGGCACCCGGCGGCGACTGTTCCACCAGTCGCCATCGATCCGCTGGAACATCGCTTCCGTCTCCCCTCGCGTGGCCACCATCAGCCGGGTCAGCGCCTTTTTCAGCGCCGCCTCCATGGCCCGGTTATACGCTTCCACCGACCCGCCGTGGCCGCTAAGGATGACATTAATCGCCAGCCTGGCGCCCAGTAAGTTGGAGTAGAGATCCTCCGGCGAAAACGCGGAGATCTCCTCTGAAAACCCGGGCACTGACTGGAAGCCATACCACTGAGCGATCTCATGCCACTGGGCGATTTCGAAGGCCAGGTGCCCGGCGAGCCAGGCCGCCAGCTGATAGCGTTGCCTGACCCCCGGCGGCGGCGTAAAGGCATTGAGCTGAACGCGGCGCACCCCCAGCTCTTCGCTGTAGAATATGCGCCCCGCCTGGCCCAGCGTCGGCGAAATGCGATTGAACAGATAAAAGGTGTAATCCGCCGTGTCGCGCACATGGGCAATATCGATAAACCCGCCGCGACGGGTATAGATAAGCCCGTTTTGCTCCTCGCTCAGTCCCAGCAGATTTTTCACCGCCCCGAGCGCGCTGTCGTTGTAATGGTGCTTGCCCAGGGTATCCAGGGTCAGCACGTTACCAATCTGATACACCGGGATCGGAATGCCCACCGCCCGCACGTGCAGGTCGTAACCAAAGGCGCAGCATGGCCGCAGCGATTCCGGCGGCGACAGCTCGCCCAGGGTGGGCGCAGGATGGATCTCCGTCACCGCGGGCAACACCGGGTCCTGCGCCAGCGCCGGCAGCGCCAGCGCGAATAACAGCCATAAGGCTTTACGCATCAACAGCCTCTCCACAGCAACAAAAGAGCGCGCATCTTACCGGCAGACGGCGCCTGCAGTTTTAGTTAAAAACGGTATTCACCGGAGACAAAGAAGCTGTTGCGGTCGTTAAAACCGAATTCAGTCAGCACGTTAAAGTTTTTGGTGACCTCATACTGGGCGCCAATCAGCATATTCCACGGCGAGGTCAGCTTCTGCTTAACGTCGAATTTGCCCTCGCCGTCTTTATTCACCGCGGCAATAAGGGGCTGCAGCTCTGGCGGCATGTGCAGGTCGGCGAGATCGCCCTTAAACTCCTGCTGCACGTCCTGATACATGCTCCCGACCCACAGGCTGAGATGGGACGGCCCGTCGATCCCCTGAAAACTGAAACGGTAGCCGACGCGCGGCGAGACGGTGACCGCCGAAATGCTGCCGTCGAGGATATCGAAGTCGGTGCGGGTGTAGTTAGTATCCACTAACCCAAACCAGTTGCCGTAGCCGCCGGCGAGCGTAAAGCCGGCCCCCCAGGTGGTGCCTTTAAAATCAAGCTTAAAATCAATATCCTGCAACTTCCCGCTCTGATAAAGCTGGTGAACCGCGCCGGCGATGGCCCGATCCAGGCCGCGAAACTGCGATGGGTCTGAATCCACTGAAACCTGGGAGACGGACGACCCGCGGGTATGCCCCACCAGTCCGTATACGTTAAGGAACGGAAAGACCCACATATCCAGGCGCAGGTTTTCGGTTTTGCTCTTCTCGCGGGTGTGTCCGGCATCGATGGCGAACATATCGCTGGGAATGGGATGATTGCCGAGCTTAAGCCCGGAAAAGGTAATACTGTCGACCATGATATCCTGGCGGATATTCATATAGCTCAGGTTGACGCCGTAGGGTAACGGAATGGAATATCCTCTGGCGCGAGCCTCATCGCCCCAGATCGGAAAATAGCTGTCGTTCTCGTCCGGCTCCGCAGCCGACGTGCCCCAGGCCGCTAACAGCAGCGTTAACACCGCGCCGGATGTTCTCATTTTTGTTCTCATGTGTAGTTATAAACCCGAACCGACATTGAAATAGACCGCCTGCTCATGCTCGCTGAACGCCACGTCAATCCCGGTACGCAAACCGTACTGTCGCGCGATCAGGTAACGAAAACCGGCCCCCCATGCCACCTCTGACTGTTCCCATAGCGTTTCCGCCGCGTCCGCCGCGCTCCCGGCGCCAACGAATCCCTGCAGGATCCAGCGCGGAGTGACGGCCCAGGCCAGCTGGGTTTGCGCCGTGGCCACGTAGTCGCCCTGATAGCGGTAGCGCGAAATCCCACGCAGCGCGATGTAAGGACGCGCCATCGGCATCAGGTGCTTATCATGGTGGGTTAAGGACTGATAATTGCCCGCGATCGCCAGGGTCAGCGTCTGGCTGAGCGGAATAAACACCTTCCCGTCCAGCGAAAACGTGTTGTAGTGATAATCGCCCCCGAGCAGCGAACGGAAAAACCGATATTCGCCCTTCAGCGCTAACCCACTCTGAGGATAGAAAATATTATCGGTAGTGTCATATTCCGCCACCACCCCCAGCGCCGAAGAGGTGCTGTTTTGCCCGAGCACCTGCTGCCAGACCCGGTTGACCCGCGGATTATCGAAAGCGACATCCGCCCGGGCATACACCTGGGAGGCCCCGAGGAACACCGGCGTATCGCCCACGCGAAACAGCAGCTTTTGCAGCGCGGCGACCCCTTTGGTCTGCGTCTGCACCGGTTTAGCATGGCTGAAGCCGCCGATGTCGCCGGAATAGATATCCAGATTGACGTTAGCGTAGCCGGCTCCCGCCAGGTAACGAATGCGATCATGCCGCCAGGTGTGACGATGGCCGCCGCCAATAAACCAGGTGCCATTCTGCGTGGCGGCCCCGCCGAAAGCGGTGAGCGGCGGAGGAATAAACTGCCCGCCCTCCCGGCTGCCTTTACCGTGTAAAAACAGGCCAAACAGTCCGCCGCCATAGCCGATCGCCGGCTCGGTTATCGCCAGCGGCACCGGCAGAAAACCGTAACGGTTTTCCGCCAGATACTGACTCATGTCGAGCATGCTATCTTCCGCATCGAAGAGATCGGCGGCATCGCCAGGCGGGCACAACAGGAACAGAAGCGCCAGCGCGGACAGCGGGAATTTCATGCTCACTCCAGGGCGTTGGGGCGCGCACGACACGCGTGGCGAACAGGATTATTACAACGGAATAATGAAAATATAACGTAACCGGAGAACCCTCACCAACGCGCAGCGGCCTGTTTTTCGGGTTTTTTTGTACAAAAAAGAGCTGGCCGTCACAGAAAAACACCTTCGCGCCGCCGGACGGCGCGATGATTGTATTCATAAGGTGAAAGTCGTATAACATAGCGCTACCGAGGGGTGTCCCGTGAGGGCTGAGATGGCGCAAGCCGAACCCTTTGAACCTGATCTGGGTCATGCCAGCGAAGGGACGGGTCGGCAATTTTGCCAGCATTACCGCCATTGCCTGTTCACCCCCCTGCACGCCCGGATCTCCCCTGCATAAATGGAGGTCCTGTGATTGTTCCCGCGTTTAGCCAAGGTCTTTATGGCCGTTTACGCCAGCTGGCCGCCGCTGACTGGCAGCACTATGTGGCGCACCCTTTCGTCCAGCAGCTTGCCGAAGGCACCCTGGCGAAAAGCGCGTTCCGTCGCTATCTGACCCAGGATTATCTGTTTCTGATCCATTTCGCCCGCAGCTACGCGCTGCTGGTGAGTAAACTGCGCACGCTGCCGGAGATGCGCGCCGCGGCCGCCTCCATGAACGCCATCCTTAACGAAGTGCCGCTGCACGTCGGCTACTGCGCCCAGTGGGGCATTAGCGAACCGGAGATGGCCGCCCAGCCCGAAGCGCCAGAAACCATCAATTACACCCGCTACGTGCTGGATATCGGTCATTCAGGCGACGCGCTGGATCTGCTGGTCGCCCTGATGCCCTGCGTGGCGGGTTACGCCGAAATCGGTCTGGGCCTGCTGCATCACCCCTCCACCCGACTGGAGGATAATCCTTACGCCTCGTGGATCCGTAACTATGGCGATGAAGGCTATCTGCAGGGCGTCAGCGCCGCGCTGGCGCTGCTGGAGACCGTGTGGCAACAGCGCGGAAGCGAGGCCCGCCTCGCCGGGCTGAGCGACATCTTCACCACCGCCACCCGCCTGGAGGCGCAGTTCTGGCAGATGGGGCTCAACGCCGCGGCGGAGTCCCGGGCGTGACGGCGCCAGGTATCGAGGTCCGTAAGCTGAGCCTCCATTTCGGCGACCGCCGCCTGTTCGATAACCTGTCGCTGACGGTCCCCGGCGGCCAGTGGGTGTCGCTGCTCGGCGCCAGCGGGGCCGGTAAAACCAGCCTGCTGCGGGTCATGGCCGGCCTGGCCCCCGCCACCCGCGGGGAAGTGGTCGCCAGCGACGGAAAGCCGATACCCGGCCGCCTGGCGTGGATGGGGCAGAAAGACCTGCTTTACCCCTGGCTGAGCGTTCGGGAGAACGTCGCCCTCGGCGCGCGGCTGCGCGGTGAGAAAGTGGATCACGCCCGGGTCGCCACCCTGCTTGAACAGGTGGGGCTCGCCTCCAGCGCCGACGCCCGGCCGGCGACGCTCTCCGGCGGGATGCGTCAGCGCGCCGCGCTGGCCCGCACCCTGTATGAGGACCGGCCCATCGTGCTGATGGATGAGCCCTTCTCAGCGCTGGACACCCTCACCCGCACGCGTATTCAGACCCTCGCGGCCACTCTGCTGGCGGGGCGCACGGTGGTGCTGATCACCCACGATCCGCTGGAAGCCTGCCGGCTGAGCCACCGTCTGCTGGTCCTCTCGGCCGCCGACGGGGAGATCGACGACAGCCATCACCTCACCGGCGCGCCTCCGCGCGCGCCGGATGCGCCCGAGCTGTTGAACGCCCAGGCGGCGCTGCTGCAGCAGCTGATGAGGGCCCACTCATGACTGGACGTCTCTGGCGCGGCGGCATGGTGTTCTGCGGACTGATGCTTCTCTGGGGGCTGGCCAGCCGCAGCGGCATTCCGCACTTTCTTTTACCCTCCCCGGCGGCGGTCGCCGAGGCGCTGTGGGTCAATCGCGCCTATCTCGGCTGGCACACGCTGATTACCCTCAGCGAGATCCTCAGCGGCCTGGCGCTGGGGGTGGCGCTCGGCGTCACGCTGGCGCTGGGCATGATCCTCTCCCCGCGCCTGCAGCGCTGGCTGATGCCGCTGGTGCTCACCAGCCAGGCGATCCCGGTCTTTGCCCTCGCCCCGCTGCTGGTTCTGTGGCTGGGGTTTGGCATGAGCGCCAAAGTGGCGATGGCGGTGCTGGTGATTTTCTTTCCCGTCACGTCCGCCTTCTTTGACGGCTTGCGACGGGTCAACCACGAGTATCTCGATCTGGCGCGCAGCATGAACGCCTCCTTCGGCGCTCAGCTGCGGCATGTCCGCCTGATGGCCGCCCTGCCGGCGCTGGGCTCGGGCCTGCGCATGGCGGCGGCGGTGGCCCCCATCGGCGCCATTATCGGCGAATGGGTCGGCTCCGCCGAGGGGCTGGGCTACGTCATGCTTAATGCCAACGCGCGGCTGCAAACCGATATCTGCTTCGCCGCGCTGTTTATTTTAGTACTGCTGACCCTCTTCCTGTGGCTGGCGGTAGACACCCTGCTGCACCGGTTGATCGACTGGTCGCCGGAATAATCATGAAGTAATAAAGGAAAACAGATGAAAACGTCGCTTTTCGCCGGAGCAACCCTGACGGCGCTGCTCAGCGGTCACGCGCTGGCCAATGAACCGCTCACCCTGGTGCTGGACTGGTATATTAACCCCGACCATGCGCCGATTATGATGGCCGAGCAGATCGGCGCCTTTAAGGCCCAGGGTCTGGACGTCAAGATTGTTCCCCCGTCGGATCCGGCGCTGCCGCCCCGCATGGTGGCCGCCCGTCAGGCGGACCTGGCCATCACCTACCAGCCGCAGGTGCACTTCTTCGCTGACGAAGGGTTACCGCTGGTGCGCGTGGGCACCCTGATCGGCTCGCCGCTGAACACGGTGATCGCCCTGGATAAGCAGATCAAAACCCCGGCGGATCTGCAAGGCAAGAAGGTGGGTTACTCGGTCAGCGGCATTGAGCAGGCCACCCTGTCGACCATGGCGCAGCATGCGGGGATCGATCCGGCCAGTATCAAGCTGGTCAACGTCAATTTTCAGCTGACCAGCGCTCTGCTGGCGGGCCAGGTGGACGCGGTCATCGGCGGTTATCGTAATATAGAAGCGCAGGAGCTGAAGCTGCAGGGCAAAGCCCCGGTGGTGATGAACGTTGAGGATTATGGCGTACCGGCCTATGACGAGCTGGTGATTGTCGCCCACCGCGACGCGATTCATGAGGCGAAAATCCGTAAATTCCTCACCGCCCTGCAGGCCGGGGTCAGCTACCTGCGCGCGCATCCGCAGGAGAGCTGGGAGGCGTTCGCCGCCGCCCATCCGGAGCTGAAGACCGAGCTTAACCATCAGGCGTGGCTGCAAACCGTGCCGCTGTTCGCCGCCGATCCGGCGGCGCTGGATAAAGCGCGCTACGACACTTACGAACAGTTTTTATATAACAATAAGTTGGTGAAAAAAGTTACACCTTTAACAAATTATGCGGTTGAGCTGCATTGACTCTTGCCATCGCTGACGGAAGGCTTTCCGTCAGCGATTTAACGCAGCGGCAATAAAAATATAGAGACTTTCTCACTAATAATTACACTTTAAAGGGTTATCGTTACTCTGGTTTGTTTTATTATAATTCAGCAGGTTACGTTAATTTTTACCCCAGTAAGAATAGCGTCAAAATAACGCAATCAATAAAACGTTGAATGCGGATTTAAAAAGCCATATATTGTGCGCGCTTTATGAATGCCAATTCAATTCCTTACACCAATTATTCAACCAGCGTTCAACCGCAATGCTGGTTGTGGGAGTGATATGATGACGGATAAAGTCCGTATTGATACTTTACGTGCCGATTTATTAGACGCAAACAACGAAACCTTTTTGGCCCGTCAGGCCGAATTCGAATCGAATGTCAGGAGTTACCCGCGTAAGTTACCGCTGGCTATCACTAAAGCTGAAGGCGTGTGGCTGACGGATGCGGATAACAAACAGTACCTGGACTGCCTTGCCGGCGCCGGTACTCTCGCTCTGGGCCACAACCACCCTGATGTATTGCAGAGCATCCAAAGTGTCATTACCAGCGGCTTGCCGTTACATACTCTCGATCTGACTACCCCGTTAAAAGATCGTTTCTCCGAATACCTGCTCTCTTGCCTGCCGGGCGAAGGGAAAGAGTATTGCCTGCAGTTCACCGGTCCTTCCGGCGCTGACGCCGTGGAAGCGGCGCTGAAGCTGGCGAAAAAATACACCGGTCGTACGTCAGTGATCAGCTTCTCCGGCGGCTATCACGGGATGACCCACGGCGCGCTGTCGGTCACCGGCAACCTGTCGCCGAAAGCGGCGGTCAACGGCATGATGCCGGAAGTGCAGTTTATGCCTTACCCGCACCTGTACCGCTGCCCGCTGGGCATCGGCGGCGAAGCCGGCGTCAAAGCGCTGACCTACTACTTCGAAAACCTGATCAACGACGTGGAGAGCGGCGTCCGTAAACCGGCGGCCGTGATCCTCGAAGCCGTTCAGGGCGAAGGCGGCGTGAACCCGGCGCCGGTCGAGTGGCTGCAGCGCATCCGCAAAGTGACCGAAGAGCACGGCATTCTGCTGATCGTTGATGAAGTGCAGGCCGGCTTTGCCCGTACCGGTAAATTCTTCGCCTTCGAACACGCCGGTATTCAGCCGGACATCATCGTGATGTCGAAAGCGGTTGGCGGCGGTCTGCCGCTGGCGGTGCTGGGCATTAAAAAGCAGTTCGACGCCTGGGAACCGGGTCACCACACCGGCACCTTCCGCGGCAACCAGCTGGCGATGGCTACCGGCCTGACCACCCTGCGTCACCTGCGCGACAACAACATTGCCGACAAAGTCGCCGCCCAGGGCGAGTGGCTGAAAGGCAAACTGGCGGAGCTGCAGAAGCGCTACCCGGTCATTGGCCACGTTCGCGGTCTCGGTCTGATGATCGGTATCGAAATCGTCAAGCCGAACGACGCGCAGGATCACATGGGCTGCTACCCGGCTGACGGCGAACTCTCTGCCCTGCTGCAGAAGAAATGCTTCGAAGCGGGCCTGATTCTGGAGCGCGGTGGTCGTCACGGCTGCGTGCTGCGCCTGCTGCCGTCCCTGCTGATCAGCGACGCGGAACTGAATGTGTTCCTCGACAAATTTGAACAGGCCCTGCTGGCCGCCGGTGTGAAACCGGTCTGAGTGGAGTCAGTGACCACCATGTCCACATTGAATCCGATTCTTGCTGGTTCGGCGCAGAGCGTTGAGGCTTATCAGCAGGTTATCGAGCAGACCAGTCAGGCCGTTGTGCAGTGGCTGAAGCAACCTGAGATGTATCAGGGGAAAAGCGTTGACGAACTGCGTGAGCGTATCTCCCTTGAATTTAACGAACAGGGGTTGGGTAACCAGGCGGCGATTGATCGTGCGATCGAGTACTTCCTGAAAGACAGCCTGTCGGTGCATCACCCACAGTGCGTGGCGCACCTGCACTGCCCGAGCCTGGTGATTAGCCAGGCGGCGGAAGTGCTGATCAACGCCACCAACCAGAGCATGGACTCCTGGGATCAGAGCCCGTCGGCGACCATCATTGAGATGAAGCTGATCGAGTGGCTGCGCGCCCGGGTCGGCTATCCGGCAGGCGACGCCGGCGTCTTCACCAGCGGCGGCACCCAGAGCAACCTGATGGGCCTGATGTTGGCGCGCGACGCCTTCTTCGCCCGTCAGGGACACTCCATCCAGCAGGATGGACTGCCGGGGGATATCCGCCAGTACAAAGTGCTGTGCTCGGAAAACGCCCACTTCTCGGTGCAGAAGAACATGGCGCTGATGGGCCTCGGCTACCGCTCGGTTACGCTGGTGAAAACCGACGAATTCGCGCGGATGGACGTGGCCGACCTGCAGGCGAAGATTGCGCAGGCGCAGGCTAACGGTGAACAGATCATGGCGATCGTCGCCACCGCCGGGACCACCGACGCGGGGGCTATCGACCCGCTGCGCGACATCGCTGGTATCGCTGCGGAGCATCAGATCTGGCTGCACGTTGACGCGGCCTGGGGCGGCGCGCTGCTGCTGTCTGAGCAGTATCGCGACTATCTTGACGGTCTGGAGCTGGTGGATTCCGTTACCCTGGACTTCCACAAGCAGTTCTTCCAGACCATCAGCTGCGGTGCCTTCCTGCTGAAGGATGCCCGCCATTACGAGCTGATGCGTTATCAGGCGGCCTATCTGAACTCCGAGTTCGATGAAGAACACGGCGTGCCGAACCTGGTCTCCAAATCGCTGCAGACCACCCGCCGCTTCGATGCCCTGAAGCTGTGGATGGGCCTCGAAGCGCTGGGGCAGAAACAGTATGCGGCGATCATCGATCACGGCGTCACCATGGCGAAAAACGTCGCGGAGTACGTGAAGTCGCAGCCGACGCTGGAGTTGGTGATGCAGCCGCAGCTGGCGAGCGTGCTGTTCCGTTCCCGTCCGGCGCAGATGGCGCAGAGCGACGCGGCGGCTATCGCCCTGCTCAACCAGCGCGTCGGCGACGCCCTGCTGGCTTCCGGCCGCGCCAACGTTGGCGTGACCGAGCACAACGGCGTTACCTGCCTGAAGCTGACCCTGCTGAACCCGGTGGTGACGCTGGATGATGTGAAGGTCCTGCTGAGCCTGGTGGAGCGCACCGCTCAGGAGCTGCTGGCGCAATAATCTGCCTGAGCGAGGCGGCGCCTGTCGCCCCGCTCAGCGGCCAGCCCTGCCTGCACTAAGCCGATAAGTTCCCTTATCGGCTTTTTTTATGCCTGCCTGCGCGACTTCTACGCTTCTCGCCGCAGGGTCCGTTGACGCCTGCCCGCCGCGATGCCACAGTAAGGTCCCGATAATGGCAATCGCCAGAATCCAACGTCCCGGTAATAAGGATGATAATGGAGAAACGCTTACCCGGCCTCGATCTCGACGCCCTGCGCAGCTTTGTGACCGGCATGGAGTGCGGCAGCTTCGCCCTGGCGGCGCAGCGTCTGGCGCGCTCCACCTCCGCCGTCAGCGCCCAGCTCAAAAAGCTGGAGAGTCAGTGCGGCGCCGCGCTGGTGGTTAAACAGGGGCGGCACCTGGCACTGACCGCGGAGGGCGAAAAGCTAATGAGCTACGCCAGACGGCTGCTGGCGCTCAATGATGAAACCCTGCGCGCGCTGCAGGGCGAACGGCTCACTGGCGAAATTCACCTTGGCATGCAGGAAGATTTTGGCGAATCGCTGATGCCGGGGATCCTTGGGCAGTTTACCCGCCACCATCCGCAGGTGCGGATCGTCGCCAGGGTGGATCGCAATGGCCCGCTGCGCCAGGCGCTGGCGGAGCAGACGCTGGATCTGGCGCTGCTGTGGCAAACCGAAGATCAGGGCCCCGGGCTGGGCCGCTGCCCGCTGGCGTGGATTGCGCATCCTGACTTTGACGTTCGCGCGCGGCTGGCGTCCGGCGAGCCGCTGCCGCTGGTGATGTTCGACAGCCCGTGCCTGATGCGTTCCCGCGCTATTGCCTGTCTCGATGCCGCAGGGATCCCCTGGCAGGTGGTGTTCGTCAGCCACAGCCTGAGCGGCATCTGGGCGGCGGTGCAGGCCGGCCTGGGGCTGACGGTACGCAGCCGCATCGGCATGCCAGGCAATCTGCGCCCCGCCGGCGGATCACTGCCATCCCCCGGCAACCTGGCCGTCAGTCTGCAACAAACCCCGCGTCAGGAACCCCATTCCGCCGCGGTCACGCTGCTCGGCGAACTGATGTCCGAAGCCCTGCAGGAGTGGGTTTTTCGGTGACAGTGTCACGCCAGTTTCCCTAACCCTCTCCCGGATGGAGAGGGAACCGTTCAGCAGCGTCTGTTACCCCGGCCAACATTTTGTCTCCACCCGCTACGTAACCCGCCTTACCGGGCCTGCACCCGGCACCGTAACCCCCCAGGCCGGGCAAGCGCAGCGCCGCCCGGCAATGGGCATCCATCACCCTTCCCGTTTCAACGCCCGGTGGCGGCTGCGCCTTACCTGGCCTGCACGCGGCTCCGTAACCCGCCTGGCCGGGCAAGCGCAGCGCCGCCCGGCAACAGGCATCCAGCGCCGTTCCCGCTTCGATGCCCGGTGGCGGCTGCGCCTTACCGGGCCTACATTCTCCCTG